>JBEKFD010000244.1:0-7253 GCA_050013495.1 Occallatibacter sp. | reverse complement strand
CGCTACCTCTCTGGATTTACCGGCTCCAGCGCGGCCTTGGCTGTAACCCGCCGCGTAGCCCGGTTGTTTACCGATGGCCGCTACAAGGCGCAGGCGGCTGAAGAGGTAAAAGGGGCACAATTCCAGATCGTCACCGGCTCGCCGGCTGTGGCTGCGGTCGAGTGGCTGGCAGCGCAGCCAGGGGCGAAGGTTGCCGGCCGCTGCGGCTGGTCAAGGACGCGGACGAGCTGGCGCTGATGTCGCAGGCTGCGCTGATTGGATGCAGGCTGTTCGAACATATGCTTGGCTTCATTCGGCCGGGGCTACGGGAAGTGGACGTGGCGGCGGAGCTCGAGTACCAGGCGCGGCGGCAAGGGGCCGAGGGCATGTCGTTCGAGACCATTGTGGCCTCTGGGCAGCGTTCCGCGCTGCCGCATGGTCGCGCTACCACAGCGCCGCTGCCGCGCAAAGGCTTCCTGACCCTTGACTTCGGTATAATCCTCGAAGGCTATTGTTCGGATATGACCCGCACTGTGCACCTGGGAAGGCCCACGGCAAAGGAGCGGGCGGCCTACGAGGCAGTGCTTGAGGCTCAGGTGGCGGGGGTGCAGGCGGTGCGATCGGGGGCAAGCTGCGGGGATGTGGACGAGGCTGCCCGCAGCGTGTTGCGCAAGGCAGGGTTGGCTGAGGCATTTTCCCACTCCACCGGCCACGGGGTCGGGTTGGAGATTCACGAGTCGCCACGCATCGGCGCGGGACAGAAGACCAGGCTGCGGGCCGGCATGGTTGTGACCATCGAGCCGGGCGTTTATTTGCCGAGTGAGTTCGGCATACGCATCGAAGATATGGTGGCTGTAACGCTCGCCGGGGGTCAGGTGCTGACGCCTGCGACCAAAGCGCTGATTGAGCTTTAAGGAATCCTCCCCGCCAGGGGGAGAGTCAAGGAACGAATGAAACCACAAGATATTGCGGATTTAAAACAACTGATTGAGTTTTTGAAGGAGCATGGGGTCGGCGAGTTCGATCTGGACCGAGGCGACCTGAAGATCCGGCTCAAGTTCAACGCGCCCGCTGCTCCTGCCGCGCTGGGCGATCTGGCCCGGCTTCTGGCATCGGCGCCGCAGTCAGCGGCACTCGCGCCCGTGCAGCAATCGGGTCCGGCGCCATCCACTTCGGCAGCAGCAGCGCCTGCCGCGGACCCGGATGCGGGGCTGCACGTGGTCAAGTCGCCCATTGTCGGCACTTACTATGGCTCACCCTCGCCCGGCGCCGCTGCTTTTGTTTCCCCTGGCGACCACGTGGACAAGGGGCAAGTCATCTGCATCGTCGAGGCGATGAAGCTGATGAACGAGATCGAGTCCGACGCCGCCGGCGAAATTGTGAAGTGCTTTGTGACCAACGGCCAGCCCATCGAGTTTGGGCAGCCCCTGTTTACCATTCGGACCGCGTGAGCGTCGTTTGCGTCGCATTCCCTCGGGGGCTGAAGCCCGTACCCTTCAGAGCTGAAGCCCGGCTGGTTTAGCAGTTTTTATGTACGGGCTGAAGCCCGTACCCTTCAGAAGGATTTGAATGTTTCGTAAGGTACTGGTTGCCAATCGCGGTGAAATTGCGCTGCGTGTTTTGAACGCCTGCAAGGAACTCGGCATTCGCACGGTCGCCGTCTACAGCGAGGCGGACCGCAACTCGCTGCACGTCCGCTTTGCCGACGAGGCCATCTGCATCGGGCCGCCGCGGCTGGCGGACAGCTATCTCAACGTACCGGCCGTCATCTCCGCCGCGGAGATTGCCGATGTGGAAGCCATTCATCCCGGCTATGGATTGCTGAGCGAGAACGCAAACTTCGCCGAAGTTTGTCGCGCTTCGAACATCAAGTTCATTGGTCCGCCGCCAGAGGTTACACGCCTGATGGGCGAGAAGGAAAAAGCACGCCAGGCCATGAAGAAGGCCAAGGTACCTATCCTGCCCGGCTCCGACGGCGTGATCGCCACGGTGGAGGAAGCAGAGGAGTGGGCACAGAAGGTCGGCTACCCCGTCATCCTCAAGGCCAAGGCGGGGGGCGGCGGGCGGGGCATGCGCATTGTGCGCTCCGCGGACGAACTGCCGAATCTGTTTCACGCGGCGCACAGCGAGGCAGCCAACGCATTCGGCAACGGCGAGTTGTACATGGAGAAATTCATCGAGCAGCCGCGCCACATTGAGTTTCAAATCCTGGCGGACGAGCATGGCCATGTGGCATCGCTGTATGAGAGGGAGTGCTCCATTCAGCGGAGGCATCAGAAGCTGATTGAAGAGGCGCCCAGCCTGCAGGTCACGCCAAGGATGCGCGAGGAGGTCGGCAAGACGCTGTGCCGCTGCCTGGCGGACATTGGCTACCAGAACGCCGGGACGATCGAATTCCTGATGGACGAGGACCGCGAGCTTTACTTCATCGAGATGAACACCCGCATCCAGGTGGAGCACCCGGTGACGGAGGCCATTACCGGCATTGACCTGGTCAAGGCGCAACTGCGCATTGCGGCCGGGGAGCGGCTGGACGCGATTCTTCCTCCCAAAATCGAGATACGCGGCCATTCCATCGAATGCCGCATAAACGCCGAGCATCCGCAGAAGTTCACGCCTTCGGCCGGCAGGATCACCGCCTTCAACGTTCCCGGCGGCAACGGCGTCCGCGTGGATACGGCGCAGTACGCCGAGGGCGTGGTCCCGCCCTATTACGACTCTCTGATTGCCAAGCTGATTGTGCATGGAGTCGATCGCGCGGAGGCCATTGCCAAGATGGAGCGAGCGCTGAGCCAGTTCGTGGTGCAGGGAATCGAGACCTCTATTACGATGCACCAGGAGATTTTTGCCGACGAAGACTTCCGCGCTGGAAACTTCGACACCAAGTTCATGGAGCGGTTCCTGGCCAGGCGTACAGAGTAGAGGTAAAGCTCGTCGAAAATTCACAGGTAAGAGGCCCGGAATTGTCGCGAAGTTACCGGGCCTTCTTTCTTTTCAATAAAAAATGTAACGTTTCGATTGCATCTTTCGCCTATAGTGTTGAGCAACACAAAAAGGGGGAGCGATGAGCGTCGACGTGCAAAGCTTGCAGCTTGGGCAGATCATCACTGCAATTGGCGGATTGGGAACGGCGGCCTTTGGACTTGTGGATGCGTTCAAGGCGGCATTCTCAGGAATCAACCGGATCGGATTGAGCCATATCCAGGATGTGGTGACGAGTCTTTCGCCGGACCAGACGGGACCGGACCTTCCGGCCAAGCCCCTCAACGCGCTGCCGCGGCAGAATATTCTCCAGACCGTCGAGGCGAACTGGGTTAATGGAACCGACCTGGCCAGCCAGAAAGCGATTGCCAAATCGCTGATCAAGCTCCATCTAAGCGCGGGAAATGCCGCGGCGCTGGCAGTGAAGACCAACGTGGACCCGGTGCTGCTGGGTTCGGTGGCGGCAAAGACCATTGCCGGCCAGTCATTGGTGCAGGCGGAGAGCGATGTGTTCGCGCGCTTCGACCTGATTGTGACGGCGATGCTGGACGAAGCCTATCAGTTGTCGGACCAGGTGTACCGCAACCGGACGCGGGCGCTGGCTGCAATCGTCGCGGTGGCGCTTGCCCTGGCCGGCGCGTGGAGCCTGGAGGGCTCGAAGTTTCTGGGCAGTCCCGGGGATATCGCTCTGGCCTTTCTTGTGGGACTACTGGCCACGCCGCTCGCGCCCATTGCCAAAGATCTTTCCAGCGCCCTGGCAACGGCTGTGAACACAATGCAACTGGTCAAGAAGGCGGGGGCGTGATGACCAACTTCCTGGACGTTCGTGCATTGTCCGGAGGCGGAGACGTGTCGAATCAGGTCCAACTCAAGACCGGCACGAGCCTCAGCGACTACAGCGACCTGAGCCCGCAGGCACTCGCGAGCTTCATCCACGGCCAGGACGTGCTGATCGGGACGCACGGGTTCAACGTCAACCGCGCTGACGGAATCGAGCATTTGTCTTACTGGGAGAGCCTGCTCGAACTTCCGGATTCCTCGGTTTTTCTGGGACTGCTGTGGCCCGGCGACTCGGAGTCTCTTTATGCGTTGAGTTACCCCGTGGAGCCCAAGAACGCCATGGCCGCTGGCAACATGATTGCGGACTTCGTGAACAAGTACTTCGCCAATGCCGCCAGCATTTCGTTTGTCTCGCACAGCCTGGGGGCGCGGGTGATTCTGCAAGCCATCAGCGGGGTCAACCGCCAGGTGCGGCGGGCAATTCTGATGGCGGGAGCGATTGGCGACGACTGCCTGACGGCGGAGTTCGCCGCGGTGCCTGGCAAGGTGGATATGATTTCCGCGCTGGCGTCAAAGGAGGACGATGTGCTGCGCTGGGCGTTTCCCATTGGCGACTTTGCTGCGGAGATTCTGGATCACACTCACCCCTGGTGGGAATCGGCGCTGGGGCGTTTTGGGCCGACGCCGATCCCGGCCCATTTTCAGCCGCCAGACCAGATTCCGGCGGGGTGGAATTATGGGCATGGAAACTACTTGCAGGACGAGCCGCAGGCGCCTGGGCCGATTCCCCCACCAATCGACGTACCGGAGGACGGCGATCCGCCGCTGGGTGGCGCGGATGGCTGGCAGGAGGCGTTTTCGGCGGCGTTTGTTTCTACGCGGTTCCGGTGACGGTTAGCATCACAGCGACGGATCCGAACTTGCCAACTATTGCCAATAACGCTACCATCAGAGGCTGTGGGGGGATCCGTGCCGACCAGGAATATCAATTTGACTCCCGAACTGGACCGTTATGTGGCCGAAAGGATTGAGAGCGGCCAATATGCCAATGCCAGCGAGGTCTTGCGTGCCGGTTTGCGCGTGCTCGAACAAAGCGAACGGGAGGATGAGATAAAGCTTGAAGCGCTGAGAGCGGCCGTTCTAGCAGGCGAGAAGAGCGGAGTTGCCGAAGGCGATGTGATGGGCGAGGTCCGTGAGCGGATTCGCAGGCGGGCCCTGGTTATGGGAACGGTTTAGACCTTGCCCGGTTACCGGTTTTCTCGGCTGGCTCGACTCGACCTCATCGAGATTGCCGAATACACACTGGGCCAATGGGGGTTGGGTCAAGCGGAGCACTACCTCGACCGCCTTGATGACTGCTTCAAACGGTTGGTCCAAAACCCGCGGATGGGTCGCGTCTGCGATTCTATCCGAGCGGGATACAGACGCATAGAGCATGAAAAGCATGTTGTAATCTACCGGGTGGACGAAAGTGAAGTTTTCATCTGCCGAATCCTGCACAAGGGCATGCTGCCCCGAAAGCACCTGTTCGAAGATTCATAGGCAGGACTCGACCAGCCAGAATCGTCCGCAATAAGTATGGACGCAGAAGAAACTATTCGATTGAGCCAGGAAAGACAAACGAGGGTTGAAATGAAGCAACGCGGCGGGCTGGACCGCAGAGAATTCCTTCACGTTGCGGGCAAGGCGCTAGGAGGAGGAGTTGCAACTGGGATCATTCCCAGCCATCTGCTCCGCGCAGCCGCGTTGCCGAGCGCCGCGCCCTCGAAGCCCGATTACACGCTAAAGATCCAGCCGTGCAGCCTGGAGATTGCTCCTGGCGTGCTCATCAAAACCGCAGCTTATAACGGGCAAGTGCCGGGGCCGCTGCTGCGGTTGCGGGAGGGTGTGCCTGTCACCATCGACGTGACCAATGCGAGCGCGAATCCGGACATCGTTCACTGGCATGGGCTGGCGATCGATTCATTGAACGATGGCGCGATGGAGGAAGGCTCGCCGATGATCGCGCCGGGAGCGACGCTGCGCTACACCTATACGCCGCGGCCTTCGGGAACGCGCTGGTACCACACCCATGCCGGCGCAGGGGGCGACCTGACGCTGGGCACGTACAGCGGCCAATTTGGGTTTCTGCTGGTGGATGGCGCGCCTGACGCAGGCCACTACGATCAGGAGATTTTTCTGGCGATTCACCATTGGAACGGGTCGTTTGTGCCCATGGTTGAGACGATGCGGGCCGAGTCTTCCAATGATCCGCTGACCACGGGGTCGGATGTGGGCTATCAGTACGCGACCATCAACCAACACATGCTGGGCGCGGGCGAGCCGATTCGCGTGAAGCAGGGGCAGCGCGTGCTGATGCGCCTGCTGAATGCCAGCGCGACGGAGAATGTGGTGCTGGCGCTGCCGGGACATACGTTCAAGGTGATTGCGATGGATGGGAACCCGGTTCCGAATCCGACCGCCGTGGATGTGCTTTCAATCGCGGTCGCCGAGCGCGTGGATGCGATTGTGGAGATGAATGCGCCGGGTGTGTGGGTGTTGGGGTCGACGCTGGCCGAGGCTCGCAAGATGGGGCTGGGCGTGGTGGTGGAATACGCAGGCAAAAGCGGAGCGCCTGTATGGACCGATCCAGTGACCGGCACGGCGGCATGGAAGTGGGATTACACGCAGTTTGCATCGGCTACGCCCGCGGCAGCGCCGGATGAGACCATTACGCTGACCTTTCGCGATGTCGGCCCGCAGAAGGGATCGAAATTCGATACATGGACCATCAATAACCAGTCGTGGCCCGATGTGGACCCGATCAAGGTGACCAAGGGCAAGCGCTATCGGCTGCTGCTGCGCAATGGGAGCGGCGATCAGCATCCGATCCACCTGCACCGGCACACGTTTGAAGTGGCGCAGATTGGGCACAAGCAGCTAAGCGGGCTCCGCAAGGATGTGATTAACGTGATGCCGCTGGATACCGTTGCCGTCGATTTCACGGCTGATAATCCGGGCGATACGTTGATCCATTGTCATCAACAACTGCACATGGACTTCGGGTTCATGCAGATCGTCAAGTACAACGCATAGCATCGAGGAATGTGGATGAGTCAATTGAATCGTGTTTTCGCCACGGCCATGATGGCAACGATGATTTGCTGTTTCTGCTCGGGGCAGAGCACAACCGGTTGGACGGTCTACAACGGCGGCGTGGATGGGGACCACTACTCGAAGCTTGCGCAGATCAATCGCGGCAACGTGCAGAAACTCAAGCAGGCGTGGAGCTTCGATACGGGTGAGAAGGGCGGCATCCAGACTAATCCGCTCGTCGTCGGCCGCACGCTCTACGCTTACACGCCCACGCAGAAGGTGGTCGCGCTGGATGCGGCGACCGGCACGCTGAAGTGGAAATTCGACTCAGGCGTTGGCGGCAACCAGCCGGCGCGCGGAATGACGTGGTGGACAGACGGCAAGCAGAGTCTCCTGTTTGCCGGCATCATGAACTTTCTTTATTGCCTGGATCCGGA
>JBEKFD010000243.1:0-7098 GCA_050013495.1 Occallatibacter sp. | reverse complement strand
ATACGGCGATGCGCGGTGGGTGGGTAATGAGGGCGGACGCGTGCCTTATGAAAACTGGAACGCGATCGACCGCCATGGCTATCTCCGATGGCGGCCTGTCGAGGCGGACACGCCTTTGCGCAAGGAACACTGGTTCTGGCACCCCAACGATGAAGCTTCCTTGAAGAGCGTCAGCGAATTGCTGACGACCTATGATGAGACCGTAGGGCGCGGTGCGCAGTTGATGCTGGGGCTGGCGCCCGACCGGCGCGGCCTGTTGCCCGAAAGCGACGTTGCGCGCCTTGAAGTGTTCGGCAAGGCCCTGCGCGCGCGCTACGGCCACAACCTGGCTTTGCAACACCTGCCGGCTTCCGCAGAGGCTTCGGCCGCATTGGACGGCGACCCGGACACGTTCTGGAGTGCGCCTGCCAGCTCGCATCACTCCACGCTCGAAGCCAATTTTCATGCTCCCATTACCTTCGATCGCGCGGTTTCGATGGAGTGGCTGAACGACGGGCAACGCATTCAGAAATACTCGATCGATATCTGGACGGGGAGCGCCTGGAGGTCCATCTTCAGCGGCCAGGCAATTGGCCACAAGAAGTTCGACGGCTTCCCTACCGTCACCGCAGCCCGCGTCCGGCTGAACATCCTAAGCAGCACCGACGGCGCTGCGATCCGCGAGTTTCAACTTTATAAAATCGAGGATTCCACTCGATAGTTATTCAATGCCCAGCACCTTTACGATCAAACGCTTCCTGCGCTGGCCGTCAAACTCCGCATAGAAGATTCTCTGCCAGGTTCCAAGGTCGAGGCGGCCATTGGTTACCGGCAGGGTGGTTTCGTGATGCAACAGGAGCGACTTCAGGTGAGCGTCGCCGTTGTCTTCGCCGGTTTGATGGTGCTTGTAATCGGCGCGCGCAGGCGCCAGTTCCTCCAACCACTTGGCGATGTCCTCAATCAGCCCGCTCTCATGGTCGTTGACGTAGACGGCGGCGGTGATGTGCATGGGAGATACGAAGCACAGCCCGTCGCGCACTCCGCTGCGGCGCACAATCTTCTCCACCTCGTCGGTAATGTGCACCATTTCCCGGCGCTTTTTGGTTTCAAACACCATATACTCCGTGTGACTCTTCATCATCCCCTCAGCCATGCAACACCTCCTCGAACCCGTCGCAGAACGGCGCAACGGCTCATCCTTTATCCTAGAGCCAGCCGTCCTAGAACCAGCCCATGACTGACCTGCATCCATCCGACTCGCTCGCCCAGCGAGGCCTAGACCTGCTCGCCGATGGCCGGCCCGTAGAGGCAGCCGAGGCGTTCCGCGCCGCCATCGCCACGGACTCCTCACACATTGAAGCGCATCATGGGCTGGTCCGTGCGCTGCGCGATGCGGGACAACTCAATCAGTCCGTCGGGGCAGCCATGGCGCTCACGACGCTCACTCCCAACGACCCGTTGGCCCACGTCGCCCTCTCCATCTCCTTGCAGCACGCAGGCCATGTCCCGCAGGCGGAGGCGGCTGCCGCGCGGGCGCGCATCCTGGAGTGGAAACAGCAACTGCAATCGCCACCATGCGAGGATTCGCTTTCGTGAAGGCCAGTCCTACCGCCGCCGAGCGCTTGCGACACATGCACGATGCGCTGGCAAGCGCCTACGGGCCGCAACACTGGTGGCCGGCTGAAACTCCCTTCGAGGTCATTCTCGGCGCCTATCTCACGCAGAATACTTCCTGGAAGGCGGTGGAGCGCTCGCTCGCCAACCTGCGGGAGGCGGGTGCGCTCACGCTGGACGGACTTCGCGCACTGGGGTTGGAAGATTTGAGGATTCTCATCCGCCCTTCCGGTTTTCACACGCGCAAGGCTCCTGCGCTGAAGGCATTTGTGGCCATGCTCGACGAGGAGTTTGGCGGGGCACTCGACCGGCTCGCGGCCAATCCCACTGCCTTGGTCCGCCGCCGTCTTCTCGCACTGCCCAGCGTAGGACCGGAGACCGCGGATGCCATTCTGCTTTACGCGCTCAACCACCTCGCCCCGGTGGCGGATGAGTACCTTCGCCGCATCGCGGTGCGGCACGGGTTGCTGACGCCCCGGCCTGGCCGCCCTGGCTATGAGGCGCTGGTGGCGTTGACACGGAAGGCTTTCGCCGACGATTCGCCATCCAGCCGCGCAAGCCTGTTCAACGAGATGCATGCGCTTACGGTCGCCGTGGGCAAGGCGCACTGCGGCAAAGCGCCCGCGTGCAGCGGATGTCCCCTTGCCGGCGATCTTCGCATTGGGAACGTAAAGCCAGTGCGAATTTCGAAACGCAAGGTCGGTCCGGAACTTCAGGCCTGACGAAGTTCACTTGAGGAGCCTTCCTTGGGGCTGCCGTTCGGCGGCTCGGATTGCGGAACGGGTGCGTGTGTTCTGAGAAGAATCTAACCCGCACGCGCCCCAACATCACCCGACGATTGCTCCATTCCCTCCGATGAAACATTCGAATCGCTTAGATTCCGACTCATATTCTCTTCGAGTGGCAGCAATGGATGGCGAGCCGGGAAATGCGGGATCCAACCAACAGGACGACCGTCACTGGCTGCGCAGGCCAGCGCTAACCACAACCTGACCACTCCGGCGCAGAGTGATGGCGGTCCCTTGCTTGCCGGGGCGACGGCCACGGTGCGCTCAATGCCTGGTATCAGTCATCCACCGGCGAAGCCGACCCATGGGGAATGAAACTGAATTTGGCCGATTCTTTGTTTTGTTGCACTTGCAAAGTAGTTTCTTTTTAGAACCCGGAGATGAACTTGGCAATCACCGTGAATGAAAGCGAATCGGAGAGCCTGGTTGTGCTCGAGGGCACTGTCGACATCTCTTCCTCGGCGGAATTGAAGGCAGCACTTGTCCAGGCGCTTGAATCCGCTAAAGCAGTACGAATTTCGCTGGAAAGAGCCGCATATCTGGATGTGACCGCCTTCCAGTTGCTGTGGGCGGCAGAACAGCAGGCGCGGCGATCCGGCGTGGCGTTTGGGATGGCCGGGCAAATACCGGATGTGGTCTCGGGCGCGCTCGCGGATGCAGGCTTTCCATCGATTCCAGCCGCGATGAATGCGGGATAGTTTTGCGGGGTACACGGGTGTCAACGATAGGCAGCGCCGACCAGTTCAAGCAAAGCTTCAGGGAAGAGGCGCGAGAGGTCCTTGTCGACCTGGAAGCTGCATTGCTCGAACTGAATGAGAACCGCGGAGACGAGGAACTGGTGGGCCGCGTGTTTCGGGCGCTGCACACCATCAAAGGTTCGGGGTCGATGTTCGGGTTCGAGGATCTGGCCGCGTTCACTCACAATCTTGAGAACGCCTTCGACGAGGTGCGCAACGGACGGATTCAGGTTGGCTCCGAGCTGATCGATGTGACCCTGGCGGCGCTGGATCGGATTCGGGCCATGCTGGAAGAACGCGAAGGCGCGGCGGAAGCGGCGGCGCGGGCGGAGATTCTTGGCAAAGTGCGGCAACTAGCCGGCATTGCGGAAAGCCAGGCGGTTGCCCTCGCAGCTTCCATCGTGCCGGACGCGCATGGAGCCGGCCGAATTCGGCAGTGGGCAATCCGCTTCGCGCCGGGGCCCGAACTACTGCTGAATGGCGCCAACCCGCTGCTGCTGTTTGCGGAACTTAGGCAACTGGGAGGCCTTTCCGTACGGGCCTCGATGGAGATGGTTCCTTCGCTGGCGGAAATCGATCCGGTGCGCTGCTACGTTTCCTGGGAGATGGTGCTGGCGGCTCCCGTGGACCGGGATGCGGTGCGCGATGTGTTCATTTTTGTCGAAGACAGTTGCGAGCTGACCATTGAACCGGCAGCGGTTTCTGAAGGCAGTGCTGGGGAGACGGGCGATGCAGTGGCCCGGGCGCTCAATGAACCGCGTGCGGCTGGCGGCGGACGCCGCAACTACGACAAGCCGGACAACGCCAGCAGCCTGCGCGTCCCGGCCGCCAAGCTCGACCAGTTTGTCGACCTGGTGGGGGAACTGGTGACGGTGCAGGCGCGGCTGGCAGAGCTTTCCGCGCGGCGCGACGATCCCGATGTGGCCGAGGTGTCGGAGGAGATCGAGCGGCTTACATCCGCCCTGCGCGAGAACTCGATGAACATTCGCATGCTGCCGATCCGCGCCACGTTTGAAAAATTCCGCCGCCTGGTTCACGACCTGGCGCGTGACCTGGTGAAGGATGTCGAGCTGACCATGGAAGGCGCCGACACGGAACTGGACAAGACGGTGATCGAGCAACTGGGCGATCCGCTCATGCACCTGATCCGCAACAGCATGGATCACGGCATTGAGCCCAAGACCCTGCGCCTGGCCCGCGGCAAGCGCGCCACCGCGAAGATCCATCTCTCCGCGCGCCACTCCGGGGCCAGCGTGCTGATCGCCGTATCCGACGACGGCGGCGGCATCAATGCGGAGGCGGTGCGCCAACGCGCGGTCGACAAGGGACTGCTGACGGCCGATGCTCAACTGAGCGAAGCCGAGACCTTTGCCCTGATTTTTCAGCCCGGATTTTCAACAGCGCAGCAGATCACCGACGTATCCGGTCGCGGCGTGGGGATGGACGTGGTCCGGCAGCGAGTCGAGGCCCTGCGCGGCACCATTGAGGTGGCCAGCCAAGCGGAGATGGGCACCAGCGTGACTCTCCGCCTCCCCTTGACGCTGGCAATTATCGACGGGCTCCTGGTTGCCGTGGGCGAAGCGTGTTTTGTGCTCCCGCTGGCCAGCACTCTTGAATGCATCGAATTGACCGCTTCCGATATCGAGCAGGCCAACGGAAAGCATGTGGCCAACGTGCGCGGGGAGATCGTTCCTTATATTCGCCTGCGCGAGCATTTCAACATCGCCGGCCCTAGGCCGGAGTTGGAACAGATCATGATTGTCGAAAGCGGTGAAGGCCGCTTCGGTTTTGCCGTGGACCAGGTGCTGGGCAACTGCCAGACGGTCATCAAGAGCCTGGGCCGGGTTTATCGCCATGTTCAGGCGGTGAGCGGCGCAACCATTCTGGGCAATGGGCAGGTCGCGCTCATTCTCGATCCGGAACGGCTGGTGCAAGATGCGTTGCGCCTGCATTCCAAGAACCAGGGCGCTCGGGCATCGCCATTGGGCGCGCGGAGCGGGGGAGTGGGCGTTCCAAGCGAGGGCCGACCCTGAAGGGAATCAAGCGCTTCGTCCGCGCCGGTCTCAGCCCCGGCACCCGACAACGACCAGCCGAGTCGAGCACTTCTCGCGGTCCGGCACAGGGCAACAGATGAACAGGAACCAAGGCCGATCTTGGAGAGAACGATTTCAAGCAACAAGAACTTGAGCAACACGGAGGGATCGATTGCATGACGACAACATTGGTAAGTGAAGGCCGGAAGCTCAAGGGCGCCGGCAACGGAAACGAGCACGGCTTTCCTGGCCGGGCAAGTACAACCACGAAAGCCCAGCCGGACGAATCCGCATTGGTTCTCAACGAGATCATGCGGCTGGTGGATGCTTCCAAGGAAGGGCGACTTTCGGAGCGGGGCCAGACGACCTTGTTCAGCGGCGCCAATCGCGAAGTGATTCAGGGCGTGAACGAAATGCTGGATGCCATTCTGCTGCCCATCGGCGAGGGCAACCGCATTCTCTCTCAAATCTCCTCGGGCAAGATCGACGAACTGATTACACAGACCTACAAGGGCGACCACGAGAAGATGAAGATCGCGGTCAATAATGTCGCCATCGTTGTCCAGAGCGTTCAGAAGGAGATGGGCCGCCTGACCGAAGCATCGGGAGAAGGACAGCTCTCCGAGCGCGGCAAGCCCGAGCATTTTCAAGGCGCTTACGCTGAGATTGTTCGCGGCGTGAATGTGATGCTCGACGCGATTCTGCTTCCCATTGGCGAGGGCAATCGCATTCTTTCTCAAATCTCCGCGGGCAAGATCGACGAACTGATTGCCCAGACCTACAAGGGCGACCACGAAAAAATGAAGCTCGCCGTCAACAATGTTGCTGGGGTCGTTCAGAGCCTGCAAAGGGAGATGGCGCGGCTCATTGAAGCCTCAAAGGAGGGCCAACTCTCCGACCGCGGCAAACCGGAGCAGTTCCAGGGCGCCTTTGCGGAGATCGTGCGCGGCGTCAACGTGATGCTGGACGCGATTCTTCTCCCCATCGGCGAAGGCAACCGGATCCTGGCACAGGTGTCCAGCGGCAAGATCGACGAACTGATTGCCCAAACCTACAAGGGCGATCACGAGAAGATGAAGCAGGCAATCAACAATGTAGCGCAGGTGCTGCAGGCCTTGCAGAGGGAGCTGTTGCGGCTGACCGAGGCTTCCAATGCCGGTCAACTTGCCGAGCGCGGCAAGCACGATCAGTTCCGGGGCGCCTATGCGGAGATTGTCCGCGGCGTCAATACGATTCTCGATGCCGTGATCACGCCGTTGAACTTCTCCGCCGGTTACGTAGATCGGATCAGCAGGGGAGACAATCCACCACCGATCACCGACACCTACCAAGGCGACTTCAACCTCATCAAGAACAACCTGAATACCCTCATCGCCTCCATGAACGAGATCACCTCGGCGGCGGATGAGATCGCGAACGGAAACTTAACCGTGGACCTCCGCGAGCGCTCGCCGCAAGACAAATTGATGCAGGCGCTCATCGCGATGGTCGGCGGCTTGACCAAGACCGTCTCCGATATCCGCACCATTGCCGGCGAAGTGTCGGCTGCCAGCCAGTCCATCTCGACGGCCTCCGTCCAGGTTTCAAAGGGCGCCAGTTCGCAAGCCGCGGCTGCCGAGCAGGCATCTTCTTCGATGGAGCAGATGGTTTCCAACATCAAGCAGAATGCCGACAACGCGCAGCAGACGGACAAAATCGCCAACAAATCGGCCAAGGATGCGCAGGAAAGCGGCAAGTCGGTTCTCGAAGCGGTCTCGGCCATGAAGGAGATCGCCAGCAAGATCTCCATCATCGAAGAAATTGCGCGGCAGACCAACCTGCTGGCGCTCAACGCAGCCATTGAAGCGGCACGCGCGGGAGAGCATGGCAAGGGCTTTGCCGTGGTAGCCGCTGAAGTGCGCAAGCTGGCCGAACGCAGCCAGAAGGCGGCCGGGGAGATCAACCAGC
>JBEKFD010000242.1:0-7161 GCA_050013495.1 Occallatibacter sp. | reverse complement strand
CCGTCCCGACCAGCCCGGACCGAAAAGGTACCGCCCGCGTAGTCGCAGCACGGGCACCGACCGCGCCATGAACGCGGATACCGGCGCAACCCGAGTCGGGATGCTACGTCAGTAGCGCGCATCATCGCACAGAATCTCGAAGGATGGCCACGCGCAGTGCCAGGCTGTCCGCTTTAGCAAAACGTCCAGCCTGCTGTGCCTGTACCGCATCGCGGTCGATCGAGCGTATCAGTGCATCCAACTCGCGGTAGGTTAGGCACACTCTGATCATCGGCCGAGGCGGTAGCTGTCTCAGTCCGTAGGACGTGCGGATCATTGTGGTGATGTACACAGCGAGGCTCCTTGCCCCGCGCGGCGCTTGAATCGGCGCGCAAATCGTGCGAATGTCGCTGGTGTCCGCCTGCGAATACACGATCCGCCGCTCCGTGTGCTGTCGCGCGCGGGGCGGTTTGTTTTAGGCGGCTTTCGGTGCGCGGAACTCTGCCTCCGGCAAAGCTTCGACGTGAGCCTTGAGGGACCCCCAGAGGATCAGCGTTCTGCTGCCACTCTTGCGGGCACGTATGTGTCCCGCGCTCAGTTGGCGGTACAGCTCTGAACGCGACAGGCCGCTTAATCGGACAGCTTCCGGGATAGTCACGGTCAACGGCTGAATGCCGGTGCCCAACTTGTCATGATCAGATGTGTGCATTTGCGTGTCCGTAGGTGTTGCGGGCTGCTTGCCCGGACAGCGGGACACTGCGGAATGTCGGTTGCTCAAAACAAGCTGCGCATTTTTGAGCAGTATTGAGCAGCTACGGCGATGCACTGTCTTTGGTTACGTGCGATACATGCCGGCGCACTGTCGAAACGTTCGGTGGTTTCTGATCTGACGCGTGCTGCGGCCATTCGGCCAGAATTGCTTCCGCCTCGGCCAGATAGCTAACGACGGGCAGTCCCCGCCCGCGACGCGCGTGGAAAATTTGCAAGATGCGAGCCTGCGGCGAAGGCCGTCCGGGTCGGGTCGGCGCCCCTTTTGCCGTGCTGGCTGGCATCCCCCTGATCCACGAGCCGAGCCGCACCGTGTCGAGCATCAGACCGTCTCGATTCAGCCTGACAATCTCCGGGAGCGGAATCAGCTCATATCCACCTGGAAGCGGGACCTGACGGACCGCTTGCCGCGTGGTCGTTATCACCAGACCTCTGTCGGCAGGATGGGCGGGTCGCAAGGTAGCTGCGAGCAGATCAAAATCTGCCTGACTCGATATACGGCGTGCGAAGACGATCGTGGCCCGAGTGTCGCCACATGCCGCATCGCCAAGTGGCCAAACGCGTCCCTGTATGAGAGCGGGGCGGCCAAGCGGTGACGTTATGGGAAGCGCCTTCGTCAGCCAATCCACCAGCCACTCCGGGCGAAATCGCTGTGTGACGAGATCGGCATCATTCACCGTCACAAATCCCGCCTCCGGACAGAAATGGACGTAGCACCGCCGCTCCGCGTCGTATTCGATCACCGCTGGATGATCGGCGTCGCAAGCCGCGCAAGCCACGGTCTCGGGTCGTGGTCCGCGTTCGATCGCTCCCATCTCGGCCAGTTGTTGCAAACCACCATGACAGCCAGATCCCATCTCGGACTCGCGAAACACTTCGTCCGATGCCTCCGAGAGGTCGCACAAGAGTAGGACGATGTTGACCGTCTCGGTCTGCATACAACTCAGCCGCCAGATGCAGCGACCAACCTCCATCTTGCCAAATACTTCTGGCACACAACTTGATGCTGCAAAGTCTGATCCCGCAAGTTCGAGCCGTTTGATCGCAATTGAATGGACACTATTTTATCGCGTGTTCTGCCCGGCTCGGGGTGGAACACGATGCGTAGGGTGGCATGCGTTACATACCAATCGGGCCACCTCAGAGGGTCCGCGTCCCCGAACCACTGCGTGCTGCGTGTGCATAGGTCAATGCGATCTGATGGATCGACCTCAATTGTAACCCGCTCGTAGCGACTGCCGGCGCGTGCGAGGCGCAAAAGTGTTAGCTTCGCTATCTTGATGCCGTCGGCAGGGTCAGAGTCGAATGCCATTGGCCGCCTCAGCCGGTTGAGGTCGAACTGCCTCGCCGATACGGGATGGACCTTTCCCTTAATGCCGAGCATGTTCTGTGCAAAGGAATCAGCGATCCGATTGCGGACCGCCTTGCCGCCACCGGCAACAACATCCAGGGTGCTTCCGTCCGCATCGTAGAGGATCGCTCCTTCATGGACGGGGTGCCTGGTTTCTCGCTTCAGTTCGTCACCCACAAACGCAACATCGCTTACAGGGAGCCCCTCGCTATAAATGGCGTAGTGGACATTTAGGCCAACCAGTTTCCCGTCCTCTGCGAACGTGCCGCGCTCGAATGAATCAATCTTTAGCTTGCCGGTGGAACCATCTGGGCGCGTCAGCGCTGTCGTAAGCTCAGCTTCGAATGCAGGCAAATTTGGAGACGAAAAGCCTATCGTTGCCGAGGCATTTATGTTGAAAGCGCTCCAGGAGCGGCCCATGAGGAGACGGTCGGCGTACGCTGCCGCAAGCGCATACTCAAACAAGGTGCCGTGCGCGAGCAGCAGCGCAATGCTTTTCGCCACGTTGCTATCCGCAGACTGAAGCAAAAATAGAACACGCTTGTCGCCCGCGGCGACGGAGTGCAGTGCTACCTGGCCAACCGCGTCGCAGAGCTGCTCGACATTCTCAAAGTCGGTTATAATGGCGTCGCGATCACGCTGGGCTAGGGCGGTGATTACGGCGAAAAGAGCGTCGGGTTGAGTCTGCATCGGATTTTGCCAATCAACCCGGCCTGCCAAATTGATCTGCCTCACATCCAAATACTGGTGCAACACATCGGGCGCTGCCCGCCGCAAGAAGCGTTTCAGATTGAAGTCCATCCAACCACTCCACTCTTCGCAATCGCTGGTGAGGCGGTCCGGACGTTGTTTCGGATTCGCCTGATGAGGGGGCATAGAGAGCCGAATTGGCAAGTGCCGCGCGCCACGACCCGGCGAGATTTTAGCGGTCGCCACTCAGGAACTCCCGTCGACCCATTCGGACCTCCGACAGGGGCGGTTAGGCCGTCGCTCGTGTGCGTCCGCAACGGCACTGGGCTCCTACGAAAACCGACCTCCATCTCCACCATGCTCAGCATGCACAAAAACACTTCCCCGTGCAACAGCGATTTTACAGTAAGTGTGAAACTCCCCTATTGACCGAATCGGCGATCGGCCTATATGAAGGATACCCATGGACGTAGAGTTCAGGGACTCGGCGCTTGACCGGCTGGAAACCGACGCTTCGTTCAGCGCCGGGTTCTCCGGGACGATAGTCAAAGCGTACCGGAAAAGGATGCAGATGATACGTGCCGCGCGGGATGAACGAAATTTCTACGCCCTGAAGTCTCTGCACTTCGAAAAGCTGAAAGGCGGTCGGAGCCACCAGTTTTCGATGAAGCTCAACAAGCAATGGCGGCTGGTGCTGGAGCTGGTTGGACCAACTCCAGAGAAGATTGCTGTCATTGTGGCCATCGAAGACTACCACTAGGGACCGGGGGGACGGGCGATGCCACAACACAGAGTGCCAGCGGAGGTGTTCCCGCCAGGGGAATTCATCAGAGACGAACTAGAGGAGCGCGGATGGACGCAGACTGACCTTGCCGAAATTCTTGGCCGCCCTCTCCGACTGGTGAACGAACTGATCGCGGGGAAAAAGCAGATTACTCCGGATACAGCCCAGGGTTTGGCCGAGGCCTTTGGAACAGATGCCATCCTTTGGATGAATCTCGACAGTCAATATCGACTGGCTCGGATCCAACGGACTGACGACTCCGTCCGTCGTCGATCGAGCCTGTATGCGAAATTCCCGGTACGCGAATTGGTCAAGCGTCGCTGGATTGAGCAGTCAGGCCAGATCGACGTTTTGGAAGAGAGGGTTAAACAGTTCTACGAAATTGAGTGTCTTGATGAAGAGCCAAGCTTTGCGCATGCCGCAATGGCTACGCAGTACGTGAAGCGTACCAATCTGCAGTGGGGATGGCTGTATAGAGCGAAGCGTCTCGCAGAAGTTCTGACCCCACCGCCATATTCCAGCAAGAAACTTCAAGCAGCGTTGACAAAGCTGAAGGAAATGTTGATTTCGCCGGAGGCGATAAGACTGGTCGCCCGCGTTCTAAACGATGCCGGGGTTCGCTTCGTAATTGTCGAATTCTTACCTGGCTCAAAGATCGACGGAGCCACATTCTGGATCAATGATTCCCCGGTGATCGCCATGTCCATCCGCTATGATCGCATCGATAACTTTTGGTTCGTGCTCAGGCATGAGTGCGAGCATGTTCTACGTGGCGACGGACGTGAGAATGGGGTACTCGACGTAGATCTGATGGAGAATCTGGGCGGTGACGGTCCCGAAGAGGAGATCGCGGCTAACGACGCTGCGCAGAAGTTCCTGGTACCGCCTGCAGAAATCGAAAACTTTATCGCTCGTGTTAGGCCATTGTACTCGGAGGAGCGTGTGTTGCTCTTCTCCAAAAGGATCGGCGTTCACCCCGGCATCGTGGTCGGGCAACTCCAGAGGAAAAAGGAAGTTCCCTACTCCCACTTTAGGAAGCATCAGGTCAAAGTGCGTCAGATCGTTACACAGACGGCTTTGGCTGATGGATGGGGCGATACCCCAGACTTGGAGGGCCAATAATAGTGCGCGCTACCATCGAATACGGCCAAGGTCTCGTCCAGATGTATCGCGACGCTGGCCAGCCATGGCCAGCCTCAACCCACGATATGGGCGAGTGGGCGGTCAGCACCGGACACTTTGAGGCAAGTCGCGATTTTGCCGTCAATCAGTGTGCCGAACTGCTGTCACGATCGATGCGCGAAGAATATCTCACCGATGCCAAGGGCCGTCGTGTCAGAAAGTACCATGCTGCGCGAGTGCGGCTCGAAGGCAAGCAGCTTACGCTCTGGGCTGACATTGAAACCGCGCCTAGGCGGCATATGGAACTTGCATTCGCACAGCGCAGGAAACAGGTCGTTGACGATTGTCGGCAACTCAAACTGGATGTGGACAGTTACAATGATAGCAAGCCAAAGGAGCGACCAATCCAGATCGTGTTCGACTTCACCGTAGACCTAGAGGAACTGGAGCAACTGGGGGAGGTCGTCTGATTGCAGTGCCCGCGTCATCCACTGCAGAGACTGATGGGCCCGGAGCGGGGCCGGACGTCCCGGCTTACCGCCGCTGTGGGTGGGGGGTTCCGTCGGTCCGCTCACAGCCCAGCAACTGTCGAGGTCGGACATTCGGCTCGAAACTGGGTCTGGCTGACAGCGGCATCCCGCCGTAATACAATCCGCTGGCCAGGAAGCATTGGTCGTGCCCGTGGTGAGGAGATGAGGCCGTGGCTACGTTGAGAGCAGTCGTCAATACGGATCAAGTGAATAAGCAGAATATCCGCGTCCCGGTAAAAGCACTAGTGAACAGTGTTGAGAGGCACGTCGCATTTTCTCTGGAGCATAAGCTTCCACTTGGCTCACCCAGCTTCATCTCGCATGATTTGACCAGGTTGGCTGGCTGGAGCTCGAGCCCCTTAACTGTTCTGTGTCGAGACATGGCGAGGCAAGTTGCATTTATCCACTATCCGGAGATTCAGGCGGACGAGCAGGCCCTCAGGGAGATATCGGACGCATACAGCAAATCGAGAAGCGAGCAGCAACGTGCAGGTTTCGAGCAAGAGTTGCGGGGTCGTGTTAATCAAGCAAACTTGGGCGACGCGACAGCCGATTTCTCTCATTGTGCGATCCTGATACGAAACGGCCTTGTTTCCGAGCTGTATCCTGAATTTTTCAGCTTAGATTCAGCAGCGGTAGACAAAGACGGACTCACCTATTACGACGAATTGACTTCTGCCTTTGACGTTGTTCAGCCAGGCATATTTCATGATAGAGAGCGCAATGTTCTAATCTTTGCTCACAAGTTTTTTCGTCGTAGTCTTTCGAATTCCAATTCGCTCAACCAATATTTCCTAAAAAGATTCGATGACGCGGCTAAAGGTAAGAACGTACGTGCACGGATACGACTAGATCCCGATATGGTAGGGCACCCAGAGAGCCTTGAACATGTACTGGAGTTTGAGTACTGGCACGGCCCTAAATTCTCAGATGACATACAGAGCATTCCAAGCGGCGCTACGGTGCATAGCGCGGACGAACAAACTCGCTTCTTTGAATCCATCGGCAAAACTCATTTATGGTGGAAGCACCCCGAAACCAGGATAATAAACGACAAAGAGTTTAGCTATCGGACCTTTGAAGCGGAAGAATTGCTGGAGGAACCTAGTGCCGGGCTCGGAAAAGACGATTACGGGTGCCGGTACGTGCATGCCGAGTATGCCGTTGAGGCGGAATTCATTAGCCACTTCGATGGTGCAATCCGTGCCTATCCGGCGATTGCATTCGTTGAAAGAATCGAGAAGAATATTGACAGGGCGGGCAAGCACTCGACATACACCAAGATATTCAGGCTGGATGGGGACGTGCCAGTCCATCTATGGAAATCTCTTACGGTAGACTTCTTCCGAGGAAATCGCCTGCTGCCCGAATATTTCGGCGCTCCTGAGGAGGTCCCTGACGCAGCACCATCTGCGAGTGAATCAGGCGAAGCTCCAGAACTTGTGGCACTCATAAGCTTCCATGGTCCTGAAACTTGTCCATTGTTGAGAGTCGTTGCCGATCAGTCTTGTCCGCACGACGGCGAGCTGATTGACTGCATCGATTTTAATAGCGGGGCATGCGGTCAGCTTATAAGCCAGCTTGTGGACATATCCAGCGCTTCACTTTTACTGTGCCAGGACAAGATTATTAATATGCCGCGCATAATTATCGGGGTCTCCGACAATTACGCATTCAAGGTCAGCGATTTGAGTCGCAAATTGGCCGATGCTCTATCTTCTGATCGGGCAGCAGGTAAACTCGAGCAGGCATCGATAGCATTGTCATGGACAGGTCACGGCGCCATGACTACAGTCTCATTAGCTGGGAAAATTGATGCACTGATCGCATTGATCCGTTGCGTACCAGACATCATTGAACCCGGAAAGCCGGCGGCAATTTGGGTCGACTCCTTGAACGCAAAGCTGAAGGAACTTGCACCCATACAGTTAGGGGGT
>JBEKFD010000241.1:0-7215 GCA_050013495.1 Occallatibacter sp. | reverse complement strand
CGACTGTGCGCGATGCCGCAATTCGACTCATAGCTGGATAGGAACATTGGGTCCCAGCAGAGCTTGAAGTGATCTTTTGAAGTCGGAGGGTAGATCGCGGGGATGCATGAACATTACGAGATCGACATATCGGATCCTCCGGGGTGTTACAGTCTCGGGACTGACGCTCGCAGCCGCACTTGGCATAAACGCCCAGACGAAGGACAAAGCAATGGAACAGCAAGTCTTTTATCGCGCAGTTAAAGTTGATGGGCTCTCTATCTTCCACCGCGAAGCAGGGCGGAAGGATGCGTCGACCATTCTTCTACTTCACGGGCTGCCATCGTCATCGCGAATGTTTCAGCCGCTGCTGGCGCGGCTGGCCGACAGCTACCACCTGGTTGCGCCTGACTATCCGGGCTACGGCCACAGCGACTGGCCAGATCCGAAGAGGTTCGACTATACCTTTGACCGCATCGCTTCGGTCATGCGCGACTTTACGCTGGCTGTTGGCTTGTCGCGCTACACGCTTTACATGCAAGACTACGGTGGACCGGTTGGCTTTCGTATTGCCTTGGCCCACACAGAGCGGGTGCAAGCGCTCATCGTACAAGATGCGGTGGCCCATAACGAAGGCCTGGGTGCGAACTGGGTATCGGCGGTCTGGGTCACCTTGGGATTCAATTCGCGCAGAAGTTTGGCTACGAAGTCGCGGCGATCGGGCGCGGATCCGAAAACGCCGCGCTCGCGAAAGAACTTGGGGCGAGCGTGTACATCGACAGCCAAGCAACGAACGCTGCCGAAGCACTGCAAAAACTGGGCGGGGCACAGGTAATTCTTGCGACAGCGCCAAGCTCGAAAGCGATGTCTGAGTTGGTCGACGGGCTGGGGCCAAACGGCAAGCTCATTGTGGTGGGAGCCTCATTCGATCCGATCGAGGTCACGCCGATCCAACTCATCAACGGAAGTAAAAGCCTTCAAGGCTGGTCCACGGGAACTCCGGCGGATTCCGAGGACACACTGCACTTCGCCGAACTTACAGGTGTGCGTCCCATGATTGAAACCTATCCGCTTGAACAGGCAGCCGAAGCATACGCCCGCATGATGAGTGGCAAGGCGGAGTTTCGCGTTGTGCTGACCATGTGATACCGGCCCACTGAAGCGAAAAGCAGCTCCATTGGGGGCAGGCGATTCTGCTTGTCGACCCTTGCATTGAACAGATCCCGCTTTCGAGTGAGGTCAACGAACAGGAGGAAAGAGCATGGCAAGTTTAGTGTCTATGATTTTGAAAGGGAGGTCTCTCCTGACTGTCGCTGCCGTCGCGCTATTCGCAATCGGCGCCGCGGCACAAAGCGTAACGGACAAGTGCGGTCTCGCCCATGTTATCCCGCTCACGACCGCTGAACCGCCAGCGAAGATTGTTGCCGATCCGCCACTGGCCGGACCGCTTGCCTCCCGTGGGGTGGTCATCATTCAGTATTGCGCTCAGAACATTCATCTGGAGCCGGTGTTCGGCGCCGGTGCTCTGGCTGCGTCGCCCCGCGTCGGGCACATTCATGTACGGCTTGACGATGCCCCGTGGGTTTGGGCGGACGCGAGCGGAAATCCCGTCATCCTGATGGGTCTTCCGTCAGGAACGCACAAAGTAGCACTTGAATTGCAGGACGCGAACCATCAACCTCTCGACAAAGCTACAGTCACATTTGTTGTTCCAGAAAAGACCGCATCCCTGCCGCAACACTAATCCGGTGGAGGGTCCGGCGACAGCGCTGATCCGGCTCCATATTTGCATGGGATGACTGCTTCAACAACGTCACAACCCAACACAGGAGGAAATGGTATGCCAACAATTAAGACCAAGGACGACACGCAGATTTTCTACAAGGACTGGGGCTCGAGGGACGCACAGCCCCTCGTGTTTCACCACGGTTGGCCCCTTTCGTCGGACGACTGGGACAATCAGATGCTGTTCTTCCTCGCCAATGGCTATCGCGTCGTCGCGCATGACAGGCGCGGACACGGTCGCTCCTCGCAGGTGGACAGTGGCCACGACATGGACCATTACGCGTCCGACGCCTCGGCAGTGGCCGAGCATCTCGACCTGAGGAATGCGGTCCACATAGGCCATTCGACCGGTGGTGGCGAGGTGGCGCGCTATGTGGCCAAATACGGCCAGCCTCAAGGCCGCGTAGCCAAGGCGGTGCTGATCTCCTCCGTTCCCCCGCTCATGCTCAAGACCGAAGAGAACCCGGGCGGCACTCCGATAGAAGTGTTCGACGGATTCCGCAAGGTGCTGGCGGAGAACCGGGCACAGTTTTTTCTCGATTTCGCTTCAGGTCCGTTTTATGGCTTCAACAGACCCGGCGCGAAGCCCTTGCAAGGGGTTATCCGGAACTGGTGGCGTCAGGGGATGATGGGCAGCGCGCTTGCACACTACGAAGGCATCAAGGCTTTCTCCGAGGTGGACCAAACGGACGATCTGAAAGCGATCACGGTGCCGACCCTGGTGATGCAGGGCGACGACGATCAAGTTGTCCCCTACAAAGACGCTTCACTGTTGCAGGCGAAGTTGCTCAAGCATGGAACGCTCAAGATCTACCCCGGCTTGCCTCACGGCCTGATGACCACGAATGCCGACATGATCAATGCGGACCTCCTGGCATTCATCCGAAGCTAAACCCCTGCGGGCCGCGTTAAGTGCGCGGCTCAACTCGTAGTTCTTTGCAACACATCGATCAACACGCGAAAGTGGAACTATGGTTATGTTCGCCGGCACTCCGTGGGCATATTTACATATCTGCGGATCGCCGTGGGGTGGCAAAGAATATCACAGGGGAGATCGCGGTGTATGGACGGTGACCTATGAATGGCCCTGAGAGGTTTCCATGCAAGCGATGACTCTTCATCATCGCCGTATGTTGCGATTTCAATTTGCATAACGTCGCGAAAGGAGCATTCCAGCCATGCGATCCGATATTGTTCCCGGTGCCTGCTTCCCCGATTACGAATTGACAGATCACGCTACCAAGCGCCGCAAGCTTTCGGAATTGCAGGGCCAGCATCCGATGGTTCTGGTGCTGAGCCGCGGAGGATATTGTCCGAAAGACCGCCGGCAAGCCGAACTCCTGGTGCAATTGCACCGTGAGATGGAAGTTGGATACTGTCGTCTGGTCACGATCAGCACGGACAACATCACCTTAACGAACGAATACCGCTCGGGCGTCGGCGCCCATTGGCCATTCCTTTCCGACGCCGGGCGTATCGTTCAAAAAGATCTCGATATTGCCGAATACACCGACCCTGACCACAATCCGATGATTCCCCACGTCATTGTTCTGGAGCCGGGCCTCGTCGTTTACAACATCTACAACGGCTATTGGTTTTTCGGCCGTCCGACGCTTGAGGATCTCCGCCAGGATCTTCGTGCGGTCTCGCACAAGTGCCGGCCTGATTGGGACCTCACGACGCCGGAAGTGAAGGCCGCATGGAAGGAGGGCCGCAAGGAACTCTTCTATCCCTATGGAAAATCCTATGCGCAAACATGGGGAGAGCAAGATTGAAGCCGGCCTTCGGTGCATGATCGGGAGGAATTTTGACCGCACCTCGAGTGGTAATTGTTGGGGGAGGGTTCGGCGGTCTATATGCCGCGCGCGAACTCAGCGGCGCACCGGTCCACGTGACGTTGATCGACAAGCGGAACTATCACCTTTTCCGTCCCATGCTGTATCAGGTCGCTACCGGATTGCTTTCTCCGGACGAAATCGCGGCGCCCCTGCGCTCCATGCTCAGCCGCCAGTGCAACGTGGATGTACTGATGGACGAAGTCATCGGCATCGACTCAGTGAACCGTCTGGTTCGTCTGAAGGATCGCGCCGTGCCGTACGATTTTCTGATTCTCGCCACAGGAATCCAATACAACTACTTTGGCCATGACGAATGGCGCGAGATCGCAAAACCGCTTGAGTCGCTGGAAGGGGCAGACATCATTCGTACCCGGGTGCTGGCGGCGCTGGAGCGGGCCGAGAACATCGCTGCTTCTGGTGAGGCGGACGCTGGGGAGATCCGGCGGCAACTGACATTTGTTCTGGTGGGAGGTGGGACCGTGGGCGTAGAGATGGCTGCAACGCTGGCCGAGATGTTGCACATAGCGCTTAAGCGGGACTTCCGCCACATCGATTTGCGGACTGCGCGGATCCTGTTGTATGAAGCTGGCCCGCGCGTGCTTCCGACGTATCGCGAGAATCTATCTCTGCAGGCGCGGCGGCATCTGGAAGGCCTGGGCGTCGAGGTGCATGTGGATACCCGCGTCACCGCGGTTGATGCGAGCGGTATCGTCGCCGGTGGGCAGACAGTCCCCGCGGCAACGGTAGTCTGGGGTGCCGGCGTGGTGGCATCTCCCGCCGCCAAATGGCTGGGCGTGGCCGATGATGCTTCTGGAAGAATCGTCGTGGGGCCGGATTTGTCTGTGCCGGGTTATCAGGAGATTTTCGCCATCGGCGACACGGCGCATGTCGTTGCGCCTTCCCGGAATCTTATCGGAATTCGATCACGCGAATCATTGGTAATGCCCGGTGTTGCGCAGCCGGCCATTCAGGAAGGGACGTACGTCTCACGACTTATTCTCAGACGGGTGAAGAATCGTCCGGCGCCTCCGCCGTTCTGGTATTGGGACAAGGGAGATCTTGCTATTGTCGGTCGGACTTATGCAGTGGCGGATCTGCGCTTCGTGCGCTTCTGGGGATTCCCGGCGTGGTTCATCTGGGCGGGAGTCCACATCTACTTTTTAATCGGGTTTGCCAATCGCGTTTTTGTGCTGCTGCAATGGGCATACGCTTTTGCTACGAAGCGGCGGCGCGGGCGGGTTCTTGACCAATGAAAAACAATGTATGAGAATCTTCGTGAATCGAGATTGACGCAATGGACACACCCGAGGAGCTAAACGAGACTGTTCTTCCCCAGAATGTGGTCGCTCCGCTTACGCGCGCGGCGATTTTTCTGGTTGTGTGCATTCGCCAGGACCCGGACGCCCATGCGCTTCTGCGATCGTTCTGCGCAGACCTTTCCGGGCTCATCCGCGCCGTTCAGTTTCGAGACATTGAGGCGGGTCTTAGTTGCGTCGTTGGATTCGGGTCCGATTCGTGGGACAATCTTTTTGGATCGCCACGGCCCGCGGAGCTTCACCCGTTTCGAGAGATTCGGTCAGGCGGCCGCCACGCCGTCTCTACTCCCGGCGACATCCTGTTCCACATTCGAGCTAAACGCATGGACCTCTGTTTTGAATTGGCGACCCAGATCATGGACAGCATCGGAGATACAGTTTCGATTGCTGACGAGGTTCACGGATTCCGGTACTTCGACGATCGCGATATCATCGGTTTCGTCGATGGCACGGAAAATCCTCAGGGAGAGGCTGCTCGTGCGGCTTCAATTATCGGTGGTGAAGACCCGGTCTTTGCAGGGGGCAGCTATGTCATCGTGCAAAAGTACCTTCACAACATGAAGGCGTGGAACCTTCTTTCCATTGAGGCGCAGGAGCATATCATTGGCCGCAGGAAACTCTCAGATATCGAACTGAGCGATGCCGAGAAACCGTCGTCGGCACACAACGCGCTGACTGTCATCGAGGAAGATGGAAAAGAACTCAAGATCCTGAGAGACAACATGCCATTCGGACGGCCAGGCCACGACGAGTTCGGGACATACTTCATCGGTTACAGCCGCACTCCGCGCATAACGGAGACGATGCTTCAGAATATGTTCGTCGGCCGTCCCCCTGGCAATTATGACCGCCTGCTCGATTTCAGCCGCGCGGTCACCGGCAGTTTGTTCTTTGTGCCGTCAGCGACGTTTCTTGACAGCATCAGCGGAAATGCACTGGACTCAGCGGAAACTGTCGCATCGAAGATATATAACCCGCCACCGGCATCGTCGGCGGATGATACGTCACTCAAGATAGGATCACTCAAGGGAGAGCGAGATGAATAACCTCCATCGGGAACTGGCGCCAGTCTCTGACGCTGCATGGTCGGAAATTGAAGAAGAGACGACGAGAACGCTGAAGCGGTATCTGGCCGGACGACGGGTTGTTGACGTTCCATCGCCGGGAGGAATTGCTCTGCCCGGAGTTGCGACCGGCCACCTGCGCTCGATCGCTCCTCCCGCGGACGATATCATCGCGAGCCAGCGAGAGGTCAAGCCGCTTGTCGAGCTGCGAGTGCCTTTTGAACTATCCCGTCAGGCAATCGATGACGTTGAGCGCGGGTCGGATGACTCGGATTGGCAGTCTGCGAAAGACGCCGCGAAGAAACTTGCCTTTGCCGAAGACCGGGCAATCTTCAACGGATATGCCGAAGCGAATATCCAGGGCATTCGAGAGCAGACCAGCAACCCAATCGTCTCGCTCCCTGCGGATGTGCGAGATTATCCCGATGCGGTGGCCCAGGCATTGAGCCAGTTGCGCCTTGTGGGTGTAAATGGGCCCTACTCGGTTTTGTTCGGCGCCCAAGAGTATACGGCGCTCGCCGAGACCCGCGATCACGGATATCCCGTCCTCGAGCATGTCAAGAGAATCGTTGACGGCAGCCTTGTCTGGGCGCCGGCGATCGAAGGCGCCTTCGTTCTAACCACGCGAGGCGGCGATTTTGAGCTCAACATCGGGCAGGACGTCTCGATCGGCTACCTCAGCCATACCGATTCTCTCGTGCGGCTGTATCTCCAGGAGACGTTTGTCTTTCGTGTCCTAACCAGCGAAGCCGCGGTCGCGTTGTCCCCGCCACAGAAATCTTCGTAACAGAGACGCGCGGCGCACCTGAATTCGAGAGAGCCTCTCGTCGCGGATTTACACTCTGCCATGCGGCAACTGATCTGTCTGTAACATCAATCGGATATTCCCCCTCAGTGTGCCGGCAAAATGTTGCTCATTGGATGGACTGGACCTGCGCGCGCAGGATTTTTTGGCGAACATCCTGGCCGTGAAAGACAGGCGATGAGCAGGCGCGCGCCGTGCAGAGAAAGAGCGCCGGGCGATTGAGCACGGGATAATCGATGCTTGTAGGCAAGGGCGCGGGATCGGCAGGATCGCGCATTTCGATCAGCTCGTGGCTGGCAATGGAGCGCAGTGCGGCCGAGTGAAGCGAGATGGTGTCTGGACTTGCAGGAGAGCCAACGACCGTGACGTGGATGGGAGCTTCGTTCATGTCCTCGTTGGCCAGCAGGATGCCCGCGGACATGGGACGA
>JBEKFD010000240.1:0-10194 GCA_050013495.1 Occallatibacter sp. | reverse complement strand
AGTAGGGGCGAGGCGGGATTCATCTGCGTTGCCCCTTTTTGCGTTCGGTATCGTTCCTATATTTCGCTGAGGACGTGTTTAAGAACTATTCCGAGGGTGATGTCGAGGTGCAAGAACCTGCCCCTCAGGGGCTAAAGCCCACGATAATATTGCGGCACTTGCGACACGACTGAAGTCGTGCCCTTTCAAAGCTGCAGGAGTTTCTAGACAGGTTCTTCGACATCAACTGTTACACTCGACGCAATTCAACAAGGAGACTTCAACCCATGCCAGTCGCCATCCAGATTGCACACGCCGCGGGAGGCTTTAACTTTAACGCCGCCTTGTTTGAGAAGAGTATTGAGGGGCTCACGCCGGAAGAATGGCAGAAATGCCCGGGCGAATCTTCGAACCCCATGATCTGGATCGCGGGACACATCGTGTGGGCTCGTTCCAGGGCCCTCGATTTCCTGGGAACAAAGTGGTCCAGGCCGTGGCTGGCCCAGTTTGGACGTGGCGAGAACATCGCCGATCCTGCCCAATATCCCTCGCCGGAAGAAGTTGTCCTGGCGTGGCAGGATATTAAAGCGGCGCTGAATGCCGCGATGGCAGATGCTTCCGAGGAGACGCTGTCTGCGCCCGGGCCGGAAGGGATACCGAACTTCGACGGAAAGCTGAGCGGGCTACTCAGTTTCCTGGCTCTTCATGAGTCGTACCATGTGGGTCAGGCGGCGTACGTCCGGCGCTGGCTGGGGCACGGTCAGATCGCCGGGTAACCTCGCCTGACTTTGAGAACCTGTCCAAAAACCGAATTCGAAGACGGCCGGTTGAGGTTCGTGCCCATCCATTCGCGAAAAGCGCGAATGGATGGGCACGAAGCGTTTATGTTGCTGGAAACAGGCGAATCCCGGTATTTGGACAGGTTCTGAGGCGCGAATTTACGCCGAGCCGGAATTCGCTCGCAGCGCATTTTGCCGAACGATCAATTCAGTTCGAGCGGCTCCGGCCTGGTCAGGCTAGACGGGTCGAAATTCGTCGGCTTGCCTGCTGCCGGGATTCCCATGCAATGGGATCGGGGCTGCATTGGCTCGGCATACGACCGCGTCACATGCAGCCGGTCCATCAGCAAGTAACGGGCGCGAAGGCCGTCGATGGTGGCAGGCAGTTGCGCGGGAGCCTTTTTCCGGTCCACGTAGATTACCAGCGCAGCTTCTCTGGGGTTGTCCAGGCTCTGTCCCACGCCCACGCCGAAGTAGGCCGGATTTTGCCGCATCAGGGTACGGGCAATTCTCTGCTTCACAGCAATGGCCTGGGCCAGTACCGTGGCGGGCAAACTCTGGGAGGAGCCTGAGTCGAAGGGCGTCTGAGGCGCAGAGCCGACAGCCACGGCGTGGGGATTGGTGGGAATCACCAGGGTGCGGACGCCTTCCACAATCGCGGGCACGGCCGCAGCCATGTTTTCATCTACATAGAAAATCACCGCCCCCTCGCCGGGATGGTCGATGCTCTTGCCGGTGGCAACACCCAGAATGCCGGCGGAGGGGTTTATCAGCGTACGGGCCTGCGCCAGCGCCTGCTGGCCGCGCGCCATCTCGGCGTCACTCAGCAGTTTCGCCTGCGCCGAGCCGACCGTGTTGTCTCCGTAGGTCAGGCAACTCACCCCGTGGTCGGCTGTGCCGACGAAGGAGTAGCTTGCGCCCGCGCCCAATTGCGTGCTTAGCTCAGCCAATACGTCGTTCGCCGGATTGGCAACGCCCTGGCTGACGCCCGCTGCATCCAGGCCGCCGGCAAAGAACAGACCAACCGGTTCGGCGTTTGCGGTATCCACCACCAGCGACCCGGAGTCGCCCGCGTCGCCGAACTGGTTGCCGCTGATAGCGATTTGATTTATGTAGGTCTTGGTCAGGTATGGCTTGGTCTCGGCGCAGTCGGTGTAGTAATCCACGTTGACGTCGAGGGCAAGCGCCGAGATGCTTGCGCAGGTCAGCCCTGTGGTCCGCCCGCTCTTGGCCACGGTCAGGCCCAATCCTGCCGTCTCGCCCTTGCCGCCTGTCGAAGTCACACCGGGCGGAGCCGCACCCAGCGTGCCGTCCGCCTGGCGCGAGCCCAGCTCAAGAATGCTGCCCGTGGGGTCGACGGCGCCGGTTACCGCCTGGGCAATGGCCGCGTCGGCATTGGTGGTGCTCGAACTTAGCGGAAGAAAACCGGTCAGCGAGCCCACCGGCGTGGTGCCAGGGCCGTCGCCGTAGGGCACACAGTTGTTGTCAATCAGCCCCGGCTGCACAATTTGGTCGCCCACCGCCGCCTGGTCGCTACGCGCTAGCACATGGTTGTTGCTGAGCAGGTATTGGCGGCCGTTGTTGTCCTGGATGAGGGAGCCCAGAGTGCCGCCGCAGCAGTCGGCAACCTGGCTGCCCTGCGTGTCGTAGTCGATATTGTTGCCGCCCGAGGAGCCAAGCTGGGCTGGGCTCAACTGTTCCGCCTGGTGAACGGTCGGACTGCTGGAAACGCCGGCACTATTCAGGAGCAGGTTGACGGCGGTTTTTGCAGACGAGGCCCCCGCCGTGGCCACAACATAGGTGACTCCCGTTGACGGCAGGACTGCGGGTGCGGAATAGGTGACGCTGCAAGAGGTGAAGGCCTGCGAGGGGTGCTGACAGGTTGTCGAACTCAGTGTCCCCAGTCCTCCGCCCAAGCCGGTTGCGGAGTTCGAGAGCGCGAAGGAGATGATTTCATCGCCGCCCGCCTCGGCCAGATAACCGGTGATGGTGACCTGGCCGTTGGCGCCCACGGCGGCGTTCTCCGGCGTGAGCGGCTGCAGGAATCCCGGCGTTACCGTTAGCACGGCGGTAGCCGTAGTGGCCGGGTTTAGGGTTGCCGTAACCAGCACGTGGACGCGGTCCGCGGTGAGGTAGCTGGGTGGCGTGTACTGGCCGGAGGAGTTAATGGTGCCCGGGCCGCTGTTCGGGTCTCCGCCAGAGACTGACCAGGTGACATGCGCCGCGCCGCCGCCGGCCAGCGTTGCCGCGAACTGCTGCAGGGCCCCGCCCAGTTTCCCGGTGCTGTTGCAGCCGGTGCAATTGGTATCGATGACGCCAGCGCCGGGCGACAGGGTGAAAGTCGCATTGGAAGAGTCTGCCGTGACCGGCCCCGCCGCGCAACCAGCCACCACCAGCATGGCCAGAGGGAGCACCAAAGCGGCAAGCCGAATTCCCAGCTTGCTCATCCCGCTCGGGCGCACGCACACCTCTCCCGCATTGCCCACGGGGCGCGGCGAGGGGGCTGCGATTTGTCTGCCATTCGGCAAGCTTCCGATTCTTTCCTCAGTACTTTAGGGCGCGTCTTCCAGTTTAGACGCTTCCACGACATCCCCTAGTTTATAAGACACCGCCAGAATCAGAAACGTGACCTCGGTGCGGCCTATTCCGGGATGAATTTCCCTAGATTTCATGGCCGATCGCGGCCGCATTTCAACGGCGTCGGCGCCGATGGGCTCGGAGTCAAGGGGCCGGAAGTCCTGACGGGCTATACTAGTTCAAGAAAATGTACGTATTTCATTCATCCAAAGGTCATCGTTTCCGGCCTTCGAGTTGTGCGCACACTGAGGTCGGCTCCGCGTGAAAAGCGAAGAACTCATCTTTATCACCGGCGCAACCGGCTTTCTGGGCGCGCGGCTGGTGCGCGAACTGCTGGATCGCCAGCCGCAGGCCCGGCTGGCGCTGCTGATTCGGCCCGGCCGCGACCAAGCCGGTTCCAGCAAGACCGGTTCCGGCCAATCCAGCCGGCAGCGCGCCGATGCGATTGTGCCGGCGAGCGAACGGCATCGCGTTGAGGTCTACTCTGGCGATGTGGGCCTGCCCAATTGCGGCCTCGATGCCGCCGCCAGCGAGCGCCTTTCCGCCGAGACTACGCGCGTGATTCACTCCGCCGCCACCGTGCGCTTCGACCATTCTTTGGAAGAAGCCCGCCGCATCAACGTGGAAGGCACACGGCGCGTTTTGGACTTTGCGGCCGGGGCGCGTAACCTGCGCAGCGTGGCTTACGTGGGCACGGCTTATGTGGCCGGCGAGCGCTCAGACCTGGTCCGCGAGGACGAACTGGCCGTGGGCCAGAGCTACCGCAACACCTACGAGCAGACCAAGGCCGAGGCCGAGGCGCTGGTACGTTCGCGGCTGGAATCCATGCCCGGCGTCATCCTGCGCCCCAGCATTATCGTGGGCGATTCGCGCACCGGTGTCACCTCCAGCTTCAAAATGATGTACTGGCCGCTGAAGATTTACGCGCGCGGACTGTGGCGCACCGTGCCCGGCTACCCTGACGCCGTGCTGGATATTGTGCCGGTGGATTTTGTCGCTGCGGCGGTTGCGCGGCTGACATTCGACGAGGCCGCGATGGGTTCGGTGGTTCACCTCTGCGCGGGGCCGCGGGGCAGCGCAACCATTCAGAAGGTTGCCCGTCGCGCGGCGGAGTACTTCAACGCTCCGGAAGCGCGCTATGTCGATCCGCGGCTCTTTTTCGCCGCGGTTCGCCCGCTGCTGTTCATGACGCTATGGGGGCGCAAGCGCCGCGTGCTGCGCGATGGCCGCGCCTATCGCGACTACTTCACCATGCGCATGCAGTTCGACACCACCAACGCCGAGCGGCTGCTCGAGCCGGCCGGAATTCGTCCGCCCCACGTGCTCGATTATCTTGACCGCCTCTTCCAATACTGCGTGGCCAGCGACTGGGGCCGCAAGCCCGTTCCCGCGCAATGAATATTTGGCGCCGCTTTCAGCTCTCTCGCGACCGCTCGGTCACGGCCGCCAATCTTGTGGACGAACTGCTGCGCCGCAAAGGAGACTGCGAAGTCTCGATCGAGGAGACCGGCCCCCGCCGTCTCGCCGATCTTAGCGCGGAAATCTCCGCCATCGATGCGTTTCTCCGCCAGACTGTCGCGCTCGTCCCCGGCCAGCTGGTTGGAATTTACCGCACCAATGACCCTGGCTGCTTTCACTGGTTCCTGGCCATCATACGTGCGGGAGGCATCGCCGTCCCGCTCAACCCCATGCTGACGCTAGCGGAGGTCCGCCGCATTCTGGAAAGCAGCGGTACGAAGATTCTGGTCACCGACAAGGCCGTCTTCGAACGGAATATTCAAAACCGTGAAGCGCTGCCGGTGCGGACCTGGATCCAAGCGGACGATGTGACCGAAACGCTGCAAGGGTTTCTGCGCCTTGCGCTCGGCGGCGATACGTTTCCTCCGACCATTCTCGATCCATCCGCGACTGTTGCCATATTCCACACCTCCGGCACAAGCGGCTTTCCCAAGGGCGCTGCGCTTTCCAGCCGAGCGCTGCTGGGCGCGCGTGCTTCCACGGTGCTGGCTGGGCTGTTCCTCGGCCAGAGAGACCTGGCGCTGGTCGCGCTACCCTGGTCGCACATCATGGCCGTCAGCATTGCGCTTTACGGGCTCATGGCCGGCATTCGCGGCTGTTTCCTCGATCGATTCGAGGTTGCAAGCGCTCTCGATCTGATCGAGCGCCTGGGCGTCACTGCGGTGGTCGGCGTGCCCGCCATGTTCTCCCGGCTGGTCAACAGCAATCCTGACCCCGCGCGCCTCAAAACCGTGCGCCTGTGGCTCTCAGCCAGCGACCACCTGCCTGCGGAGGTGCGCCAGCGCCTACGCCAGTTTGGCGCGCTGCGTCGGCTTCCAGGCGGGCGGCGGATTCCACCGGTGCTGATCAACGGCTACGGCATGGTGGAACTGGGCGGCCTGGCGATGATGGGCATCGAGCTCTCGTTTCTGCCCGGCAGCGGAGACCTTTGCTTCCCGGTGCCGCCGTTTCAGATTCGCGTGGCCGGCGAGAACGGCCTGCCTTTGCGCGCCGGCCAAACGGGCGAGTGCCAGATCCGCCGGCGCGGCCTCGCGCCGCATTACTGGAAGGAGGCTGGACAGGAAAAGACAGGCACTGGACAGAAAAAGATAGGCGCAGATGGGCTGCTCACCGCCGACGGCTGGTTGCGCACTGGCGACCTGGCCACGCGCAATCGCCTCGGCCTTATCCGCCTGGTGGGGCGGATGAAGGAAGTAATCAAGTCGGGGGGCTATTCGGTGTATGTGCGCGAACTCGAAGAGGCAATCGCCGCCCATCCCGCAGTAGCCCGCGCCGCCGCCTTCGGCCTGCCGCACAAGGAGAAAGGCGAGACGCCTGTGGCGGCGGTGGAATTGCATCCGGGCTCTGAGGTTGGAGAAGAAGACTTGCTGGAGTGGTGCAGGGAGCGGCTTGCGCCCTACAAAGCTCCGCGCCGCATCTGGATTTTGGAATCCCTGCCGCAGAATCACACCGGGAAAGTGATGCGGCGGGTTTTGCGGGAGCAGTTTATGGAGAAGATGGACTGAGCCGTGCGCTACAGCCTTCACTCGCCCCGGACGAGGGGTTGACTTATGGTTCGACGAAGAGAGCGAAGGGCTAAGAAAAAAGCTGAAATCGAGGTATCATCGTGAGTATGGCCACGATCCACATATCGGAAGCCGATGCTTGCCGCGACTTCGCCGGGCTTCTGGCCCGCGTTCGCGCCGGGACCGAGGTCATCATCGAAGAAGCCGCCGCGCCGGCCGTCCTGCTGCGCACGGCTGTCGAGCCCTCTGTGCGACGGCTCTCGGAATCCCTGCGCCTGGCCAAGGAGCACGGTTCCACAGTCACGTTAGATGGCGGCTTCGCTGGTGACCTGGAAGCGGTTGTGAACAGCCACCCCGAGCCGCTCGGAGATCCCTGGGCCTGATCGGATCGTGATCGCGTGGGATTGATACTCGACTCCAGTGTCGTGATCGCCGCAGAGCGCCGCGGGGATACAGTCGAGAAACTGATCGAACAGGTCATCTCCGTGACGGGCGATCAGGACGCCGCGCTCTCCTCCGTGGGGCTGACGGAACTGGCGCACGGAATCTATCGCGCGCAAACCGCGGCCATGCGGCTTCGACGCCAGTCTTTTGTCGATGCGATGCTAAGAGCTCTGACGGTTTATCCGTACACCCAAGCGACGGCGTTGCTGGGGGCAAAGATCGACGGCGAGCAGCAGGCGCATGGCGTGACTATCCCCTTCGCCGACCTGCTGATCGGTGTTACTGCGCTGGAACTCGGTTTCTCTGTCCTGACCGTCAATCTCCGCCACTTCCGGCCCACTTCCGGCTTATCCCCGGCCTCAGAATCGAGCAGCTTTAGCCTTGATGATCGCCCTCCCAACCGCCGCTTCATAGGCCTTATACCCGCCGGCAGGTGGTTGATTCTTTTGGGAGACAGGTGAGTGGGGGGGAGATTTGGGTTCGGGGTATCGACAACCCATTCGGCATGAAGTGCGGGGAATGGGAATCATGTCCCCCTATTTCCCAATTTCCCGAATTCGGTGACAATGATCCGCTAAGATTGCGGTGAATTGGTATCATGTCCCCCTATTACCCCCTATTACCCCTATTACCCTCCTCAGTATTTCCCCCTCAGGGGTGGGCCACCCGCCCGCTTTTCCAAATTGACGGAGATCCGCGGGTCGTGCATGATAGCTGCACATGGCCCCACAGCTAGGTTTCCGCGATGGTCAGGGGGGTGGAATGACCTAGTCGACGCCGGAACATCAAGAAATGAGAGGGTAACGGCCACGCCTATTGTCGTAGAGGTAAAGAATCTCGATGTCTGTCTAACGCAAGAACTACGCGCCGATGCCCTGCGTGTGATTGGTCAATTCGAAAACCTTCCTGACCTGCGCCTGCTGGCGTTTTTTGATGACGAGGACGCACCGTTCTTCAGAAGGAACTTTGGCGAAATCAACCGGGGCATATTCATCGTGCTTGAAGGAATACCCACGATAGAGTGGCCGGAATACCTCACGGAGCACATATATGCCTTTGATGATTGGCGTTACGAGCAGCACTCGTTAATAGAGACAAACGTCCTTTTCGAAAATGTCATTTATATGTACGGAGCCATTTGTTCCGACCCAGTCGGCAGGGTTATGACATTTGCACATGAGCTCCAGCACTTTTGTCAATATGGCTTCAACCGGACCCTCTGGGCTGAATGCAAGCTGTTTTGGGGATTACTGCCGGCCTATGAGATCCCTACGGAGCGAGAGGCCAGGATCGTTTCGAAGCACATCGCGGAAGAGCTATGCAGCCCGGACGCAGTCAACCAATATATCTCTCGTAGGATCGACGAGGCCGAGTATCACATCAGCCCAAAGGTCGGCGACCATGATTCTCTGAGCCCGGAAGAAATTCAGAACTGGCAAAATGACCTCGATGACTGGCGATTCATTCAGCAGTTGGATGAACTTACTCCCTACGATCTAGCAACTGGGACGAAGCTCACCTTTCACAGGCTCACGGAGCATCAAGACGAGCTTGAAAAAAGACTTCAGGAATTCAAGGACCGGGCCGAATTCAAAGAAGTCGACCTGTCCCGCTACTATCAAACAAAGGCGCGGAAAACGCAGTAGCGGAGGACCGGAATGGAGCGCTATGGTCGAGATTTCGCCGAAGCCTATTCAAAAATGTCAGATGACGAATTGGTCCGTCTAGAAGTCGGCCGAGAGCTGCTCCCGGAAGAGGCCAAACTGGCACTCGGGAAGGAAATCCAGAAGCGACAAATCAGCATACCCAATGCCCCGCCGGGAACGGAAGGTTCCGCCGAAGGCCCGGAGGATGCAAAGGTGAAGGCAGGCTCATCGTGGGGCGGGAGGCTGTTAGTCTTCCTCGCCTGGAGCGCTGTTGGACTCACTCTCGTGCTAATCGCCTTTGGACGAGGCCTGAGCAGTGAGGCCGCAGGGGCATTTGCGTATCATACGACCCAGATGTTTCTCAGTCTTGCGTTGGCTGGGTGGGGCATAACGGGAGTCGTGGCTGGACGCTGGCTAACAATTAAGCGGACGATGATTATCGCTACGATCATGTACATCATAGTGATAGGATGGTTCGCGATTAATCTACCACAGTAGCAGAGGGGCGCAAGGCCGCGATTTTGAGAGATGACAGTACATGGACCTGACTCCGTCCGTCTCTCTGTGCCCCTGGTCGGAGGTTACGATTAGGAGGGGCGCAAGAAGAAGGTAAACTAGGCTGCGCGCCCGGAACGGGCGTCGAGGGGTAAGAAAGTAATGTTCGAACCGACCGAAAAATCCCGAGAGAAAGTGGCTCAGAAAATTCGCGACGAAATCAGCCAAGTCAAACTGAACCCGGAGAGCGTAGCGGCGAATATGGCCTTTCTCGAGCAGGCGTCGGAGGAGGCCCGTAGCAAAACACGAGGGCAGAAGGCCCAGGAGCAGGCATTTGAGAAACGGACGACGCTGGGCTTCGTGTTCTGGGTAAGGGCCGAACAGATGAAGAGTTGGCTGACACTCGGCCTGTTGCCAATGCACCCTGTGGCAGCGATGTTCAGGGTGCAAATGAAGGAAGCGCGGAAAGTAAAGGTCAATTAGGCCAGGGAAATAGGGGACATGATACCTGTTCACGGCAATTCTAACTGGTCGGCGGTTACGATTTCGGTTGCCGGTCCGGAAGACCTCGCGCAGGGGCGAAAGAGGCTGCGGGAAAAGGCCATCGTCGGGTCAAAAGGCTCGAAGAACATGCCGCAGGGGCTAAAGCCCGACGCCTTATTTTGCGGCTTGCGGCCCGGCTGAAGCCGTGCCCTTGTTACAAAGCGGTCGAGAGTGTTGCGGAAGGATTTTTTCGCAGCCTTTAAGGCCCGACGGTGGTTTTGCGGCGTTTGCGGGCACGACTGAAGTCGTGCCCTTTCAAAACAGGTCTGAAGGCAGCAGTTCTTTGACGGGTCCTCAGCCTACCGTGAGCACGAGCTTGCCGAAGTGGGAGCCTTCTTCCATTCTTGCTAACGCTTCGCGGGCTTGGGACCAGTGGAAGTTTTCGCCTACGGGCCTCAGCGTGGCCAGGGAAATGGCCTTGTTCAGGTCTTCGAAGTCTTTGCGGGAGCCTACGTAGATTCCTTGCATGCGGACCTGCTTGTGCAGGATGGTGGTGATGGGGAAGGCGGCTGCATCGGTGGCTCCGCTGAGGACTCCGACCTGGGCGATTGCGCCGCCGATGCGCAGGGCGCGCAGGGAGCGGGGCAGCGTGGCCAGGCCGCCGACTTCGACGACCAGATCGACGCCCTGGCCGCCGGTTTCGTCGAGGGCCCAGCGGTCCCACTCGGGGTTTTCCTTGTAGTCGAGGCCGGCGTCGAGGCCCAGCGA
>JBEKFD010000239.1:0-8631 GCA_050013495.1 Occallatibacter sp. | reverse complement strand
CATATAGATTGGAGTTCACTATCGAGTACATGGGTAGGCCCATAGTTTCCGCTTGGAGGTTCAAGGCCCGTATCGGGATCGAGAAAAACAATACCTGGGCGAACTATCCTTGCCTGGATTGCGGAAGTGACGATTCGAAGGTAACTGCCGCGGTCTACGAATTCTTCATTCACAACTTCAACGGGGAAGGGACAGGCGAGATTGCGAATCGAATTCACATCGCGAAAATGCTGAATGACTTCCTGGGCAATATCCACATTTGTTCCGCCAACTTCAATCTGGGGCCAATTGCTTTTCCGGTAGTAGAGAACTTGAAGGATATGCTTGGCATGATACCTGCCAGCGAATTCAAGGAGCGTCCCCCATTTGACCAAATCCCGATGATCTCCGTACCATCGATCTTGCATAAATCCGGCTCCAGATCATTTGATCCCGACAGTCATTAGTTACTCCGCATTATCGATCTGCGCCCTCTGCAACTTATCCGAGTAATCCACATACACCGCTTTCCATGTAGTGTAGAAATCAATCGATCCCAGCCCCTCGCGATGCCCGTTGCCGGTTTGCTTCACGCCGCCAAACGGTAAGTGGACTTCAGCGCCTATGGTCGGCGCATTGATGTAGGTGATTCCAGCCTCAAGGTCGCGCATGGCCGTGAATGCACGGTTCACGTCCCTTGTATAAAGCGCGGTCGATAAGCCGTAGTCGATGGAGTTAGCTATCTCGATTGCTTCTTCAAAGGTATCGAACTCAATCAGACTAACTACCGGCCCAAATACCTCTTCGCGCGCAATGCGCATTGCCGGTGTAACTCCGCCAAAGACGGTGGGCGCAAAGAAAGTACCATTTGCATAACTTCCGCTGGTAAGTTGCTTGCCGCCGGCGAGTAACTTCGCCCCCTCATTCAACGCAATCGCAACATACCTCCTTGAAGTTTCAATCTGGCTTTCGTTCACCTGAGGCCCCACTTCCGTCGCTTCATCCAGGCCGTTGCCGACTTTCAGCTTTTTCGCTCGCATCACAAACTCGCTGGTGAACTTTTTCGCGATGCCCTTCTGCAGCAGGATGCGGCTGGTTGCCGTGCAGCGCTGCCCAGTGGTTCCGAACGCGCCCCACAGCGCGCCTTCGAGCGCCAGTTCCAGGTTGGCGTCGTCCATCACGATCTGCGCATTCTTGCCGCCCATTTCCAACGACACGGGTTTGAATGTAGCGGCAGCGCGCTGACCTACCAACGAGCCCACTTCGCTTGACCCCGTAAAGCTGATCGCGCGCACATCGCGATGCTCCACCAGCGGCGCGCCGGCATCCGGCCCAAGTCCGCTGACAATGTTGACCACGCCCGCCGGCAGCCCCGCGTCCATCAAAGTCTGCACCAGGCCCGCCGGCAGCCCCGCGTCCATCAAAGTCTGCACCAGGTTATACGTGGAGAGCGGCGTGTCCTCCGCAGGCTTGATCACGCAGGTATTGCCCGAAACCAGCGCCGGAAACAGCTTCCAACTGGGAATCGCCATGGGGAAATTCCATGGCGCGATCATCCCCACCACGCCCAGCGGCATGCGCACGCTCATGGCAAACTTGTTTTGCAACTCGCTGGGCGTCGTCACCCCGAACAGCCGCCGCCCTTCGCCGGCCACGTAAAACGCCTCGTCGATCGCCTCCTGCACGTCGCCGCGCGTTTCGGCCAGCACCTTGCCCATCTCCCGCGTCATATCACGGGCGAACTGCTCTTTGCGCTCAAGCAGAATCTGCCCGGCGCGCACCAGGATTTCCGCCCGCTTGGGCGCCGGTACTAGCCGCCACGTCGCAAATGCCTTCTTCGCGGCAGCCACGGCGAGCGCCACGTCCTCTGCATCGGACGCCGGAAACGCGCCCACCACATCCGTGTGGTCCGCCGGATTCAGGTTCATAATGGTTTTGCCGCTCTTGGCCGGGAGCCACTGGCCGTCAATCAGATTGTGATATGTGCGATATGCCATGAAAAACCTCTAAAGGAATGGAAAAACCGGAGCGGACCCAGAGTACCGCCCCAAACCGGGAAACACCTGAGTTTACCGCATTGGAACGGCACTCCGCCCCGAATGCGGTGCTTCAAATACGGACACTGGCCGATGGCCGTACAATATGCGTTGAGGTAGTCTCATTTTCCGATGTCATTGAACGGTTATCCATCCCGCTCCTCGCGGTCGCACGGCCTGCGCTCGCTTTTCAGCATGTTTTCCAGCGATCTGGCCATCGATCTTGGCACCGCCAACACCCTGGTCTTCGCCGCCGGCAAGGGTATTGTTGTCAACGAGCCCTCCATCGTGGCTATCAACAAGAACACCGGTGAGGTGGAAGCCGTAGGCAAGGAGGCCAAGGAGATGCTGGGCCGCACGCCCGGCAACATCGTGGCCATCAAGCCCATGAAAGACGGCGTGATCGCCGACTTCAAAGTCACTGAAAAGATGCTTAACTACTTCATTCAGAAGGCCCACAACCGCAAGATGCTGGTGCATCCGCGTATTGTGATCGGCGTCCCTTCCGAAATCACCCAGGTAGAAAAGCGCGCCGTCGAAGATTCCGCCTATCGCGCCAAAGCCAGCGAAGTTTATCTCGTTGAACAGGCCATGGTGGCGGCCATCGGCGCCGGGTTGCCCATCCAGGAGCCGGGCGGCAATATGGTGGTCGACATCGGCGGCGGAACAACGGACATCGCCGTGATCTCGCTCTCCGGCATCGTCTATTCGCGTTCGGTGCGGATGGCCGGCAACCAGATGGACGAGGCCATCACCAACTACCTCAAGCGCAAGTACAACCTCCTCATCGGCGAGCGCACCGCCGAGCACATCAAGATCGAAATCGGATCGGCTTACCCCCTGGACAAGCCGCTCACCATGGAGATCAAGGGCCGCAACCTGATTGAAGGCGTTCCCAAAACCATCACCATTGAAGACAGCGAAATTCGCGAGGCCCTGGGTGAGTGCATCGCAGTCATCATGAATGCCATCCGCGTGGCTCTCGAACGCACTCCGCCCGAGCTTTCTGCCGACATCAGCGACCGCGGCATCGTGCTCACCGGCGGCGGCGCGCTGATCAAGAACCTGGACAAGCGCATCCGCGAGGAAACCGGCCTGCCCGTCTCCGTTGCCGACGATCCGCTGGCCTCGGTGGTGCTCGGCACCGGCAAAATGCTCTCCGACTTCCGCCTGCTGCGCAAAATCAAGATCGATTGACGAGGGGTCAGGGATTAGGGGTCAGGGGTCAGGGAAAAGCCGCCTGGCCGGATGCTCCAATGGCAATCCTTTGCGAAAACTCTCCAGGGCGGCACCGCAATACAAACTGCTCCCTTTGCTATACCCTGACCCCTAACCCCTAACCCCTGACCCCTGCTTTTATGGAATCCTTCTTCGTCCGCTATCGAAACCTGCTGGTGCTGCTGGCCATTCTGCTCGCGCAGATCATCGGCCTCGCCATGCAAGTGCGCCGGACAGGCGAAGGGCAGAACACGCTCGATCGCGGTGACGGTTCCGGGGTACGTCTCATCCGGCTCTGGGCCAATGCCCTGGTTTCACCTCCGGAGCGGCTCATCCACTCCGCCAGTGAGGGCGCCACCCACTTGTGGCAGAACTATCTCGATCTGCATAACGTTCGCCAACAAAACCGGGATTTGCAAAAGACCGTTGACCGCCTCCGCTTGGAGCAGGCAGCTCTGCTTGAGGACGCGCGCCAGGGCCAGCGCCTTCAGGCTTTGAACAACTTTCAGGAGAAGTACATCTACAAGACGGTTGCCGCGCAGGTCTTCGGCTCCAGCGGCAGCCAGCAATCCCGCGTTTTCTACATCGACAAAGGTTCCGCAGACGGCTTGGCGCGCGACAATGCAGTCGTTACCGCGGAAGGCATTGTGGGCAAGGTGCGCGACGTCTTTCCGCACACCGCCCAGGTACTGGCTATCAACGACCAGACCAGCGGCGCCGGTGCGATTCTTGAAACCACGCGGATTCGCGGCATTCTGCGCGGCAACGCCAGCGGGCAGCTTGAGATTGTCGACATTCTGGCCGACAAGCGCATCCAGGCGGGCGAAGTGGTACTCACTGCGGGCGGCGACCAGATCTTCCCCCGCGGCCTTCCCGTTGGCGTAGTGGACAAAGTGATCCGGGACCCAGACCCCGGGCGCGACTCTTTCATCATCGTCATGATTACCCCGGCAGCCCATCTCGACCGCCTCGACGAGGTGCTGGTGGTCACCTCCACCGAGCCCCGCTTCAGTCCCCAGCAACAGCAGGACCTGGCCACCAGCGAGGAGCTCAAGGGCGCCGAAGCTGCGCAGATCAAGGAGCAGAAGAAAGCTTCGGAGATCATGGCCGAGCGGCTCCCCGGGCTCATTGATCCCAACCTTCCGCCGGATCAGCAGCCGCTTCACGACAATTCCAACCCCAACCCTGTCGCCCACCCGCCCCAGGCGTTGCATCCAGACCGCTTTACGCCCGGCAATGCCCCCGGCGCGGCCCCCGACGCAACCCAGGACGCCGTTCCTGCTGCCAATTCCGCCCCAGATGCCGCAAACGCTCAGCCCGAACCTCAGAATCCTCCCACCAAGCCTGTGCGGAAATCAGCCCCGCCGGGCAAGGCCAAACCCCCGAGCTCGACGCAAAGCAAGCCCCACAGCACCTCACCACCCAAGAGCCCGCCCGGAGGGAATCGATAAGCATGCCCCTGCTCGCCGCCGACCTCCGCCGCGACCCCACCATTCGCCGCTACCCGATGCTGGCTTACGCTCTGGTGCCGTTGGCCGCGCTGGTGCTGCAGGCGTGGCTGCCACGCGTGCTCGGCCGCTTCGCCTGGTTCGACCTACCCCTGGTGGTCACGGTCTACTTCGCGCTTGACCGCCGCAGCCCCATCCAGGGCACCATCATGGGCGCCGTCATGGGGCTATTTGAAGACGCGCTCTCGCACCACGCCATCGGCGTCAACGGAATCGCAAAAACGATCGCCGGCTTTCTGGCCGCCTCCATCGGCGTACGCGTCGATGTGGAGAACAACACCATCCGCCTGGTGATGAACTTCTTGCTGTCGCTGGTTTCCAGCGGCCTGGTCGCCTTCGTATCACGTTTTCTGCTCGGCCTCGACTACGAATGGCAGTGGTACACGGCATTGTTCGCCGCACTGGGTAACTCGGTCATCGCCGTGGTGCTGTTTCCGCTGCTTGACCGTCTGCAAATCAGGGACTAGAAACAGGGGTTAGGGACTAGGGATTAGGGGTTAGGGGTTAGGGGTAGGTAAGATGCGGGCGGGGCCAGGATTTTACGGGGCGCGAGTGCAGCCGTGCCGCGCAATCCCGCAATGAGAATTGGACTTTAGCCCCCGCGGGAAGGCCTTTACGAATCGCATGCATTTCACAACTTAAATCGCAGATTCTTGGAACCCGTCCGAATTAACATCGAACAGAAGGCTTGGAAACATGGAAACCGGCAGAATCGACCGCAACGAAAAGCTCCCCACCCTCAAGCTGACTGTGGTGCAATACGGCATTTTGCTCATGATGCTGGCCCTGGCAGCGGGGCTGTGGCGGCTGCAGATCCTGGGCGCGGAGAGTTACAAGGTGCAGGCCGAGCAGAACCGCATCCGCAAGGAGCCGGTGCTGGCTGCGCGTGGCAAACTCTTCGATCGCGAAAACCGCCTTATCGTCGACAATTACCCCTCCGTCTCCTGTTTCCTGGTCCGCGAGCAGAACGCGAATATTGACGCCGACCTGCCGCTGATCGCCAAAGGCCTCAACCTGGACTTGGAACAGCTGCGCGCCACCCTGCGCCGCTTCCGCCTGTCGCCCGGCTACCAGCCCATCCCCATCAAGCAGGACATCACCGCCGACGAAGATGCATTCATCGAAGCCCACAAGAACGAGTTGCCGGAGCTTGAGACCGTTCACGAAGAGCGGCGCCTCTATCCCCGCGACGGATTTGCTTCGCACATCATCGGCTACGTAGGTGAGGTCAGCGAAGACGACCTGAACAACCCGCGCTACGCCTACTACGAGCCCGGCGATGTGGTGGGCAAGGCCGGCGTGGAAGAGACCTACGATGAGTTGCTGCGTGGCCAGGATGGATCCCGCGACGTCATCGTCGACAGCCACGGCCGCGAGGTCGGCTATCTCGGCGTCCAGCACGCCAAGCCCGGCCAGGACCTGCGCCTCACCATCGACAACGACCTGCAGCGCGCCGCCGAACTCGCTCTCGGCAGCCGCAACGGCGCCATCGTGGCCATGGACCCGCGCAACGGCGAAATTCTCGCCCTCGTCTCGCGGCCCAGCTTCGATCCCAACGACTTTGCCGTCCGCATCAACCGCAAGGACTGGAACCAGCTCATCACCGACCCTGACCGTCCGTTGATGAACAAGGCCATCCAGGCGCAGCTTGCCCCTGGATCGACCTTCAAGATCATGATGTCGGTGGCCGGCCTGCAAGAAGGCATTGCCCAGGACATGCATATCAATTGTCCGGGTGGATGGGGCCCCTACGGCTTCTTCCACCACTGCGACGTGCACCACGGCGCGGTGGATATCCACACCGCCATCCCCTTCTCCTGCGACACCTTCTTCTACATGCTCGGCGACAAGCTGGGCATCGACCGCATCGCCAAGTATGCCACCGCTTTCGGCTACGGCCAGAAGACCGGCATCGACCTTCCCGGTGAGCAGGCCGGCCTGATGCCCTCCGCGCAGTGGAAGATGAAGAATTACCACAACCGCTGGTATCCGGACGAAACGCTCGACGTGGCCATTGGGCAAGGCGCGGTGGAAGCTACGCCGCTGCAATTGGCCAGAATCATCGGCGGCATCGCCTCCGGCGGACACATGGTTCGCCCCCACGTCGTGTTCCCCGACCAGCTTTCCACGGACTTCCGCAAAGCACTACAGGAGAGCTTTCCCGGCTCCGGCGACGCTTACGTCCCCATCGATCCCGAAAATTGGATCACGGTGACCGACGGCATGTATGAAGTCACCCAACCAGCAGCTTTCCACACTGCCGGATCGGCGCATCTTGAGGGCATCGATTTCGGCGGCAAAACCGGCACCGCCCAATTGATGAGCCACGAGGCCCTGAGCAAAACAAATAAGGGCAGATCTACCAATCCGAACGTCTGGTTTGTCGGCGTCACGCCTCGCCGCAACCCCGAACTGGTGGTCGCGGTGCTGTGGCAGAACGGCGAGTTCAGCTACTACCCGGCCCGCATCGGCGCCAAAGTGGTGTCTGCGTATGTAGAGAAGCAGCGCCGCATCGCCAACAACCTCGTCCCGCCCAAGACCACCGCGCCGACGGAGATGAGCGCTGTGTGGACGACTCCAATCCCGGCTTCGGGTTCGAAAGCAAATGAGGACAACGCCGCGCCGGAACGCTTGCAAACCGGCCGATTCATAATCGACCACGACCAGGTCGTCGCCAGCAATGCGCCCAAACCGGCCGTACCGCCAAAGCCAAGCACTCCCCGTGCCCCATCCTTGCGACGTTCTCCAGTCGCAAGGGTGGGAACCCCCCCAGCTTCGCTACCCCATCCCGCCCGAAAGCCGGAAACCCCGTCGGCCCGGGCAGGGCAATAACCCATGCGCCGCATCCTCAGCTTCCGCGACTTCGACTGGCCGCTGCTCGGCCTGGTGCTCCTGCTCTGCGTCATCTCCGTACTCGAAATCTATTCCGCCACGCTGCACACCAAGTACAGCGGCTTCCACACCAAGCAGATCTATTGGATCGCCGCCGGGCTGGTGGCCATGTTCATCTTCTCGCGCATCGACTACCACAAGCTCATCGACTTCGTTTCCTGGGCCTACGGCGTCTGCCTGGTCGCGTTGGTGGTGGTCCTGGTCGTCGGACAAAAGGTGTTGGGCGCGCGCCGCTGGATCAAGCTCGGCCCCATGCACTTTCAGCCCTCGGAGTGGGTCAAGCTGGTCCTGATCATCGCCGTCGCCCGCTACTTCGCCAACCTTGGCGGCCGCTCGCTTACCTGGCGCGACATCTTCAAGGCCTTCGCCCTGGTCGGCATCCCCATGCTTCTGGTCATCAAGCAGCCCGACCTGGGCACCACCCTCACCTACACCCCGATCCTGATTGCCGGCCTGCTTCTGGGCGGCATCAACCTCAAGCAGGCGTTCATCCTGGGCACCTGCGCCGTGGTACTGGTCGCCGGTGTGTGGTCCAGCGGCAAGCTGCTCAAGCCCTACCAGAAAGCCCGCCTCACCAGCTTCATCAACCCTGACAACGACCCCAAAGGCACCGGCTACCAGATTCGCCAATCGCTTATCGCCGTGGGCTCGGGAGGCGTCTGGGGCAAGGGCGCCGAACAGGGCACACAGACGCAGGGCGACTTTCTCCCCATCCCCCACGCCGACTTCATCTTCGCCGCTTTCAGCGAAGAGCACGGCTTTGTCGGCGCGGTGTTTGTGCTGCTGCTATACTTTTTCATATTGATGCGTTTGATTCAAAACGCGCAAACAGCCGCGGACCTGTCCGGCTCCTTGATTATCATGGGCGTTGTGGCTGTGTTGACTTTCCAGATCGCGGTCAACGTGGGCATGGTCATCGGTTTTATGCCAGTCACCGGAATTCCTTTACCGTTAATGAGTTACGGCGGATCTTCGGTGTTGTTTACGTTCCTGGCGCT
>JBEKFD010000238.1:0-10353 GCA_050013495.1 Occallatibacter sp. | reverse complement strand
CCCGATCAGGTATACTTCAACCGCCTGCCAGAATCCATGGCAGCCTAAAAGCAAAAGCAAGAACAAGAACTTCCACTTAAGAAAAAAACAAAAACTGTCCGAACTACCGGGACCACCTCACACACACACAAGATGGGAATTGGGCGCGATGCGGCTGCGGGAGTTTGGCGGATATTTCGCGGTGCGCGGCCATATCCACAGTGCAGAAGAAAGTGCGAAATTTCTTTTTATCTAATTTGCTGGCGAACGCGGCACACTCCATAATGAGTTTTCCTCGCTTTTCGTCAGTCCATCCCTTTGCATCCGTGAAGGCACCTCGCTTGCTATTGATTTCGTTCATGTGGAGATAGGGCGCAATCGGATCTCGATTTTGAAGGATTCTTTTCCACTCCTCTTCGAACCCCAACCAAATCGGATCGTCTGCGGCGACCCCCGCAAGCACAACCACGTCCGAGGTGCGGGAATTGCCGCTTGCGTCTATGTACGCTTTCATAGCCACCACCTTTTCATGCCCGCTGGAAATGTTGGCTGGGAAGTAGCGCGAAATTTGACTATGAGCACACAATGGCCTACCCTCTTTTTCTAGAGGGCACACCAATGGCGAATGGACCTACGACCCTGGCGAAGGACGTAGTAGGCACAAAAGCCGCTCTCGATTCATTCATGCACCGTATCCTTGCTGTTCCTAGCAGCAAGATCAAAGCGGCGCTCGAAGCTGAGAAAGTGGGTAAGCGAACGCCTGCTAAACGTTCTGCTTACCGCGTTTCTGCCTCTTCACCCAAACGGGCAACTTAGTTCGTTGTTTCTCCCACCTTGCCGGTCAGTTCTGCGTAAGTCAGTCTCTTCCCTGAAATCTGCGATACAGCCAGCGTAAAGCGGTCCGCGTCAGTTAGCGGATTGTCTTTGGTTGCACGGTTATTGTAGCGAAAAACTTGTTCGGTCACATAAGAATCCAAATGGAACGGCTCTACAGCGACGTAGGTTCCGCGCAGTGACCGCTTGAGCAGCGACCAAAAATTCTCGATTCCCTGAGTGTGAACCTGCCCGCGAACGTACTCTTCAACGTGATTGACCTGCTCATGAATGAAGTCCTGAGCCTTGAGATGGTCATAGGCTGGGGCGCTATCGGTGTAGACCTTTGAGCCCTTCTCGATCTGGCTGAGGATTTCGTTTTGAAGAGTCTCGCGTTTCACGTTCGGCACAACCTTGGCCCGAACTTGCCGAAGCTCACGGTCCAGCATCCCCATTACCGGAACCTTGGGGCGGGCATTCAGAGCCTTGTAACGGGCCTGTTTCTTATCGTTGTGCATCTTGCGCGGATCTGGTCCGATGAAAGTCTCGTCGATCTCTACAGGGCCGTTGTTGCCCATCTTGAACGATTGATCCGCTTCCATTCCAACGCGAATGCGATGCAGCATAAACCATGCCGTTTTCTGAGTCACCCCGATGGCGCGGTGAAGCTCGTAGCTGCTGATTCCGTTCTTGGAATTGGCCAGAAGCCAGAATGCGGGTAGCCACTTTTCGAGAGAGATAGGTGAGTCTTCCATGACAGTGCCAGTCTTCAAAGTGAACTGAGGCGCCTCATGCTTTGCCCGGCAATGCCAGCGGTTGTACTTCTCAAGGAACAGCACATCCTTCGACCCACAGCGCGGGCATTCAACGCCTTCAGACCAGCGTTGGGCAACCATGTATTCGCGGCAACGGGCGGCGTCTGAGAAGTAAATAATGGCGTCTTGTAAGGTCGAGAGCTTCATGATGTTTCAATCATGCGCTCATCGTTCTATTTTGTCAAGTATATTATTGCCTCTGCAAATTACTGCACGATATACGTCACCGAAGTGCTCGCCATGTTCAGTGTGGTCGGCGGAACGAACGGCACCCTTAACGGAAATGCGTAGCTCACAAACACCTGCACGCGGCTGCCCGGGGACTGATTCCCATCCGGAAACGTCGTACTCACAACCATCGGCGCACCACCGATATTCGGCCAGGTGAGCCCCGAAACATAGGTGTTCACCGCGGCAGCCGTCGTTGTGCAGGAGGTCCCGGAGCCGTTGACACAGGTTGAGCCGCGAACCATCGCGTAGCGCGTTCCTTCGCGCGCGCACTCTGAAAGCACCTGGTGCATATAGAGCGCCATGCTCACTTCAATCAGCCCGAAAAAGAACGTGAACAGGATCGGCACGGTCAGCGCGAACTCAATCAGCGCCGCGCCTTCCTCGCTCCGCGCAGGATTTTGCTGCCGGCGCCGCAGTGCGGAGTCGTGTGCCCCTGGCCGCAACAGCCTGCGGACGCTGCGCAGCAACCGCGCAACCGCGACATCGATCCGTCCGCCCAGCCCACCCTCGCGGGACATCGTCACTCCTGCACCTCCATAACCGACAAGCCCGTGAGCGTGTAGGAGGCCGGCAGACCGGGGCAGCGGATCGGCGGCGTGACGGTCGTGCTGGTATTCACCTTCACAAACTCCAGCGTATGGTTTGTCCCCCCCGTGCAGGCGGAGTTAGCCGCCGACTGAGTTGAATACTGTGTCCCATTCACCGCTTGTGAACAGGCGTAGAAGGCGGTAGGAGTCACCGACAGGTTTGTACCCAGATCGGTGGCCTCGTTCTGGGCCGCGGTGATCATTCCCGAACTGCTGGCCGCAAAAGTCGAACTGATCATCCCGTACATGGCTGCAGCGTGGGCAGCATTCGACACTTCGATGGAGGTGTAGATCATGCCTCCCAGCTCCACCGTACCCACCAGCAGCGGCATGCCCAGCAGCGAAATGCAAAGGGCCATCTCGATCAGTGCGTTCCCTTGTTCTTCGCGCAGAAATCTGCAACGCATCAACCGGCTGGAAACCCGCCGCTGAAGGAAATCGGCACTAAATTGATAGATCCTTTTCATATCTCACTCCGCTATCTTTGCTACCGAACTGTTCATCGTTCCAAGATTGGTCGACGCATAGCTGTTCAGGGCTGCTCCGCCCGCCATGGTCAACGTGTTTGCTACAAAATCCATATTCGTTGTCGTCCCGGTGCCGTTGTTCAGCGTCACCGCGGCATTGGGAGCGTAGATAAGCCCGGAGAAGTTGGAATCCGACCCGCCTTGAATGGTCACGGTACTGCCTGCAACATAGAACAATGTTCCCGGAGCCCCGTTCACGGTTGGCGCCGACATGTTGGCGGTGACGCCGTTGGCGATATTCACCGTTCCGCCAATGTAAAACTCAGCTCCAGTTGAAGTCACCGGCGCTCCGCCTCCGGTAGTAAAGCCGCCTTGGATGTAATAGGTATAGCCGGGCGTAAATGTCACCGATGCCGCATTGCTGGTGTCCATGCTGGTGTAACAGATGGTGCCGCTGGTCGCGGTTTCCCCGGAAATCGGCAGCGTGTAAACGCCGGTGTAATTGTTAGCCGCCGTCCACCCCGCCACCGGATTTGCGTAACACGTAATGCCCGTGGGCAGCGTGGGCGCCGTAATAGTCGGGCTACACGCCGCCACGCCCGTTACCACCTTGGTGGTCGACGAAATGGTTCCAGCGTTATTAATGTTGCTCAAGTTGTCCCAGTTGGTTGAAACCGTGCCCAGCGAGAGTGCATTGATGCTCGCGCTGCCCACCACCCCAACCGCATTGCTGCTGCTCGAGTCCACAGTAATTCCGCAATGGGTGGCATTGATCTGCGCGTCGTTGCTCATGTTCAGGCCCATGCCGGTCGGCGATTCCAGGCAAATGCACGTGGGTGACGATTGGCCGCCACCCGCAACCGCGCGGCCGGAAACGGTCATGCTGGTGATGCTGTGGTTGAAGGCGCCCAGCAAAAGCGTGGGAACCGGCTCGGAGACGATGACCTCAACGTAGCCCGAAGTACCCGCATACTGCCCGTAGACCGGCGGGCTGTTGACGGTAACCGTCGCTGGGTTGGTTGCCGCCCCTGTATTAAAGCCATTCATCTGTGCGATGGCATTGGCAGCACTTTGCATGTTCGAGGTGGCGCCCGCGCTCGATTCTTCCGCCGCGGCAATCGCTGCCGCGTCAGCCGCAGCCTGCGCCATCCGTTTCTGGCGGAAAAAGTACCCCGCATCCAGAGCAAGAGCCATGAAGCCAAGCGCCAGCGTCGCCAGGAATGTGGCCACCAGAATCGCTGCCTGACCGCTTTCGTCCTTCAGGATCTTCATCTCTTATGACCTCCGTAACCAAACAAGAGAAACCACCAGGTATTATCGACAACTGCGCCCAGCATTTCACTGACACATTCGTGTCATTGCAGTGGATAAATGGTGATTGGCTCATTCGGTCCAGGCCAAAGGAGGGCAGTTCAAGTCTATTACCAGAGGTAATCAGGTGGAAACTAATCTAAGGTACTTTATTGCAATATGTACATTACCGAAGTACTCGACATCGTCAGCGAAGTCTTCGAAACGAACGGAATATTGAACGGAAATACATTGGTTACCGTCACCTGCACCCTGCTGCCCGCATTTTCATTTCCATCCGGATAGGTAGTGTTCACCGCGATGACGCTGCCGCCCACATTCGGCCAATTGACGCCGTTCAGGTAAGCATTCACTCCCGCGGCCGTCGCCGTGCACGAAGAACCGCCGATGTTGACGCAGGTCGCACCGCGGACCATCGCATAGCGCGTCCCCTCCCGTGCGATTTCCGACAGCAGAGTTCGCGTCGATAACGCCATGCACACCTCCATCCAGCCGAAGATGAAAGTGAGAAGCAGGGGAATCGTCAATGCCAGTTCAACCAGCGTTGCCCCTTCCTCGCACCGCACCCTGGACATGCGCCTGGTTGAATCCATCGTCTCCGCGCCGATGCGCCCAAAGCGACGGCCGATAACCGCTCCTGACCACGCAATCGAAGCTGCCATTCTTCCCCTCACGGCCTCTTTGATAGTCATGGTCAACCCTCAACCTCCATGACCGAGACGCCAACCAGCGTGTAGCTGGCGGGCGGGCCGGGAAGACGGATGGGAGGCGTCACATTCAGGGTGGTCGTTACTTTGACAAAGCCAAGACTGTGGTTCACGCTCCCGGTGCAGGCCGAATTCGCGGCTGCCAGCGTGCTGTATTGGGTACCTGCAATCGACGAGGAGCAGGCGTAGTAAAGAGTTGGCGTGACCGTCAGCGTTGTTCCAAAATCCGGCGCTTCTCCCCGTGCGGCGGTCGTGATTCCCGAACTGTCGCCGGCAAAACTCAAACTCATCATGCCGTACATGGCCCCGGCGTGCGCGGCGTTGGAGACCTCAATGGAGTCGTAGACCATGGTCCCCACTTCCACCGTTCCGGTCATCAGCGGCAAACCCACAAAGGAGATCAGCAAGGCTAGTTCCACCAGGGAACTCCCGCTTTCTTCCCGCCAAAAACGGTCGCTCAGCTTGGCGAACGAGCGCCACGTACGAAGATATTTGAGTCCGATCTTGCGCATGGCTTACTCCATCACTTTCGCGGTTGAAGAGATATTTACGGTTCCCAGGTTTTGGCTGCTGCTGCAATTGAGCTTTCCGCCGCCGGCCATGTTGAGCGACTGCCCCACGATTCCAATATTCGTATTGGTGGTCGAGCCGTTGTTCAACTGAATCGCTGCGTTGGGGGCATAAACCAGCCCGCTGTAGTTTGAATTGTTCCCACCCGCGACAGTCACCTGCGTGCCCGCAACGTAGAACAAAGGCTGTTGCACCCCGCCGACCGTCAAAGGGGAAAGATTGGTAGTGACTCCGTTGCCCATTTGCACGTTTCCACCGACATAGAACTCGATTCCGTTGCCCGTCACCGGCGCTCCGCCGCCGTCGGCCAGGTCTCCCTGGATGTAATAAACGTAGCCGGGCGTGAAGGTCACCGATTTGGCGTCGGCGGTGCTCAAGCTCTGGTAGCAGATGGTGCCGTTCACAGCGGTTTCCCCGGCCACCGGCAGGGTCCACACGCCGGTGTAATTGTTCGAAAGTACGTAGCCATCGACAGGGTTGGGGTAGCAAGTGATTCCGCCCGGCAGCGTGGGCGCGGTCAACTTCGGCCCGCATGGTGTAATGCCGTCGATCTGATGCGTGACCCCGCTGATGCTTCCGCCCTGCGTAACGTTGTTGCTCAGGTTGCCGGCGTTATTCCAGGTGGTGGAAACCGTGCCCAGCGCAGCGGCCGTGATGCTGGAGCCACCGGTTACGAACACCGCATTGCTGCCGCTGGAGTCAATGGAAATGCCCAGGTTGGAAGCATCGATAGTCGAGCCGTTGCTAAGGTAAAGTCCCTGCCCGGCCGTAGCTTCAAGACAGGCGCAGTCCGGGCTCGATACGCTGCCGCCGCCCACCGACCGCGCCACCACGGTTATCGTATTTCTGTTCGAATTGAATGCACCCAGAAATAGCGCGGAAATCGGCTTGGATACGATCACCTCGGTATAACTCGAGTTGCCGGAGTAGCTCCCGGATGAAGGAGGAGTGTTCAACTGAACCACCGCGGGATTCTTCGCCAGGGTAGTGTCCATCCCATTCATCTTGGCGATCGCATTGGCCACGCTTTGCGCGTTTGCCGAATTGCCCGAGCCGATCTCCTCCGCGGCGGCAATCGCGGCCGCATCGGCCGCCGCCTGCGCTATCCTCTTTTGCTGGAAGAAATAGCCCACGTCGACGGCCAGGGCCAGAAATCCCAGGGCAATGATTCCCATGAAGCAGGCCATCAGCACCAGCGTTTGTCCGCTTTCCTCTTTCAGAAGTCTCATCCATGCCCCCCACCGCCCGGTCAACGCGCGGAAACCGTGCGGATACAGGCTTACAATCTGGATATCGGCCCAGTTCCGGGGGGCCATGAGGGGCGGGGCGCTCGTTGACGGGAAAAATCAGCGGAATTCAATGTGCCGCGCCGCGGAAAAGCGAAGCGGCTGCGTAGTCGTATCGCGCAGGCGGCTTGATACCGGCCCGTGTTGAATTTTATTGGACGATGTACATGACCGAGGTGCTGGACATGGTCAGCGACTGCTTCCACACGAAGGGAACATTGAATGCGAATACATAGGAAACCGTCTCCCGCACTCGGCTGCCGGCATTCTCGTTGCCATCGGGGTAAGTGGTCTTAACGGTAATGGGGCCACCGCCAAGATTGGGCCAATTGATATTCGACAGATAAGAATTCACATCCGACGCGGCCACCGTACAGGAGGCGTACAGGAGGCACCGCCGGAAGTGACGCAGGTTGCGCCGCGGACCATGGCATAGCGGGTGCCTTCCCGCGCGATCTCCGCCAGCATGGCTCGCGTCGACATGGCAATGCACACCTGCATGAAACCGAAAACAAAAGACAGAAGCACAGGCAGCGTCAATGCGAATTGAAGCATCGCCGTCCCTTCTTCGCTCCGTGCCCTGTTCATCCTTCGGGGGGATCGCTTGATTCCATCCGGAATCAAGCGCGGCGCTCCCGCAGGTTGCTCGCCGGTCACTGCGCCACCTCCATCACCGACACGCCCACCATGCTGTACGTGGATGGCAAACCCGGCACGCGGATCAGCGGCGTCAGCGATTCCTGGGTCGTCACCTTGATAAAGGGAAGACTATGATTGGTGCCGCCTGTGCACGCCTGGTTGGCGTCGGACTGCGTGGAGTATTGAGTTCCTCCCACTGCGCTCGAGCAGACAAAGTAGAGGTTGGGCGACACCGACAAGCCGGTCGAGAAGTCCGGCGCTTCCTGCTGCGCCGCCGTCGTCATTCCCGCGTTGTCGCTGGCAAGACTCAAGCTGATTCCTCCATACATCGCAGCGCTGTGGGCAGCGTTCGATATCTCGATGGAGGCGTAAACCATGTTGCCCAATTCAGTGGCTCCCAGCAGCAGCGGCAAGCCTACCAGGGACATCAACAATGCCAGTTCCACCATGGCGCTGCCCCGGTCTTGATGCAAAAGCGCGCGGTACAGCTGAAACCACCTCCGTCCCGGCCTTTCAATTCCGTTCACGATGGCTGCCATTCTCATCATGGATTACTCCACTACTTTCGCCGAGGACATGTTCAGCGTCCCCAGCCCCTGGTTGGTGGTGCAACTCAACTTTCCGCCACCCTCCATGGTGAGAGACTGCCCCACGATGCCCAGATTGGCATTTGTGCTTGTCCCGTTATCCAGCAGAATGGCCGCATTGGGGGCATAAACCACCCCGTTGAAATTCGAATTGTTTCCTCCCGCGATGGTCACCGAAGTGCCCGCGGCATAGATTACCGGTTGCTGTACTCCATTCACTGTCGTTGGAGAAAGATTGGTGGTCACTCCGTTGCCCAGGTTGACGTTGCCGGTCACATAGAATTCCACGCCGTTGCCGGTCACCGGAGCTCCGCCGCCGTCGCTGAGATTTCCATTGATGTAGTAGATATAGCCGGGCGTGAAGGTCACCGAAGCCGCATCGCTGGTGTCCATGCCGTTATAGCAAATTGTGTTGTTCACCGCCGTTTCGCCGGCCAGCGGCAATGTATAGACCCCGGTGTAGTTGTTGGAAGCGATATACCCGTCGACCGGATTGGCATAGCAGGTGATCCCGGGAGGCAACACCGGCGCGGTCCACGTGGGAGCACAGGGAGCGATCCCATCGATCTGCTTGGTGGAAGAACTGATTGTGCCGCCCTGGGTAATGTTGCTGCCCACATTGCCGCTGTTGTTCCACGTCGTCGACGCCACGCCCAGCGCCATTGCGTTGAGGTTGGCTCCCTGGGTGATAAGGACCGCGTTGCTGCTGCTGGAATCGACGGACACTCCCATGTTCGGCGCACTGATACTGGAGCCGTTGCCCATTACCAGCGACTGGCCCGACGTGGCTTCCAGGCAAACGCAGTCCGGACTCGTCTGATCGCCTCCGGCCACGGCGCGCGCGGCAACCGTTAGCTGCGTCATGGAGTGATTGAACGCGCCAAGGAAGAACGTGGTGATGGGCTGAGTCACAATTACTTCGGTGTAACTGGAGTTTCCGGAATAGCTTCCCGAAGTCGGCGGAGTGTTGATCTTCACCACGGCGGGGTTGGTGGCTGCGGAGGTATTCATCCCATTCATGGAAGCAACCGTGTTAGCTACCGACTGCGCGTTGCCGGATGCACCGGCGCCGACCTCTTCAGCGCTGGCGATGGCTGCGGCGTCCGCTGCTGCCTGGGCCATGCGCTTCTCGTGGTAGAAAAAGCCCACATCCACCGCCAGGGCGAGAAACCCCAGTGCGACGATTCCCAAGAAACAAGCGACCAGAACCAACGTCTGTCCGCTTTCGTCTCTAAGTATCTTCATGACCCCCCCCTCGTCCCCCCTGCCACAAGAAACAACCCATCGAACCGGCCGCTGAGCCGCGATCCAACAAAAGCGTTGCCTTCAACGAGCACATACTATCGGCAAATCTCTAGGTCGTCTTTCATGGATGAAGCCCGCATTTGTTGGTGACAAACAAATAGGAACGGTAAACATTCACCCTGCCACAAATCGAATTAAAGCAATTTACCTTTGAATGAATCCTCTCTCATTGGCGGCGCGGAGCGAAGTCCACAAACGACGCAGTTTGAACCCCGACAGCGCCATTACTGCTGGTCAAACTTCCGAACGCCAGGGCGAAACTTCGGTTTGTTTTTTCACAATTTGTGAGCGAAGTACGCTCATATTTTTATGAACACCCCCTTGACAACTTGGCGCCGCATTCCCTATCGTTAGCAATTGGAAGGCTCGACTGCTAGCACACTGCCGGTAGAACTGCTCGAACAAACCCCGCAACACCCTGCCGCAGTTCAAAATCGAGCAGCTTCCAAAGCTTTTTTCTTGAAAACCACTCAAATCCCGCGGCCGGGGCTCAACCCTGCCGGGGCCTGAAGGAGAAGCGAAGCAATGGCATCAACATCCGTTACAACCACTTTCACTCCGCTCCATGACCGCATCCTCGTCCGCCGTCTGGAAGAGGGCGAAACCATCCGTGGGGGCATCATCATCCCCGACAGCGCCAAGGAAAAGCCCCAGGAGGGCGAAGTGATCTCCGTCGGCAAGGGCAAGTCGAACGACGAAGGCAAGGTCTTCCCTCTCGACGTCAAGGCCGGCGACAATATCCTCTTCGGCAAATACTCCGGCACCGAGATCAAGCTCGACGGCCAGGAATTCCTCATCATGCGCGAAGAAGAAGTCCTCGGCATCGTCAAGAAGTAAGCGCGCCGTGCGCGAGTTCACAGTTCTCAGTTCACAGTTTTTCGGGTGAGCGCCACAGCAACTGTGAACTACGAACTGTGAACTATGAACTTCCACATGAACTGTGAACTAGGAGAATCCGGAAATGGCAAAGCAAATTCTGCACGGTGAAGATTCCCGTCAGGCGATTCTGCGCGGTGTGAACATCCTCGCGGACGCCGTCAAGGCGACACTCGGCCC
>JBEKFD010000237.1:0-8108 GCA_050013495.1 Occallatibacter sp. | reverse complement strand
GCCTTCTTTGGCTTTGGGTCCTTTGAGCGGGCGATAGAAGGCGCAGAAGTTGCAGTACTCAGTGCAGAAGTTGGTGTAGTTGATGTTGCGATCGATGATGTAACTGACCACGCCTTCAGGGTGCAGGCGGCGGCGCACGGCATCTGCCTCGAAGCCCAGGCCGATGAGGTCGGGGGAGTGGAAGTAGTCGAGGGCCTGCTGGCGAGCAATGCTCATATGTCTCGATTCTAACAATTCCGGGGTTGCCGGGCGAGTCAGAAGCGGCCGCGCTAGAGAGTTGGCTTGTGATCCGGCTGCTTATCGCCTTTGCCACGAAAGAGAAACAATCCGCGGCTCCGAACCGGCCGGGGCTGTGTGCGGGAGAGATTCGAGGCCGTGGAAATCCCGCTGAACAGGACAAAGAAGTCCCAGAACGCGCGAAGCAGGCTCTTCTTGTGTTCGCTGGCCATGGGGAACAACCTCTCCGGGTCGGCTCAATCGCCGTTGTGACTCACTTTATTTTGAGTGGTAACAGGCTTTTCTGGTTGCGGAATATTTTGCTGGGCTTTCCCAGCTTGGGAAGCTGGAGCGGAGTTTCGGTGTTTGCGCTGCCCGCGCGGATCTCCAGAGAGAACTGCCAAGTGTCTCAAAGAAACTGGCGACAAATCCGGCAAGCGCTTCGAACAGTGCAATCATTCCGATCCTTGCGAATCCGCTTCGGTCACTCTTTTGGGACTGCAGGTGCGGGCTTTGGCGCGGGCTTGGGCTTTGCTGCCGGGCGCGAGACGCCAAAGCTCATCAACAGAAAGCCGAACCCTTTGCGCAGCGAGTCGAGCACGCTCATTGTTTCCTTTCTTATGCACTCCGGCGAAGCGAAGTTGACCGCGATTCAGGATCGCGCCTACTTACTCGTGACCGGGGTGCTGGTTGCGGAGGGCGCCGTTGCCGCTGGAGCCTGGCCCTGCAACAGATCGATTGCGGAGGGCGGCAGCGGCTTGTCGGCATTGGCCAGAAGGATGCTCACCTGCCACATCTGGTTGTCGGTCAGTATGTCGTTGAATGACGGCATGCCGCTGAGCCGGATGCCGTTGGCAACCTTCCAGTAGGTCTCGCCGGGCGGATCGTCAGAAACGCCGAACACCACCGTTTGCGGCCCGTGGTGGTGCGGCTCCCAAAGCGGCGGGGCGTCAGGGTACATGTGGGCGCCGAACTGCGAGGGCTTGCCGCGCAGTCCGTGGCAGGAGGCGCACTGGTCGCGGTAAATCTGCGCGCCGGCCACGAGGTTGCCCTCATCGGGCTGGATGGGCGGAGTCTTGATCAACTCGCGGTCGATGCGGGCGTCGAGGGGAACGTGGACGATCAAGCGTTCTTGCGGGAGCGGCGGATCGGCGACAGCTACCGCAACGTGTCCCCAATGGAACCAAGCCAGCACTATGGCCGGCACGAGAATGATTCCGACGATGATTCCCAGCAGAAATCGGCCCATATTCGTTGTGGCCTCCAATGGCAATCGTAGAGCATAGGAGTTCCTTCGCGCTTGCGGTTTCTTCGATTCTCCAACTGGTGCAGATTTAATTAGCTGCAACGGTTGCCGAGAATTGAGGATGCGGTAGCGCGGCGTCGTTCTCAATTGACAACAAGTGAAACGTCGCAGATACTGCAATCTGCGCATGTAGGAAGCAACGGCAGGATGCCGAAGGGCAATGCCCACCTACGATCTCATCGTGGAGACCTTCATGCCCAATCTAGAGAACCTCAAGAAGCAAGCCAAGATGATATTGCGGTGGCATCGCGAACGCCACTATCCCGTCGCCGCACAAATCCGCGAGCATTTGCCTCGTTTCCTGAACATGCCCGACACCGAGATTCTTGCCGCAAGCTTCAAGCTAAGCGATGCACAGGAAATGGTGGCAAGACAGCAAGGCTTCGATAGTTGGCAAGCCCTGAAAACTGGACTTTCGACCACGCCGCTCGGGATGAAATCATCGACCCCCAAAGCAACGATTGTCTGTGCGGAGCCGCAACTGTTCGTCGCCGACATCAAGAGATCATGCGGTTTTTACTGTGAGAAGCTGGGCTTTACGCTTGTATTCAGTTATGGCGAGCCGCCTTATTATGCACAGGTTGGCCGCGACGCGGCGCGTCTCAATCTAAGGTGCGTCGAGCGACCATTCATCGATTCGATGGTCCGCGATCGGGATGAACTGTTGTCGGCATCGATGACAGTTGCTACAGCGGCGGAGATCAAGCTGCTGTTTCTTGAGTTTCAGTCCGCTGGTGTTGCCTTTCACCAGACGCTGAAAAAGCAGCCTTGGGACGCCAGGAATTTCATCGTCAAGGATCCGGACGGGAATCTGCTGCTGTTCGCCGGACCGGCAAACTAACGGCTACCAAGCCGAAGTGGGCTGATCGAGCATGGATGGCCGGTTCTTCGGGAATTACCGTTTGCTAGTCATCGTTGCGATGCCAGTGCGCTGTTGCCGATTTAGTTAGCTGCAAAGGGCTGGGACCTTTCGCGGCAAATCGACGAGATAGTACCTTTCTTGCTACTGATTCGGTTACTGTTGGTGAAGGGGAGGCGGGTTACCCTGTTGGGGGTCCGCGGCGGTTGCATGGATTTGGCACCTGGGATCATCTACCCTCGAAGCGTCGGTTCAATCTTCATTGTGCGCTTTCCGCGGGAAATGATCTGTAAAAAGGGCGGGAGAATATCTCGCATTCCGCGGCAAGATGCGTTACGCGGAAGGCGAATGTTTCCCAAGGCAAACGGGGCGAAACCTTGCGGGCTGCGTCCAAAGCAATACAGGTTCACCCACAAGGCACCCCCCTGGGATGTTTTAATACCTACTGGGGGAAGCGCTGCCGAGAGTGGTGGCGTGCTTCCGTAATCCCGTGGAGGTAACCCAATACCGATGTATTCTTTTCGCCGTATTGCCCTACTTTTGGCGCTCGCGTGTTCAGCGATATCCGTTCTGCAGGCCCAGAGTTCGAGTTCGAGCAGCAATACCTCGCCCCGCACTGGCACACCCCAAGACCAGCAGGCGCCTTCGGCAGCCGAGGCGCAGCAGCCGAATCAGCCGCAGTTGAGCGTGCAGGCGCGCATCAAGGCTCGGCGTGAAAAGCGGCGTGCCGATGCCATCCACGAGGCCTACGATCATTCTTACGAGGGATACGTCGGGGCCGGTTACCTGCGCTTTACTCCGGGCGCGATCTTGCAGCGCGTGAATGAATACAACTGGAACGTTGGACTGACCCGTTACTTCAACGAGCGCCTGGGCGTTACGGTGGATGGCCGCGGCTACTACGGGACGCCGTTCATTGAGCCCCAGGAGGGCACCCCACCGGCGGGGGACGTGCGGCTGGACAAGCCTGCTATCAGCCAATACGCGGCCCTGATTGGACCTACGTACCGCTTTTATCTGCAGCCCAAATACTCCGTCTCCGGCCGGGTGATGGCTGGATATACCTACGGCAACTTCACGGGTGATACGAATGGGTTCGGCACACTCGGCGTGCTCTACCCGGATGCGTCGACGTTTGCCGCCAGCGCCAGCATCTTTTTTGAGTACAACCTGGCGCCGAATATCGGGCTGAGGATTGCGCCAGAGTACTATGCGACCGGCTTCGGATCGACGATCCAGAACAACCTGGGGTACACCATGGGGCTGGTGATCCGGGTGGGCAGGCAGAAGTAGTACGGGGACTCAGGGACTAGGGACTAGGGACTAGGGACTAGGGACTAGGGACTAGGGACTGAGGGACTAACGGGTGAGTGGGCGGCTGGCAGGATTGAGGAAGGATTGATTTTTTCTTGCCGGGCAAGGCCCCCGATGTCGGAGGGGAACGTTACTGGATTGGCTGATAGTTCAGGCTCGCTGGTCGTATCGGAACTAGGAGGCCTTTTCGAGCTTTTCCTTTAGGTCGCGAAAGGACATTTCCAGAACCGCAACCCGTTCCGCCAGCGGCGTAATGCTGCGGTGAACGTAGGTCTCCGTCTCTGCCTTGAACTTTTCGGCCGTCAGTTCGGTGCGGATTCCGATCTTCTGGATTTCATTCACCAGCACGGAGAACTTCAGTTCGAGATCCCCGCGCAATTCCTGAATATCCTGCTTCACTTCTGCGCGCAGCTCCTGGTTGTTCTGGCTCATTTCCGCGCGCAGGCCCCGGTAATTCTCGATGCCCTCGGCGCGCAGTTCCTGGTTGCTTTGCTTCATCTCCGCGCGCAGTTCCTGGTTGCTCTGCGTGACTTCGGCGCGGAGGGATTGCAAGTCTTTCTCAATCGCCGTGAGCTTGGGCAGCAGCGCTGCCTGCAAGACTTCTCGAATTGTGTCCAGGGTTGAAGGCATTGTTGCCCTGAGTATACGCCGAATCTCACTGCAGAATCGGGATTCCGGCGATGCGCTGCTGCCATTCCGCGGGGCCGGTGTTGTGCACGCTGGTTCCCTTGCAATCGACGGCGACGGTCACCGGCATGTCGCGCACATCGAATTCGTAGATAGCTTCCATGCCCAGGTCTCCAAAGGCCATGAGGCGCGAGCCGACGATGGCCTTGGAGACGAGATAAGCGGCTCCGCCGACGGCCATCAGGTAGACGGCGCCGAACTCGCGGATAGCGTCGATGGCCGCGGGTCCACGCTCGGCTTTGCCCACCATGCCAAGCAAGCCGGTTTCGGCCAGCATCTGGCGGGTGAACTTGTCCATGCGCGTTGCCGTGGTGGGGCCTGCGGGGCCAACTACTTCTTCGCGTACCGGGTCTACCGGGCCGACGTAATAAATGAAACGGTCGCGGAAGTCTACGGGGAGTTTCTCGCCACGGCTGAGCATGTCGGTCATGCGCTTGTGGGCGGCGTCGCGGCCGGTGAGCAGTTTGCCGGTGAGCAAGAGGACTTCGCCTGGCTTCCAGGTCGCGGCTTCGGCGCGGGTGACGGTGTCGAGATTCACGCGGCGGGCTCCGCTCACGTCATAGGTGAGCTTGGGCCAGTCTTCGAGGTTGGGCGGATCGAGGTATACGGGGCCGGAGCCATCGAGGACGATGTGGGCGTGGCGGGTGGCGGCGCAGTTGGGAATCATGGCTACGGGGAGATTTGCGGCGTGGGCTGGGGTGTCGAGGACTTTAACATCCAGAACCGTGGTTAAACCGCCGAGGCCCTGCGCGCCGATGCCGAGGCGGTTTACTTTGTCGTAGAGTTCGACACGGAGCTTTTCAGCGGTGGTGACGGGGCCGCGGGCGATGAGGTCCTGAATGTCGATGGGGTCCATGAGCGACTGCTTGGCCAGAAGCATGGCTTTTTCGGCGGTGCCGCCGATGCCGATGCCCAGCATTCCGGGCGGGCACCAGCCTGCGCCCATCGTGGGAACGGTTTTGAGCACCCATTCAACGACTGAGTCGGAAGGGTTGAGCATGACGAATTTGGATTTGGCTTCAGAGCCGCCGCCTTTGGCTGCGACTGTGACTTCGACCGTGTTGCCTTTGACGAGTTCGACGTTGACGACGGCGGGGGTGTTGTCTTTGGTGTTGATGCGCTTCCCGGCGGGGTCGGCCTGGAGGGACGCGCGCAGCTTGTTGTCGGGGTCGAGATAGGCGCGGCGGACGCCGGCATCGACCATTTGCTGCAGGTCGAGCGGCTCTTCGCCGGGGGCGGGCTCGAAGCGGACGTCCATGCCGAGTTTGACGAAGGCATTGACGATGCCGGTGTCCTGGCAGATGGGGCGATGGCCCTCGGCGCACATGCGGCTGTTGATGAGGATCTGCGCAATGGCGTCCTTGGCGGCGGGTGATTGCTCGCGATCATATGCCTTGGCGAGCGAGGTGATGTAATCCACCGGGTGGTAGTAGCTGATGTATTGCAACGCGCCCGCGACGCTCGCGATGAAATCTTCCTGGCGGATGACGGTCATGGTGCTTCCCTCCGAACTCATCAGGGTAACGGATGGGAGGGTGGATCGTCGTGGGGTCTGAGTGCCGTAAGTTCTTTGTTTCAGCAGGTCGTTTTGGGTTTTTTCGACGTAACATTCTTATTTTCAGGCGTATGGAGCGAAAATGGGGGAGGGGTGGGGTGTTTTTCGCTGGTACGGACCGGGCACATCCCTGTCGGATTGAACTGTGGAATTGAAGGCCACGAGAATTCGGGAGTTCGGGAGTTCATGAATCCATTGTGCGCGCTTTCGCGAATTAATCTGCAAACTCCGGGGAATAGATTCAGAACTGCTTCCTGGATTTACCGAGCTTGCTCCGGGGCTGCTTTCGTCCTGCCTGGGGAAATATCTGGTACGTTATCCTGGCCCCGAATTCAACCGAATTCCGCCGCAAGGGATGTTGTTTATCGAAGGGTAGCCTATGGGTGGGCGACCATCCAGGCACAACCTAATTCCCGGACCCTACGGCGTTTATCAGGAGTAATCCCGACAAAGGCGCATACTCGGCTGTCGATGAGCTGTTTGGCCCGTTGCCGCCAGTCGAGGGACCGGTCCGCTAGTATGCCGACACTATCGACATGTCGTCGAGATGCCTCATCCCTTCGCTTTGTGCTGCACCCTCGCGGCACCATTGTTTTTGCCATAGGGTGGAAGGCGCTCATCTCTAGTTGCATCAGGTGCTAAGATCATGTACGACCCATCCGGCAGATTTTGTGCCTTGCTTCGGGGCATTTGAAACAAACGTTAGAGCCTATGCTGTGTCGCCACTTGGCGATGTCATTGCAGCATGAAGTTGTCAGTTGTCTTCGCAAAAGAGTGCCGGTGGGTCACCTACCTCCTCCAGTTATGTCTAGACTCGGCAATCTCAAATCGGCTGCCACGCTCGGCGATTTAGCCAATCTATTACAGTTCAAGGCCTCTGGGCTTTCATACATTTTGTATAAGCAACCGGCGGCTGCCAAATATACAACCTTCCAGATCCCCAAAAAGAACGGAGGCACACGCACAATTGAGGCACCGACGAGCGCGCTGAAACTTGTGCAGCAAAGGCTCTCTGTTTTGCTCCAGGACTGTGTCGATGAGATTAACACCGCTACCGGTCGAAAGGATCGGATAGCGCACGGCTTCAAGCGTAAGTTGTCGATTTCTACGAACGCGTGGGAACATCGTGGCCGCTCTTTTGTTTTCAATAGTGAGCGCTATGCGAAGTGCAGGTGCTCTAAGGCAGGCGCGCCGCTTGAAGCCGTTTCCACTGGTGGGGGAGCCAGTTGGACAGTTCACTTTTGCGCACCTGGGATAAGTTCGTCAGCAACTGCGTGAGATACAGTTGCGGGTCTATATCGTGCCGACGACAAGTGCTGGTTAGGCTGGCCAGAATCGCCGCCGTCCTGCCGCCGCGAGGATTGCCAACGAGGATTGCCAACGAAGAGGCTGTTCTTGCGATTGAGAACGACGCGCTTCATCTCTCGCTCCGAGACGTTGTTGTCGATGCTGACCGCACCATCCGAGCAGAACACGTTCAGCTCCGTCCACTGACTTAGCGCGTAGTTCACCGCTTCAGCCATTGGGTGCTTGGGCAGTAACTGCTCCTTCCAGCTAAGAAGTTGTTCACGCAATTGGGCCAGCATCGGCTCCGACTGCTGCTGACGCAACTTCAGGCGCTCTTCTGCTGAAGCATCTTTGCACTGCCTCTCGACCGCATAGAGTGCACGCACCCGCTCTACGGCTTCCCGCGCTATCTCGGGAGCAGCTTTCTCCGCATCGATCACTTTTCTCTTCATGTGCGCCCAGCATCCTGCACGCGTGATTTCGTTGCCCGCAACGACGCCGTTGTAGCCGCCGTAAGCGTCTGCAAGCAGAACCTGACGATAATCCTTCAGAAAATACTTCGGTCCGTCCCTTCCTCGATTCAACGTGAAGTCGAAGACGTTGTAAGGATAGTCATCGTCGCCGACATAGACCCACATCCGTGCATTGGTGGTCTTGCCCTTGCTCAGCATGGGCATGATCGTGTCGTCGGTGGCGACCACATGCGAGGCTCGCACTCGCTCTGCCATCAGCTCCCACAACGGTTCGGCCAGATCGGCTATGTCTCCGCACCACACCGATTGCGTTGCACGCGAAATCTCGAACCCTTGCCGCTGAAAGATGTCTTCCAAACGGTAAAGTGGTAAGTAGTCTGAAAACTTGCTCGTTACGATGTACGCCAGCAG
>JBEKFD010000236.1:0-7302 GCA_050013495.1 Occallatibacter sp. | reverse complement strand
AGGGCACGCCCGGCGCACAGCAGCCGGCGGGCATGGGCGCGCAAACCGCCCCGGACGCAAGCGCAGGCAATGGCGGCCAGCCCGGCGGCGGCATCGGCACACCCATCGGCACGCCCGATCCGCTCTCAAAGTACAAGTGGTGGATTCTGGGCGGCATTGGCCTGGCGCTGGCTGCCGCGGCAGCCTTCCTGCTGCGCAAGCCCGCCGGCGTTGCGGGTGCGGGCGCTCCAATCGCGGTGGACACGAGCGCGGTCGCCGCGGCCTATCCGGCGTTCGCTTCTCCAGCCGCGAAAAACTCGCAACTGCTCAATGTGCTCAAGGAAGAGATGTTCGCGCTGGAGAGCGAGAAGATTAACGGCTCCATCGCCGGCGATGAATACGCCAAAGTGAAGGACGCGCTGGAGACAGTGTTGAAGCGGGCGCTGAACCGCAAGTAGTTCACAGTTCGTAGTTCACGGTTCGTAGTCCGCGCCTCGGAGTTCGTGGTTTTAGTTTTGGGCTTTCCGGGCTGGATGAGTGCGTCCACCTGCGCCAATGCGCTACTCTGGATCATTCAGTCCCTTGCCTGTCGGCCCAACAACTGCAACTCGCAATTGCGAACTGTGAACTGAGAACTGTGAACTGAGAACTCAATCCATGAAGACCCTGCTCCGCACGCTGCTCTACCTCGCGCTCATCGTCTGGCTGGGCGCGGAGATATTCTTTCCCGTCGTCGCTGCCATTACCTTCACCACGCTCATGCCGGACACGCATGCGGCTGGAACCATCGTAGGCCAGTTGCTGCGCATTCTGCATGGCATGGGACTGGTCTCAGGCATGGTAGCCTTGGCGCTGCTGGCGCTGGCCCCGGCTTGGGGGCTCTACAAGCCACGCAATGTTCTGGCGCCCATGGCGCTGGTCATCTTGATGATTGCCTGCACGGTCTATTCGCAGTTCGGAATCATTCCCGCCATGGAGCGCGACCGTGTGGCCGCAGGCGGCGCCATCAATACTTTAGACACTTCGAACCCAAACACCATCGACTTCAACAAGCTGCACAATCGCAGTGAAGATGTGGAGATGGCCATCCTGCTATTCGGCGTGGCCACCGTGGTGTTTGTAGCGCGCGCTGAGAGCGTAAGAGCGTAGGGACGAGGGGCTAGTTCCTCAGTCCTTCAATCCCTTAGTCCCTCAGTCCCTAGTCCTAGTCCCTGCTCTTGTATCATCGAAGAGGCCCTGAAGCGCGCACTCGATCGTGCAGGGGCTCTTATGGAACGCAAATGAAAACTGGCATTATCGGCCTGCCGCAGGTGGGCAAGACTTCGTTATTCAAAATTCTTACCAAGGCCAGGCTCGAAGAGAAGGCCTACTCCAATCCGCGCGAGGAGCACATCGGCGTGGCGCGCGTGCCCGCTGAGCGGCTGGACAAGCTCTCCGCGCTTTCTTCGCCCAAGAAAACTACCTACGCGTCGGTTGAATATGTCGACGTGGCGGCCATCGGGCAGGAGGCGCTGAAGGAGACCGCGTTCCTCACTAGCCTGCGCAACGTGGACGCGCTGATCCACGTGCTGCGCGCGTTTGAGAACGACGCCATTCCGCACGTCAGCCCCATCGATCCGCTGCGCGACATCAAGAGTGTCGAATTCGACTTGATGCTGAGCGACCTGACGCAGGTTGAGAAGCGGCTGGAGCGGCTGGAAAAGGATCTCAAGAAGGGCCGCACCAGCGAACTGGAGCGCGAGCAGGCGCTGTTGCTGCGCTCGAAAGATGCGCTTGAGAAAGAGCAGCCGCTGCGCGAGCTTGAAATGACCAACGAAGAGAAGAAGCTCATCAAGGGCTTCATGTTTCTTTCCCAGAAACCGATCCTTTACGTAGTCAACATCGGCGAGAGCACCACGCTGGGCGACGATCTTGAAGCCGCGGTGAGCCACTACAAGCTGGATGAAGTGGCTGCGCGGCCCAATGCCGGAGCAACCGCCATCTGCGGCAAGGTTGAGGCCGAACTTGCGGAGATGGACGATGAGGAAGCGGCCGAGTTTCTGGAAGGCTACGGGCTGCGCGAAAGCGGGTTGGTGCGTTTGATCCGCAAGAGCTATGAGCTGCTGGGGCTGATCAGCTTCTTTACAGCCGGCGACGACGAGTGCCGCGCGTGGACCATTCCACTAGGCTCGAAGGCGCCACAGGGCGCGGGAGCAATCCACTCCGATCTCGAACACCATTTCATTCGCGCGGAAACCATTCGTTGGGATGCGTTGCTCGATGCCGGCTCTGAGGCCGCTGCGCGCAGCCGCGGAACGCTGCGCCTTGAAGGCAAGGAATACGTGGTGCAGGATGGCGACGTGATGCACATCCGGCACAGCGGATAAATGACTCAGGTTGTCGTGAGGTGGGCCGATGCTGTTACGCGCGGGAATCCGAACAGCGTGTTTTCTATGCTGCCTGCTGCTGATCGGTTGCGGCTCAAGGAGGCCAAATGTTGAGGCCGTGAGGCACGACCTGACCAGGGCGCTTCCGCCGCAGTCAACGCCGGCCCAAGTGATTGACTACTTGAACAGCAAGGGGATCGAGCACTCCGAATACCTGCACGATCCTCGCAAGGGAAGGTGTATCAACGCCTACATTCACGACCGCACTTTATTCACCTCGGTGAAGACAAATTGTGGGCTATTGTTCCACTTCGACGACCAGGATCGCCTGGTGTCATTCGAGGCGCGCGAAGTTCGTACAGGGCCGTAAGAGCCGATTCGGCGAAGTCCCTCGTTGAACTTATTGACATTCATGGCATGATCGAGTCGTGCTCATTCAAAGCACTGCTGGTCAGCAGCGGGAAGGTCCGAATCATTGCTGAAGCTCTCTCTGCTATTGGGAACCATTGCCGCGTTGGCCGATGTGGCCGGCGGGCTGGTGCTGGTGCGGGCGCGCGGCGTGGAGCGCTACCTGCGCTACTTCGTCGCTCTCGGCGCGGGCTTCCTGATGGCTACGGCGGTCATCGAGATGGCGCCGGAGAGCCTGAAGCTGAATCCGACGCTGGCGCCGGTTCTGATCATGGCGGGCTACTGCGTGGTGCATTTGCTTGAGCACACCATCAACGCGCATTTTCATTTCGGCGAGGAGACGCACCACGGCGAATTTGTTTCGCGGCACACCAGCAATTCAGTGATGGCCGGGCTGAGCGTGCATGCGCTGTTTGACGGCGTGGCCATCGGCTCCGGCTTTGTGGTTTCCACTGGGCTGGGCGTACTGATCTTCCTAGCGATTCTGTTGCACAAGGCGCCTGAGGGCTTCACCATGGCCTCGGTGATGCTGGCCAGCGGCCGCAGCCGGGCTGCTGCATTTTACTCCGCGGTTGCGCTGGCGACGGCGACACTGGCCGGCGTGCTGGTGATTGAGCTGGTGCCGAGCTGGCTGCCGTATGGATTGCCGATTTCAGCGGGCGTGGCGCTCTATGTAGCTGCCACCGACCTGGTGCCGGAAGTTAATCGCGAGCCGGGCATTCGCATGGCGCTGGTGTTTTTTGCGGGGGTGGGCGGGTTTCTGCTGCTGCGAATGCTCCTGCCGGCAATGTAGGCTCGGCAGCCGCCTCAGGAGCGGTTCCCGAAGCCTAGCTTCCCGGCGTAGAGCGTGGCCAGCAACATTCCATAGTCCCAGGCAACTTTGAAGTTGGCCTTGCTGGCGCCGCGGTAGCGCAGGCCGAAGGCAAATGGAACTTCGCGGACCGACTGAATCCTGCCGCGCACCAGAATCTCCAGAAGCAGCTTGAAGCCGGACTTCTGAAACGCGCCCTGCGGGAGACACCGCCGCCTGACCATGAAGTACCCGGACATGGGATCCTTGGCGCGCAAGTGCGACCGTTGCAAGGGCCATGTAACCCAAACCGCGGCGGCCGACAGCAGCTTTCTCACCGGGTTCCATTGGCCCAGGTCGCCTCCCGCCGTGTAGCGGCTGCCGATGACCAGGTCGCGGCCTTCCCTGATGGCGGCAATCAGTTCCGGCAGCAGTTCCGGCGGATGCTGCAGGTCGGCGTCCATCACACCAAGCACGGTGGCGTCGGTGTTCTGCCACCCGTAGAGGATTGCACCGGACAAGCCCCGCTCGCCCTTGCGCACCAGCAGGCGCACGTGCGGGTCATCGAGCGCGATGCGGGAAACGATCTCGGCAGTGCCGTCAGGGCTGTCGTCGTCCACGACCAGGATTTCATAGGGGATTTCAAGCGGATTGAGCACCGAGCGCACGTGGTCGAGCAGGCCGCCGATGTTTTCTGCTTCAGAAAGAGTGGGAATCACCAGCGCCAGCTTTTCCAGCGCATGGTCGGCGGGACCTGTCCCGGGCGGGGAATCCGCAGTGGCGATCTCCGGCATGGTTGTGGATCCAAACGTGGTTGACGGCATGCTTTCCAAGTGTATATGGAGTATATAGCTTGTGAACTCCCAAATCATTAGACGAAAGTTTGCACCTTTGGGGAATGGCGGGCGCCTTGACTCACCCCAACGGGCACCCCCCTGTCCGGGTCTCGTATCATGAAGGGCAGAGTCCCTCCGGAAACGTTAAGGAACCGGTTGTTTGAGGAATTTCTAATTGCTTCGTAAACGGATCATTCAAGAGGTTTTGCCTCTATTCCTGTTTACCGTGGCCGGCTTTCTGGTCATGGGTTATCATCCCGGCTTTGAAGACGACGGCATTTACTTGACCGCCGTCAAAGCGGACCTGAACCCGGCGCTCTATCCCCACGATTCCGAGTTTTTCCGGCTGCAGATGCAGGCCACGGTTTTTGATGGCTTGATGGCCCATTTCATCCGCTGGACGCGCATTCCCGTGGCCTGGGCGGAACTGCTGTGGCAATTTGCGGCGCTGTTTCTGATTCTCTGGGCCTGCCGCAGGATCGCGGCGCTGATTTTTCCCGAGGCGCGAGCCCAATGGGCAGCCGTGGCCATGGTGGCCGCCATGTTTACGCTGCCGGTGGCGGGGACGGCCCTGAATATCGCCGACCAGCATCTGCATCCGCGCAACCTGGCCACCGCGTTCATCCTGATCGCCGTCGCCTGGATTCTCGAAGGCCGGCGCTGGCGGGCGGTTCCGCTGCTGCTGCTGGCTTTCGTGCTGCATCCCATCATGGCCGCGCTGGGCATGTCGTTTTGCGCATTCCTCACCCTGGCTCTGCGCGAACCGGTTCCCTTCCGGCTGCGCGCCGCACAGGGCTCGCTGGCCGCCGCCGCGCCGCTGGGCTGGGTGTTTGCGCCCACCAGTCCAAGCTGGCGGCTGGCGTTGGCGTCGCGGACTTACTACTCCGTCTACCGCTGGGCTTGGTACGAATGGCTGGGCGCGCTGGCGCCGCTGTTTCTTTTCTGGCTGCTGTGGCGGATGACACAAGGCCGCGCAGAGAGCAGCGCGAGCCACGGCGAATCGCAAGACCGCATGGCCCGGTTCGCCCTTGCGGTGTTTGCTTACGGCGTCTTCCAGCAGGTAGTGGCCATGGCCTTGCTGGCGCCGGATTCGCTGGTGCGGCTCACCCCGTTGCAGCCCATGCGTTATCTGCAACTGGTGTACATCTTTATGGCGCTGGTTGCGGGCGGGCTGCTGGGCCGGTTTGTGCTCAAGGCACACGCCTGGCGATGGGCGGTGTACCTGCTCGTGATCAATGGAGGAATGTTCCTGGCGCAGTGGGAACTGATCGACGACGGCGCCCACCTGGAACTTCCCTGGATGGCCCCCGCAAACCCGTGGCTGCAGGCGTTCGACTGGATTCGCATGAACACCCCGGCGGACGCGTATTTCGCCCTTGATCCCCGCTACCTTGCCGCGGCCGGCGAGGGCTTCCACAATTTTCGCGCCCTGGCCGAGCGCAGCCAGTTGGCCGATGGCATCAAAGACACAGCGGTGGCGATGGAGGTGCCCAGTCTGGCGCCCGCCTGGCATGAGCAGCAACTGGCCCAGGCGGGCTGGCAACACTTTCAGCTTGCCGATTTCGATCGCCTCAAGGCTAAGTTCGGCGTGGACTGGGTGCTGGTCTCCAACATTCAGCCGCCTGGGCTGGATTGCCAGTGGCACAATGAGGCGCTCGCAGTTTGCCGGATTCCTTAGAATCTGTTGAAAATCTCGGATTGCCCGTGGCGAATGGTAGGCCAGGGCTTCAGCCCTGACGTCAAGGGCCGTAAACATGGCGGCCTTCAGGCCCTGCGGCATGCGCTCGTCTTCGAGAGCTGAACCTCAGGGGCTAAAGCCCGCGCTGACTCGGCAACCTCTGTGCCGGGACTGAAGTCCCGGCCTACCGCCCGAACGAGTTCTTAGACAGTTTCTTAGACGCTCAATCCCCATCTGCCTTCACCCGAATTCCCTAACCGAGAGCAAGCGGGAGTGGCGCGGCTCAGCAGCCAGGAAGATTTACGCAACCGAACCTTCATTATCGGCTTGACAACCAATAGCCATTTGGTTATGGTTTGTGCATGCCGGTCATCGCAGATCGCGTCTTCAAGGCCCTTGCCGACCCAACGCGCAGGGCGATTTTCGAGGGGTTGACACGGAATGGTGAGCAGACCGTTCATGTGTTGACCCGCCGCGCCGGCATCTCGCAGCCTGCCGTTTCAAAACATCTGGTCATACTGAAGCGCGCCAAGCTTGTGCGCCACCGGCATGAGGGCCGTGAAACCCATTACAGTGCCCGCCCGCAAGCGCTGGCCCCGCTGGTCGACTGGATGGACCTTTATGGCGCCTTCTGGAACGACCGCTTCGATCGCCTCGAAAACCTGCTTGAAAGGATGGAGAAATGACCGATACCGCCGCGACACGTTCCCTCGTCATCGAACGGGAGCTGCCACATCCTCTGGAAAAAGTCTGGCGCGCCCTCACCGAAGGCCCGCTCCTTGCGCAATGGATGATGGACAATGACTTCCAGCCTGTGGTCGGCCAAAGCTTTACTTTCCGCGCCACGCCCATGCCCAACTGGAACGGAATAGTCGAATGCGAAGTGCTGCGGGTCGAGCCCAACCAGAGCCTCTCCTATCGTTGGGGCGTAGGCGGCGCAGGAGAGTGGGTAGTGACCTTGACGCTGACTCCCACGCTAGCCGGTACGCACCTGCGCATGGAGCAATCCGGTTTCAGTCCCGATCAAACTGCTGCCTTCCAGGGAGCGCAATACGGATGGCAGAAGTTCATTGGCAACCTGGAGCGTGTGGTTGGAGGGTTGGACTGACCATGAAAACAAGACCCATTGTCTATTGGATAATGACTTCGCTGGTGGCCTTTTTTATCGGAGGGGGCGGTATCGCGCAGATTTGGCAGTATCAGGCCAGCCCGCATGGCGTCGTGCCCCAGCTTGGCTACCCAATG
>JBEKFD010000235.1:0-7377 GCA_050013495.1 Occallatibacter sp. | reverse complement strand
CAGCTAAAACCAGGGCAACGCACAGGCAGTTGACCCGCATCCGCCTGGTTGCCGTCGATGTTTGTAAGACGCGGCAACCGCTCGACCTCTTTCGCGCAAGAAACATGGCTCTCCTCCGCTGCGCCGTTGACGCAGATGGCTGCAAAGCTTGAATTGCATTCGTCTAGCGTTGATGCTGGATGAAGAGCTGTAAGAAGCGCATGGATGCTTTATAAGGAATTTGCTGTCCCCGCGTTTCAGTCCCGCAATCCGGGAGTCGGATGGAGTTATCGGCCGCCTACGGCAGGCCGAGCCGTCGATCCCCGCACCACCAGGCTGGTGGAGACCAGGAACTCGCGCTGCAGCTTCGGGTTTGCGGGGTCCTCGGCCTGCTGTCGCAGCGCCTCGAAGGCAGCCCGCGCCAAATCCGCGCGCGATAGCCGGATGGTGGTCAGCGGCGGCAAGGTGAACTCGGCGAAATCGATGTCGTCGAGGCCGATGACGGAGACGTCGTCAGGCACGCGCAGACCTTCCATGTAAGCCGCGCGCAGCACGCCGATGGCGGTCATGTCGTTGGAGCAGACAATGGCCGTGGGGCGTCCAGACAGCGCCTGCAACTGCGCAAACCCAGCCACACCGCCCTTCAGCGTGTGGTCGCATTCGACGATCCATTTCTTCTGCGCCGTAAGCCCTGCGTCCAGCATGGCCGCGCGGAAATCGTTTTCGCGGGTGATTGCCGAGTGCAGCTTGTGCGGCCCCGCGAGGAATGCGATCTTGCTATGCCCCAGCCCGGTCAAATGATGAATGGCCGCGCGGATCCCGGTCGAGTAGTCCAGCAGAATGGTGCTCACCTTGGGATCGGCGAGGCGAAACTCTGCCAGCACCATGGGAATGTCGCGATTCACCAGTTGATCGAGCACTGGCTCTTCCGCGCCAAAGCTGAGAACCGCCACGCCCTCCACCTTGCGCTCCAGCATGCGCCGGATGCAACTGGTCAAGACGGCAGGGTCGCCGTTCGTGGAACTGACCAGAATCTCGTACCCATGCGCTACGGCAATCTCTTCGAAGTTCTGGATCAGTTCTGGAAAAAAGGGATTGGTAATGTTTTCAACGATGATGCCGAAAATGCGGCTGCGGCCCGACACCAGGCTGCGTGCATGGGTGTTGGGAAAATAATTCAACTGCTCGATCGCCTGCCACACGCGCTTCGATAGCCGGTCGCTCACCGCAGGCGAGTTGTTGATGGTCCTGGAAACCGTAGCGATGGAAACCTTGGCCAAGGCGGCAACGGTGCGAATGTCAGGCGTCTTGGCGACTGTCTTGCGTGTTCCTCTTCGAACCACGAAACCATCCTCATCCACGATTTGAAAGCCATGTTAACGCATCGGAGGGACGGTTGCGTAGGCCAAAGGTTGTTTGCATGGTCGGAAGAAGGGAATCAGGGAGATGAAACTAGAGCAGGGCGTCATAACGGACTGAGAATCGCACTCGAAAACACAAGAAGTGTCAGGGCACGACTTCAGTCGTGCCGTAAAAGCTCCTTGGCTCAACCTGGAGTTTTTCCGCAGCCTGTTTAGCCCCGCGTGCAATTTGCCCGAATCTCGCTTAAACCGTTCTTTGCTTGCGTGCCTAGTCGCCCTCGGCAATCAGCATGCGCAAATCGCGCAGGTTGTGTCCCGTGGGCCCGGTCACAACCGCGTCGCCCAGCGCAGTGAACATGGGACACGCATCGAAATTTGCCAGCGAAGCCTTCAAGTGAAATCCGAATGTATGCGCGCGGGCCACTGTCGTTGGATCCGCGATGGCCCCGGCAGACCGCGTGTTTCCGTCGATGCCGTCAGACCCGGCGCTGAAAACGGTGAGGCGCTCGCCCATATACTTTTCAAGTTCCAGCGCGCAGGCCATCACAAACTGCTGGTTGCGCCCGCCCGCGCCGGGGGTTCGGTCCAGAGTCACCGTCACCTCGCCCACGCTGATCAGGCACATCCGCTTGTGCGTCTTGCGCAGCGTATGAAAGAGCTCCAGCAGGTAGCGCGCCGCGTCGGCATAGTCCCAGTCGTCGCAACTGTTGTCCACCGCAACGGAATAGCCCGCTTTCTGCGCAAGGTCGCGCGCACTCTCCACCAGGTCGTGGCTTGAGAGCAGAATCTCGAATACGGAATCGCGAAAGGCGGGGTCTTCGCCGGTCATGGCAGCGGCTGCGGTCACACGGCGAGGCAGGGGGATTCCGGCTTTGCCCATAAGTGGGAAAAAGGGCGTACGCCAGCCCTTGTTGCCGGGCGACTCAGGCAGGTCTTCGCGTTCGAAGAATTTGCGAATGGAGGGCGGCAGCTTGGGATTCAGATCGTACTTTGCCATCAGCTCGCACACCTCGTCCACGGTCGAGTGGTCGGGCGAAGTGGGGCCCGATGAGAGTGCATCGAGGGAGCGCAGCGGCACGTCGGGCACCAGCAGGCTCACCTTGGTCGCCTCCGGCGCGGCCATCGCCAGCCTTCCGCCCTTCACCGCGGAAAAGTGCTTGCGCAGCGTATTCATCTCGTGGATTGGCGCGCCGGAAGCAAGCAGCAACTGGTGGAAGGCAATCGTGTCTGCGAGCATGATCTGAGGATCCAGCGGCAGGTCGAACATGGCCGAGCCGCCGCCCGAGATGAGGAAAAAAATCAGCGTGTCCTTCTTCGCCTTCCTCAGCAAGGCCAGCCCCGCTCGCGCGGCGGCAAAAGAGTCCTCGTTGGGCAGCGGATGGCCGCCTTCAAAATAGCGGAAGCGCCAGTTGCGCTTTTTGGGTAGCTGGTTAGAGCAGCAGATACCGCGCAGACCCTTGCGACGCGGCATGCGGTCGAGCAGCGTGTCCAACATCGGCCCCGCAGCCTTGCCCAGCGCGATGACGAAGATGCGCTTGTAGGCGCCGAGATTGATCGTCGCGGGACCGCTGCCGTCGGGCAGAAGCCGATGAAGCGTGCCGCCCTCAAACCGCAGGCGTCTGTCGAATGCTGTGGGAATGTCGCAGGCTGCGATTGCGCCGTTGAAAATTTCCGTTGCCGTGGCGTGCAGAGATTCCAGCGCCATTTCGCTGACCGGGGTCATTGCAGTTGCTCCTTGAGCCAACCGCCCAGTGCCTGTTGCATGGCATCGAGTTGACCCGTAAAAAAGTGATCGGCGCCGGAAATGAACAGCAGCCATTTTGGCTCGGCAGCGGAGTCCACCACGTGCGCCAACTGCGTGGCCGGCGCATACTGGTCGTGGTCTCCGCTGAGAAATAACTTGGGAAAAGTGCAATCGGCTAGAAATCTATACTTGTATTCGCGGCCTTCGGCCTGTGTGGGAAGGCCAAGCGCTGCCACGGCGCGAAAGGATGCGCGGTCTTCGCCGGCGCTGCAACAGGCCTTTAGTGCCATGGCTGCACCAAAGCTGAACCCGGCCACCACCAGCGGAAGTTTGTATTCGTTTTCAATCCAGTCGATAGCTGCCCGCACATCGCCGCTTTCCAGCTTGCCGTCATGCGCGCCTTCGCTCAGCCCCGTGCCGCGAAAGTTAAACCGCAACACCGGCAGCGCCAAACCCCACGGCGGATCGTTGAGGACCTTCATGGCGTGGTACACCACCTTGTTGTGCATGGTCCCGCCGCGCTTGGGGTGGGGATGGCAAACCAGCGCCGCGAACCGCGCATCGGGGGAGCCTTCGTTCAGCATTGCTTCCAGCCTGCCTGCGGGGCCGGCCAGATCGACGCTTCGCACCTTGGCGGGCTCAGCCGCTGACGCCGATATCATGCTGCTGCGCGTGGGTGTGGATGTCGCGATCATTCCACTCTTCATTCTACGCTTATGCCAGCATTATTTCAGGCTGCCCGACCATTTCCATGGCGAGGATTCCGCATCTGATACCGTTCAGCCGGTTAACAGGCAAATCGCTTCACTATTGGAGATCGTTTGAAACCGGCCAGCGGGGCTGACTGGTTAGGGTATTCTGGCAGCATCATGTCCCATCCGGTTCTTGCTCAAGCACTTGATCCCGTCCAACTCACCCTTGCGCTGTGCCGGATCGATTCCACCACGTACCACGAAGGGGCTGTAGGAGACTTCCTGGCAGATTTTCTCGCCTCCCGCGGCTGGGCCGTCGAGAAGACCCCGGTGCCCCAGCCCGCCGAAAGCGCCACGGCCGGCCCGCGCTGGAATGTCTACGCGGGAGCGGCCGGCGAGACACCGGACCTGGTCTTTTCCACGCATCTCGACACCGTCCCGCCCTTCATCCCCCCCACCGAAGATGCGGAGTTTCTCTATGGACGCGGCGTCTCTGACGCCAAAGGAATCGTCGCCGCGCAGGTTGCCGCCGCGGAGGCATTGCGGGCCGAGGGCTATCGCGTCGGAGTTCTATTTGTCTCCGGCGAGGAGCGCGACTCCGCAGGCGCCAAGGAAGCCAATCTGAATCCCAAGGGAAGCCGTTTTCTCATCAACGGGGAACCGACGGATAATCGTCTTGCTCTGGCATCCAAGGGCGCCTTGCGCGCCGTGTTCAAATCAAGCGGAAAGATGGCTCACTCGGCCTATCCCGAACTGGGCGAGAGCGCCGTGCACAAGCTGGTGGAAGTGCTCGGCAAAGTCCTCTCGCTGCCGCTGCCGTCAGTCGAAGATGTCGGCCCCAGCACCCTCAACATTGGCCAGATTCATGGCGGCCACGCCCCCAACGTGATTGCCGACAAGGCCGAAGCACAGGTGCTGGTCCGCCTGGTCGGCGACTCGGCCCCGCTGCGCGCCGCCTTGGTTGAAGCCGCCGCCGGCCTCGCCGAGGTCGACTTCACGCTCGAAATTCCCTTCGTCCGCCTCCGCGCCGTTCCCGGTCTGCCCACCATGATCGCGAAATTCACCACGGATATTCCGCAACTAAGCAACTGGGGCGAGCCGCTGCTGCTTGGCCCCGGCTCCATTCACGTAGCCCACACGCCGTTCGAAAAACTGGCCAAGAAGGAACTCCTTGCAGCCGTCGAACTCTACATCCAGGTAGCGAAGCAACTGCTGGCGTGAGGGCAAAGCGCTCGTCCGATCAAGGTCGAGCGCAGGGATTTCAAAGCTCATTTTTGCTTCGGCGTCGACACCGCCAGTTCCGACCTCGAAACCAGGAACGCTCCTTCATCCGAAGACAACCGCTTCAGCTTCATCTGGGGCGCGCTGTCCTGGCCGTAACTTTGAACCGCGATTTCAAAGTAATAGACCCTTCCAGCCTCGGCGAGAAGATCCGTCAGTTCGATCTTCGACTCTGTCCGGGCCAGCGGAGCGCCCCAGTTGGCGCAGACATGATGCTCTCCGGGTTCAATCGCCACGGCAAAGTAGGAATCGCCCTTATTGGCGCCAACCCATGCCCCGTCAATGCCAACGCGCGTGACCGAGCAGCCGATGCATCGCTCGTTGCGCTGGACGAAAACCACCTTGGCCTTGTCCGGACTTGAAGACGGCGAAGCCCCATCGACCTTCTGTTTGTTGATTTGGAAGGAAACGTCCTTCGCGCCGCAGGAATCCAACGGGCCGAACGCCCAGGATTGGGCAGCTGAAACGAGAGACACTGCAAGACCCAGCACAAGCAATTTCGTTCGCATGAGTATTCTCCTCGCACCTTTGACTACCAATTAGCGAAGTTGTCTTGCGCGAAACTGATAATAATCGCCCGGAAGGTGGTCGCACCGGGAGAGGCGCAACGCGCCGGTTTTCAGTTTCACCCATCCCCTGCCCAATTTCGAGGCTTCTTCACCGCGTTCGCACCCCTATAAACATTGACGATTGCGACGATCTGGGCTTTCAAAACTGCAACCAGAATGGAAATGCGAGGTGAGACGCCCGCCGGGCTCCCACATTTATGATGGAAAGGCAGTCAGGAGAAAAAATCATGAGCGCATCCATTCTAGATATTCCGGTGAAGAAGATTACCGGGGAAGATACATCGCTGGCCGAGTTCAACGGGCTCGTTCTGCTGGTGGTCAACGTGGCTTCCAAATGCGGGCTAACGCCGCAATACGAGGGCCTTGAAAAGATATACGAACAATACAAAGGCCAGGGCCTGGTAGTCGCCGGTTTCCCGGCCAACGACTTCAAGGCGCAGGAGCCGGGAACCAACGAGGAGATTCAAACCTTCTGCACAACCAACTTCGGCGTCAAGTTTCCATTGTTTGAGAAAATCACCGTCGTCGGGCCGGAGAAGCATCCGCTCTACAAGGGATTGATCGCCGCGCAACCCAAGGCGGTCAGCTTGTCAGAGGTTCCCTGGCGCGACAAGTTGAAAGGCTACGGAATCGAGGCCAACCCGGAGCCGGAATTGCTTTGGAACTTCGAGAAGTTCCTCGTCAGCCGTTCCGGCGAAGTGGTGAAGCGTTTTGCGCCCGACACCCAGCCCGATGCCCCGGAGTTAAAAGCTGCCATCGAGTCCGAGTTAGCCAAGAGTTAGGCGAAGAGTCATCCAATCCCGATCACGGGGGAGCAAGCGGACAAGTTACGGGCGTTCCGCTTCGCTCACCGCGGGATTCAAAGGTAGAAAGAGCCGGAAGACGGTCCCTAAATCGTGCCTGCTCCGGACCGCGATGGTGCCCTGATGCTTATCCACAATCCCTTTCGAGACCCACAGCCCCAATCCGTTGCCGGCCTCGCCCTTGGTTGAAATGAAGGGATAGAAGAGCCGGTCGAGCGTGGGCCGATCCATGCCGCATCCGTTATCGGCGACGGTCACGGTAACTCCCTCGCGTCCCGCCCTGTCCTGCGCAGGCCGCACCCCCACCACCATGCGGCCATGACGCGGAAGAGCGTCCAGCGCATTGTCGATCAGGTTGGTCATCACCTGTTGTATCTCTCCGGGGTGGCATAACACTTTCGGCGCGTTCCGGAAGCGGCGGTCCAGATCGATGCCACGCGTTTTCATCTCCGTCTCGTGGAAGAAAAGCACCGATTCGGTCAGTTCTTCGAGCGATGTCTGTGTCGACGCAGTCCGCTGGCGATAGAACTTGAGGCTGCGCGCCGCAATATGCGAAAGCCGCTGTAACTCCTTGTCCGCAAGCTCAAGCAGGTTCCTGGTGTTGCCCGTCACCGACTGGTCAAGCTTGGCGAGAAACAGCAAGTTGGTAACCGCCTCAAGCGGGTTATTGATCTCATGAGCAATGCTGGCGGCCAACCGGCCCGCCGCCGCAAGCTGCTCTGACTTTCTCAATGCCTGCTCTGTTTTTCTCTCCTCGGTAATGTCGCGCGCATACATCGCCAGTCCCTTGTCCGGTTGCGGATAGACTCGATACTGGAACCAGCTTTCAAAGGGCTCATAGTAGTAATCGAATTCCACCGGCACGCGCTGTTCCATGGCGCGGCGGAAGCTTTCCTCAACGATACTCCCGCGCACTTCCGGCAACAGCGTGAACATATTTTGTCCGAG
>JBEKFD010000234.1:0-7430 GCA_050013495.1 Occallatibacter sp. | reverse complement strand
CCCTTGCGACTTTTTTCCGTCGCAAGGGATGGAAAGCCTCAAGTCCCATGCGGCGCAAGCCGCGTCCGCCGCACCGCAGGTGCTCACGCGAGGTCGAAGCGGTCCAGGTTCATCACCTTGCTCCAGGCCGCCACAAAGTCATGCACGAACGCCTGCTGCGAGTCGCCGCAAGCATAGAATTCCGCGAGCGCCCGAAGCTGAGAGTTCGAACCGAAGACAAGATCGACTTGAGTTCCAGTCCACTTGTGCTCGCCGGTCGCCCGGTCGTGCCCCTCCAACAAGCCTCCAGGTGCAGCGGACTTCTGCCACTTGGTGTTCATGTCGAGGAGATTCACGAAGAAGTCATTCGTCAGAGTCCCAGGCCGCTTGGTGAAAACCCCGTAATCGGTGTGTCCGAAGTTTGCATTCAGCGCGCGCAGGCCACCGATCAGAACCGTCATCTCGGGAGCGGTGAGCGTGAGCAGGTTGGCCTTGTCCACGAGCAGCTCCGCCGCCGATCCCTCCTGTCCGTTGCGGATGTAGTTGCGGAACCCGTCCGCGGTTGGCTCAAGCACGGCGAAGGAGGCCGCGTCGGTCTGCTCCTGCGTTGCATCCGTGCGCCCCGGCGCGAAGGGAACCTTCACTTCGTGGCCGGCCTTTTTTGCAGCTTCATCGACCGCTGCGCAGCCGCCCAGAACGATCAGGTCAGCCAGCGAAACCTTCTTCTTCCCGCTGGCGGCGTTGAATTCTTTCTGGATAGTTTCAAGCGTCTCAAGAACCTTTGCCAGTTCGGCCGGCTGGTTGACTTCCCAGTCCTTTTGCGGCGCAAGGCGAATGCGCGCCCCATTAGCCCCGCCGCGCTTGTCGCTGCCGCGGAAGGTTGCAGCCGAAGCCCAGGCCGTGGTGATCAGTTGGGAGACGGAAAGCCCTGCCGCGAGGATCTTGGACGACAGGGAAGAAATATCCTTCGCGTCGATCAACTCATGATCTACCGCAGGGACGGGGTCCTGCCACAGCAGGTGCTCCTTGGGGACCAGCGGGCCGAGATAGCGCGAGAGAGGCCCCATGTCGCGGTGCGTCAGCTTGTACCATGCCCTTGCGAAAGCATCCGCAAACTCATCCGGATGCTCAAGGAAGCGCCGTGAAATCTTCTCGTAGCTCGGATCAATTTTCAGAGACAAGTCCGTCGTGAACATGATCGGCGCGTGCTTCTTCTTGGGGTCGTGCGCATCCGGCACGGTGCCCGCCGCAGCTCCGTTCTTCGGCGTCCATTGGGCAGCGCCGGCGGGGCTCTTGGTGAGTTCCCAATCATAGGCGAACAGGTTTTCCAGGTAGTCGTTATCCCACTTCACCGGGTTGGTGGTCCACGCGCCCTCCAGGCCGCTGCTGATGGTGTCAACCCCTGCGCCGCTGCCGAAACTATTGCTCCAGCCGAAGCCCTGCTCGTCTATGCCGGCGCCCTCGGGCTCGCGGCCAACGTACTTGACCGGATCGGCAGCGCCATGCGCTTTACCGAAGGTGTGCCCGCCGGCGATCAGCGCAACCGTCTCCTCGTCGTTCATGGCCATGCGCGCGAACGTCTCGCGAATGTCGCGCGCCGCGGCCACTGGGTCCGGCTTGCCATTCGGCCCTTCCGGATTCACATAGATCAGGCCCATTTGGACAGCGCCGAGAGGATTGTCAAGCTGACGGTCGCCCTTGTAGCGTTCGTCTCCCAGCCACTTGGTCTCAGATCCCCAGTAAATGTCTTCTTCCGGCTCCCACACGTCCTCGCGACCACCGGCAAAACCGAAGGTCTTCAATCCCATCGAATCCAGCGCCACGTTTCCGGCAAGAATCATCAGGTCGGCCCAGGAAAGCTTCCGGCCGTATTTCTGCTTGATGGGCCAGATCAGCCGGCGCGCCTTGTCCAGGCTCACGTTGTCCGGCCAACTGTTGAGAGGAGCAAATCGCTGCGATCCGGAGCCCGCGCCGCCGCGGCCGTCGGCGATGCGATAGGTGCCCGCGCTGTGCCAAGCCATGCGGATGAAGAAAGGCCCATAGTGACCGTAGTCCGCGGGCCACCAGTCCTGCGAGGTGGTCATCAACTCATGCAGGTCCTCGATCACGGCGTTCAGGTCGAGGCTCTTGAACTCCTTGGCGTAATTGAACGCCTCGCCCATGGGATTGGAAAGTTGCGAGTGCTGGTGCAGGATCTTCAGGTTCAGTTGATTGGGCCACCAGTTTGCGTTCGTTGGGGATCCAGCAACTGTGTGTTTGCGGGCGCCGTTCGAGAACGGGCACTTTGCTTCGCCTAACATGGCGTTCTGATCGTCGACTATGGGTGGTCCGGGGGTCTTTGTCTGGCTTTCAGACATGGGAGCGTCTCCTTGATTTCCGTTTTGCAATTCTCAAGTCCATTTTGCGGTTCGCGTCAGGAGTTCGGTATTTAACCAACTCGGCAGCACAATGTCTGCCGCCGTAATAATACGCCTGCTCCTTCAACCTAGCCTGTCCACTGCATTAATTAAGATCAATTGCTTCAGCAGTGACGATTCTCCTATTCTATGATGGAAATCCGAGGGCGCTCGGGAAACGCCTTGCACTCATTCACCGGATAATCCTCCGGCAACCCCCGCCTCGCCAGCCGTCCCTGATTTCCCCACCCTCAGGCTCTCAACGCCCTCGAAAAAACATTCGCCGCGCCATCAAGCCACACCTGTGAGACCGTTGGCCGCTCATCGTCTGATTCGCCCCGCCGATCTCCGTGTCTTCCAGTCTGTAGCTACCAAACACCGAGGCGAGCGATTCTGCTCAGCGCAACTTGCGCAGACGAGCGAATCTAGGGTCTGGCTGCCAACGGGCACGAAGCTGCTCATTCCCCAGACTTGGGACTGCCGCCAATTGGAGGATCACGATGAAAACGACCAAATTGCTAATCGCCGTGCTGGCGCTGCCGATCATGGGGACGATGACGGGTTGCTGGGGGAACTCCTCTAAATCGCCGGATGTTTCAAGCAGCATTCGCAAGTCGCTTGACCAGGCGGGATTGAAAGACGTCACTGTAAGTCAGAATCGTGAACAAGGCATCGTGACCCTCGGCGGACAAGTCGCCAACCCGAACGACAAGGCACAAGCCGAGTCCCTGGCAAAGTCGTTGGCGGGCGCGCAGGTTGTCGCCGACCAGATTGCCGTGGTTCCTGCCGGTCAAGGACGAGAAGTTGGCGCTGTTAACTCCGATCTGGACCAGGGTATCGCAAAGAACCTGGACGCAGCGCTGATCCAGAACCAAATGCATCACGATGTGAATTACAAGGTAAAGAACGGCGTAGTCACGCTCTCCGGCGAAGTGAACTCGGAAGACTTGCGCAAGGGCGCTGAGGCCCTGGCGACGGCTGTGCCGAACGTCCTGCAGGTGGTCAACGATCTGCAGATCAAAAACATGAAGGCCAGTTCAGGACAATAGCGCTGAGACCCCGCTGTCCGATGTATTCGCATCCCACCTCGCGCGCGCCGTGTATGCTGGATTCGTTCTGCCGAAATCCAAAGTCGGCTCATGAACAAATCCTGCATCAGGGCGGAGGTACGAATTGCCAGCGAACCACAGCATCCACTCCCTTTCCAGCCGCCGAAGCTTTCTGGGCGCCTCCGCTGCAACCGTCGCGGCAGGCATTTGCGCATCACTGCTGACTTCGCAGCCCGCGCAGGCTGAGGACGCCGAAGGATTGAATGTTCTAGGTCCCCGGCCCGGCTACTCGCCTCAGATCGGCGTCTTCGTTTCGCAGCTCACTTGGATGCGGGAAGCCAATGGAGTTCTCTCTGCAACCAAGGGCCTGTCGCAGGCCGACCTCGATGTCCTTTTCGATCAGAACGCCAACACTATCGGCGCGCTCATGCTCCACCTTGCGGCCACCGAGACCTACTACCAAATGAACACCTTTGACGGCATGAAGTGGGGTAGCTGGTCTGACGACATAAAGAAGAAGTGGGATGCGGCCATGGACCTCGGCGATGCCGGCCGCAAAACCATCAAGGGCCACGACCGCGACTATTACGTCAACATTCTGCATGAGGTTCGCGAAAAGACCCTGGCCGAGTTTCGCAAGCGCGACGATGCCTGGTTGTTGGCCCCGGACAAGACGTTTCCCTGGGGCCCGACAAACAATCTGTGCAAGTGGTTCCACGTCTGCGAGCATGAGGCGCATCACACCGGCCAGATCGCCCTGCTGAGGAAGCGTCTGCCTGGCGCCAAGCCCGACGCCTCGTAACCACCGCCGATTGGCTCCGGCTTCGGCGCCGGCGAACCCTGGGCGAAGCTCTGCTCCGCGCCGGTCATCCTGTCCGGAATCGCACAGCTTTTTCCGGAATCGAACGGCCAATCGAGCGACCCCGCCTCAATCGCCTTGTAAACGTCACGGTTTCAAACACATTTCCCACTTCCGGTTTGGCAGACCAAATGCTTTCATACATCCCAGAGAGCCCTCCCCCCAAGAACCACGGACCTCTCGCAGATGTAAGAAACGATATGCGGACTGCAAGCAGCCTCTTGAGCAGCCACAAATCGCAAGCCCCCGGAGGTTCAATACATGCGCATGTTTTTCGGTCAATTCAGGCAGGTTCTCCGCAGGCTTAGCCGCGCGCCCATGTTCACGGCAATCACGCTGCTGACGCTGGCCATCGGCGTGGGCGCGAATACGGTGATCTTCAGCGTGGTCGAGGGTGTGTTGCTGAAGCCGCTTCCCTATCCGCATGCGGAGCAGTTGATCGGGGTATGGCACACGGCGCCCGCGATCCAAATGATCAACCTGAACATGGCGCCATCGCTTTACTTCACCTATCGCGAGCAGAACACAACTTTGCAAGACGTTGGCGCTTATGCGGGCGACGCGGTCAACGTGACCGGCGCCGGAGAGCCGGAGCATGTCCGAGGCCTGGACGTAACCGACGGCACGCTGCCCATGCTCGGCGTGACCCCTGCGCTGGGGCGTCTTTTCACGCGAAAGGACGATTCGGCCGGATCGCCGGAGACGGTGCTACTCTCTTACGCCTACTGGCAGCAGAAGTTCGGCGGCGCATCGTCCGTCATCGGCAGCTCCATCACCCTGGACGGAAGAACGCGGCAGATCATCGGTGTTCTTCCCAAGGGCTTTCAATTCCTAGATTACGAGGATGCGGCCATCATCATGCCGTTCCAATGGGACCGCAGCAAAGTCAAGCTGGGCCACTTCAGCCAGGAAGGGGTTGCCCGGCTCAAGCCCGGAGTCACGATGGAGCAAGCCAGCGCCGACCTGGCCCGGCTGATCCCCGTTGCCAATCGCAGTTTCCCGGCGCCGGACGGCATGAGCCCCAAGCTCTTTGAAGAAGCCCACATCGCTCCCCGCCTGCACGCCCTCAAGCAGGATGTGATCGGCGATATCGGCAATGTTCTGTGGGTGCTGATGGGTTCCATCGCGATGGTGCTTCTGGTCGCCTGCGCCAACGTCGCCAATCTTCTCCTGGTGCGCGTGGAAGGCCGCCGCCAGGAGCTCGCCATCCGTTCGGCGCTGGGCGCGCCCTGGAAACGCATCGCCGGCGAACTGCTCTTCGAAAGCCTGATGCTCGGCGTCGGTGGCAGCCTTGCCGGCCTGGCCATGGCTTATGGCGCATTGCGGGGTTTGCAAGCAGTAGCGCCCACGGGCCTACCCCGCATTCACGAGATCGGCATTGACGTTCCCGTGCTGCTCTTCACCCTGGGTCTGGCGCTTTTCACCAGCTTTCTCATAGGCGCCATCCCGGTGATCAAGTACGCCGGCGTGAAAGCCACCACCGGCCTGCGTGAAGGCGGCCGCGCCCTCAGCCAAAGCCGCGAACGCCATCGCGCCCGCAAGGCGCTGGTCGTCGTTCAGGTTGCGCTCGCCTTGGTGCTGCTGATCTGCTCCGGCCTCATGATCCGCACCTTCCAGGCGCTGACGCATGTCAACCCCGGATTTACAGACCCCAACAGCCTGGAAACCTTCCGCTTCTACATTCCGGAGACGCAGATTCCCGATGCCCAGGCCGACCGCGTGGTCCACCAGTATCAGGAGATTTTGAATAAGCTGGCCAGTCTCCCCGGCGTCACTTCCGTCGGCTTCTCCAACGAAGTACCCATGGACGGCGACAATACCAACGACCTGCTCTATGCGCAGGACCGTGTATACCGCGAGGCCGAGCTACCGCCTGTTCGCCGTTTCAAATTCATCTCTCCCGGCTTCTTCTCCACCATCGGCGCCAAGCTTGTTGCGGGACGCGATCTCACCTGGACGGATACGTATCAGAAACTGCCCGTCGCCATCGTCTCCGAAGCCCTGGCGCGCGAGTACTGGCAGAACGCGAACAACGCGCTCGGCAAGAAGATTCGCGTGACCTCCACCGACGACTGGCGGGAGATTGTCGGCGTGGCACAGGACATTCACGACGACGGCGTCGATCAGCCCGCGCCCCCAACTGTCTACTGGCCGGTCGTGATGAATAACTTCGAAGGCCAAAAGCAAAACCTGCAGCGCGGGCTGGGCTTCGTCCTGCGCAGTCCAAGAGCCGGTTCGCAGGCCTTCGTGAAAGAAGTGCAGCAGCAGGTGTGGTCCATCAATCCGGGCGTGCCGCTGGCCGATCCCACGACGGTCGGCGAGCTCTACACCAAGTCGATGGCGCGCACCTCGTTCACTCTTGTGCTGCTCTGCATCGCCGGCGCCATGGCGCTTTTGCTGGGCATTGTGGGCATCTACGGCGTCATCGCTTACACGGTTTCGCAACGCACACGCGAAATCGGTATCCGCATGGCGCTGGGCGCACAGCGGGCCGCGCTGACAGGCCTGTTCCTCCGCCAGGGATTGGGTCTCACAGCCATTGGCACAGCCTGTGGCCTGGTCGTCGCCTTCGTTACGATGCGCCTTATGTCTTCAATTCTGTTCAATGTGAGCCCGGTCGACCCGCTCACCTACATCGTCATCACTGCCTGCGTGGGAGCGACTGCTTGTCTGGCCTGCTATCTGCCCTCGCGCCGCGCCGCATCCGTGAATCCTGTAAACGCGCTGCGTTCCGAGTAGGCCGACACAGAAATCTTCGAACGCAAATCACTCTTCGTGCCCCATCCATTCGACGTCCTTCAGTCGAATGGGTGGGACGCCGCGAACCCGCGAGACCCGTATTTGGACAACAGACTCTACAAGCATGCCGACAAATTACACTTCAACTAAGCATGCCTCCGTCTGACCGAACCGCGCCGCAACTTGGTTTCAACTTCGATGAAACGCCGCAGACCCGCCGCGTCTGGCCGGTGCGTGAACTGGTGTCGCAGGTCCGCGAGCTCATCGAACAGCAATACGGCGACGTCTGGGTGGAGGGTGAAATCTCCAACTTCCGCCCCGCTCCCTCCGGCCACCTCTACTTCACGCTTAAGGACGCAGACGCGCAGTTGCCCATCGTCCTTTTCCGCCGCCAGGCCATGCTTCTGC
>JBEKFD010000233.1:0-7445 GCA_050013495.1 Occallatibacter sp. | reverse complement strand
GCGTTACGGTGTGCGGCGACGGACAGGCGGGCCTGGATGCATTTCGCTCGGGCGGGCAGTCTGCCGTCCTCCTGGACCTGGTGCTGCCGGGCATATTCGGCCGCGACCTCTGCAAGATCATGAAGGCCGAGCAGGCCGGCGTTCCGGTGATTGTGCTCAGCGCCATCAGCGAGGTTGCGGATAAGGTGCTGTTGCTGGAACTGGGCGCGGACGACTACATGACCAAACCGTTCAGCCCGCGGGAACTGATGGCGCGGGTGCAGGCGGCGCTGCGCAGGCCGCGGATGGTGGCGGCCGCGAAGGCGACATACAGCTTCGGCGAGTGCGAACTGGATTTTGCCAAGATGAGCGCGCGGCGCGCGGGCAAGCCGATCACGCTCACTGCGCATGAGTTCAAGCTGCTGAAGTACTTTGTCGAAAACGCGGAACGGGTGCTGAGCCGGGAAGAACTGCTGAACGAGGTGTGGGGATATAACTCCTATCCGACCACGCGAACGGTCGACAATCAAATACTGAAGCTCCGCCAGAAACTGGAGCCGGATGCTGCCGAGCCGCACCATCTGCAGACTGTCTATGGAGCTGGTTACAGATTTGTTCCGTAAAAAGGATTCCGTGCCGACCGAGAGATTCACGCCAGGAATCCGGACGCGTGTGCTGTTGCTGACGTCGCTGGTGCTGATCATTGCGGGCACCACGGCATCCAGTCTCTACATCATTCGCAGCCGGCTGCGCCAGCAGGTGCGATCGACGCTGGAGGCCGATCTAGAGCACTCGGTGGAGACCTTCCAGGACCTGGAAGCAGGACGCCTGGCCGCTCTCGAACGCGAGAATGCCCTGATGGCGGCTTTGCCCAGCCTGAAGGCGCTGATGACCACGGACGATGCGCGAACCATTGCCGACGATGGCGTGGATTTCTGGAAGACCAGCGGCAATGAATTGTTCGCGCTGGCAGACGCGGACCACCGGGTGCAGGCTGCCTACGCGCAGAATGCGGCGACAACCGACACCTTGCGCCACGATCTTCAAATCGCGATCACGGAGCCGTCGAAACACTACCTGATAAGCGGCGGACGACTATTTGAATATTCCGTCGAGCCGCTCTATTTCGGCAGCAGGGCGAATGGGACGCTGCTTGGATATGTGATCAGCGGCTACGCCATCGATAGCAGCTTCCTGCGTGAAGTGGGGCGAGGAGCAGGCGCCGAGGCAGCCTTCTTCGCTGGCGACACAGTCACCGTGAGCACGCTGCCGAAAGACAGGCAGGACGCTCTTCGCGCCGCGGCGCAATCGCTGCAACAGCGCTCGAAATATCAAATTGCCAAGATTGGCAGCGAGCGGTACCTGACCGTCAGCAAGGACCTCACGGTTGGAGCTGACACGTCTCTGCGGCTGGTGGTGATGAAGTCGTTCGATGCGGCGGACCGCGCCGAAAGCGAAATCAACTGGGTGATCTTCTGGGTGTGCATCCTGGCCATGGCGGCAGGTTCTGCGTTGATGTTGCTGCTGGCGCGCATGGTGACGCGGCCGCTGGAGTTGCTTGCAGCAGGTGTTCGTGCGTTCGGCGAAGGCGACCGACAACACTCCCTGCCTGCCAGCGGCACGCAGGAGGTGCGCTATTTGAGCCGCGTATTTGCGCAGATGCGCGACGAGATTGAAAAGACGAACCGCGCATTGCTTGAGGCGGAACGGTTGGCGACGATTGGACGCATGGCGAGTTCGGTCTCGCACGATTTGCGCCACTACCTGGCCGCGGTCTATGCGAATGCGGAGTTCCTGGCATCGCCGGCGCTTCCGGCAAGCGAGCGCGCTGAGCTGTACGAGGAGATCCGGCTGGCGGTCAACGGGACAACGGATATGCTGGATTCCCTGCTGATCTTCAGCCGCACGGGCGCCGCTTTGCAGCGGACGCCGGCATCGATGTTGGCCCTGGTTGAGCATGCAATGGCGCTGGTAAAAACGCATCCCGATGCAGAGCGAGTGAAGCTGGTGCTGGAAGAAACCGACGCCGACACAACGGCATCGGTGGATACCAAACAGGTGGAGCGCGCCGTCTATAACCTGCTGCTCAATGCATGCCAATCGGCACGGGAGAGCGCGGGGCTGCGCGAGGTGCGTGTTTCATTGGGCGCGGACAGCAAGACTGTGAGCGTAACCATTTCGGATAGCGGGCCGGGTGTTGCAGAACGGATTCGCGACAGCATGTTCGATCCGTTTGTGAGCCAGGGGAAACAAAAGGGCACGGGACTGGGACTTACCTTGGCTTGGAGCGTAGCGCGTGAGCATGATGGCGAAGTGAGGCTGGTGAGCAACAGGGCAGGCGAGACGATTTTCCGCCTGACCGTGGCGCGCCACGTTAAAGAACCGATCAAGAATGCAAACCCTTCACGAACCACGGTGATGACGCCATGAGAGTGAATTCACGAGGCAGTGGACAGCCGCGCATTTTCAGAAGAATACTGGGACGACATCCGGTCGTGCTGCTTGCGGTGCTTCCGCTCCTTTGTTCTTCGCGGCCCTTGGTGCGCGCGCAAAGTGTGTCCGCGCAGAACCCCGTACGGGAGAACACTGAGCAGAAGGTTGAGCATCTGACAGTGGCCTTGGCGCAGGCGCAAGCGCAAATGGATGCGTACCAGGCGCAGTTGATGGACATGCGGCAGCAACTTGCCGCACTGAAGGAGCAGATGGCGGCAGAGAAATCAGCTTCTCCGCTCCCCGCGGAGCCGGCGGGCGCGAAGGTCGGAAGCGCTAGAGCTGAACCCGCAAATGCGGCAACGCTGGAAGAAATTCAAGAACGGCAGGCAATCGAGGAATCGCAGATTGCAACACACGATGTCATCAAGGTGGAAACGGAGTCGAAGTTTCCGCTGAAAGTGAGCGGATTGGTCCTATTCAATGCCTTCGTGAATACCAGGCAAGTGGACGTCTCCGCGTCGCCGGGTTATGCACTCCCGGGGCCCGGCACCACCGGTCTTTCGCTGCGGCAGACGGTGCTGGGGCTGGACGCGCGCGGGCCGCATTGGTTCGGTGCGACCAGCCAAGCCGATATTCGAGCGGATTTCTTTGCAAGCGGGACAGTTTCCAATTATGCAGCGGGCGGAGTTTTGCGATTGCGCACGGCCCACGCCGCATTGGATTGGCCAAATACCGAGGCATTCGTCGAGTTGGATCGCAGCATTCTTGAGCCAAACGAACCCTCGTCTTTGGTAGCCATTGCACAGCCGGAATTAGCCTGGGCAGGCAATCTCTGGGTCTGGAATCCGCAGATAGGAGTGTCGCATCAATTTGCTCTTTCAGAGTCAACGCGCATCAAGGCGCAGGCAGCCCTCATTGATAGTTCAGACCCCCTACTGCCTGGGTCCAGTTCGAGCGGCCCTGCTCAAACCGAAACGGAGCGCAGCCGCTGGCCGGGCACGGAGGCGCGTATCGCGTTTCAGCATGGCATGAGCGGCATCGGGCCCGAGATTGGCGCGGGCGGATATTTCAGCCCGCATCGCAACGGAGATAGCGACACCTTTGACGCATGGGCGGGAACGATGGACGCGCGATTGCCCTTGAGCCGCTACTTTGAATTGACGGCAAATGAGTATCGTGGACAGGCGCTGGCCGGGCTCGGCGCGGGTGGATACGTGAACTTCTACTATTCCTCCTATGGATCGAATCAGTATGTGCACGCGCTGGACGATGTTGGCGGATGGACACAACTGAAGGCCAGGGCAGGTCAACGCGTGGAGATGAACGCCGGATTCGGCACGGACAATCCATTCGCGAAGGAGATTCAAGCTGCCGTGCCCTCAACGGGTTCCTACTATGCGGGGTTTGCGCGCAACCGCTCTTTCTATTCGAATGCGATTCTCAGTCCGAGTGCGTACCTGATGTTCTCAGTTGAGTACAGGCGGCTTTGGACTAACTTCAGCACGGGCCCAAGGAATTTCAGCGATGCGATCGGAATTGGCGCGGGGTACAAATTCTGATGTCCGGAGCAGTGTATAAACGGATGCATTGGCTGTTGATTGCGGCATGCAGCTTCGGCAGCCTGGGTGCACAGATGCCGCATGCGCCGGGACCACAGACGGACGTGATCGCCAGGCTCGCGCCTGTGCAGCGCGATGCAGGGCACAAGACTGAAAAGCCAAATCCGGCGGTGATCTGGCTGAACCCGCTGCGGCCGGGCTCCGCGCCTTTCGCGGCTCACGGCAACTTCACGCTGCTGCAGAAAAACAAGATGTTCACTCCGCATCTGCTGGTTGTGCCGGTGGGCAGCAGCGTTGCGTTTCCAAATGCGGATCCTTTTTTCCACAATGTTTTTTCCCTCTTCGATGGACGGCGCTTCGATCTCGGGCTGTATGAAGCGGGATCGACGCGCAGCGTGGTGTTCTCGCGCGAGGGTGTCTCTTATATTTTCTGCAACATTCATTCCGAGATGAGTGCGGTGGTGATCGCACTGGCCACGCCTTACTATGGCGTCGCTGGCGCACGAGGCGAGTTTCATCTAATTGGCGTGCCTAGCGGCGACTACGACCTGCATGTTTGGATCGAGGGCCAGAGGCAGAGTGCGCTGGATCAGCTCACGCGCCGGGTTCATGTTGCTGGTGGGATCGTGGATCTTGGCGAAATCAGCGCCGGCCGGCCGGAGCAGCAGCAACACCTGAACAAATTCGGACAGCCGTATGAGCCTGAGTCTCACCCCACCTACTGACGCCCAAAATCTTTCAATGGAAGAGAACGAATTGTAATGAGGAGCATAGACGCTCGCTTTGAAGCAAGTTGCGTGATTGAATCATGCTCTAATAACCTGCAATGAACTAAGCTCGATCCTGGGGGATCGCCCTTGCCGCTCTGGAATTCATTTCTCATCGCCTTCAGCGTGCTTCTTCCGCTGATCAATCCGCTTGGTTCGGCCCTGGTATTCCTTGGACTGGCCGGCGAGGCGCCGCCGCAAGTCTATCGCTCGCTCTCGCGCAGGATCGCCATCAATAACGTCGTTTTCCTGGCAATCATCGAGTTGCTGGGCGCAACTATTTTGAAGTTCTTCGGCATTTCCCTGCCCATTGTGCAATTCTCCGGTGGCATTGTCATCGCAGCCATGGGCTGGTCGGTGTTGAACGAAAGAGACTCGGGCGCGGAATCCAGGAACAAGCAGGAAGAGTGCGACGAACGGGATGAATCGCGTGCGCGCGATCTTGAACAGAGAGCTTTTTACCCGTTTACTTTTCCCATCACATCGGGTCCCGGCACCCTGGTGGCGATGCTGACGCTGACAGCGCACATTTCGGAAAGGGATATTACGAGAAATATTCTGGCGCATGCCGGAGTGTTTCTTGCGGTTGTCGCGCTCAGTGTTCTGGTTTATTTCTGCTACGCCTACGCCCCTAGGATCACCAAGGTGATTCCGCCCAATACCGCGCATGGCATTCTGCGGGTGGTTGCCTTTATTCTGCTGTGCATCGGCGTGCAGATTGCGTGGAACGGCCTGGCCCAACTGCTTGCCAAGATCGTCAGGCCGTAACTCCGAAAGTCACAACGGCCGATCTTCGATGTCATTCGAAAACGTCAAGTTGATACTGCAGAATGGAGCCTGATGCGCACACCGGAACGAAGTGTCGAGCTGACGCAGGTTTCGGAATGGGAAGACGGGAGTGTTCGCTCCCTGCAAGACTCCCTCGCGGCCGAAGAGCCGCTTGAGATCCGGATCGGCGGCGTCCCACTGACTGTGTCGATGCGAACGCCTGGGCACGATTTTGAGCTGTCGGCCGGATTCCTGCTGACCGAGGGGATTATTGAGTCCGCTGACCAGCTTGCCTGCCTTCGCGCCGTGGCGCCGGAGAAGGGCACGAAGAGCAACGTCGTCGATGCCGAACTGAGAGACACTGTCTTCAGGGTCGGCGACTTGCAGCGAAATTTCTTTTCCGCATCCAGTTGCGGCATCTGCGGCAAAGCTTCCATCAACGCCATCCGGGCGCGCGGCTTGCGGCCGCCCGATCGCGGCTTCCGCGTCGACCCCGAAATCCTGTGCCGGATGCCCGAAGCGCTGCGCTCCGAACAGGAGGTATTCAGCCGGACCGGCGGCCTGCATGCCGCGGCGCTCTTTGATGCAACAGGAAAGTTGGTGGTTCTGCGCGAGGACATTGGCCGGCACAACGCAGTGGACAAGATTACCGGATGGGCACTGATGCAAAAGAAACTGCCGCTCTCCCAGCACGTGATGCTGGTCAGCGGCAGGGGCGGCTTTGAGATCGTCCAGAAAGCGCTGGCGGCGGGTATCCCCATTCTGGCCTCGGTATCTGCGCCTTCCAGCCTGGCGGTCAAGCTTGCCCGCGAAATGGGGCTGACCTTGATCGGCTTCCTTCGCGGGCGCCGTTTTGTCGTCTATTCTGGCGAATTCCGCTGCCTGCCCGCCAGCGGCGCGCAGTAATTCCCGATGACGCGGCGCAAAGGCCAAACAACCTCGATCTTGATGGGGTCACCTTTGTAACAAAGAATTAACGAGAATATCGCGGAGACGGAAAGAAAAGGATTTACGAATCTGTTGTTTGCGTACTAGTATTCCGATTCAGTTACGGAGGGGCGATTCCCCATGTCAGTCACCATCAATGGCAAGCCCCAGGAGATCCAGCCAGGCGAGCGCCTGATTGACGCGGTCAACCGGAGCGGCGCTGCGGTTCCTCAGGTTTGCTATCACCCCCAGCTTGGGCCGATCCAAACATGCGACACCTGCATGGTGGAAGTCGACGGCAAACTGCTTAGAGCCTGCGCCACGCTGGCCGCAGACGGCATGACTGTTATTACATCCTCGGCCCGAGCGGATGCGGCGCAACGGGAAGCATTCGACCGCATCCTCGGAAATCATCTCCTCTACTGCACGGTCTGCGATAACAACAACGGCAACTGCACGGTGCACAACACCACCAGCCTGCTCCGCGTCGAACACCAGGAGATTCCCTTCAAGCCCAAGCCTTATGAAGCGGACATGTCCAACCCCTTTTATCGGTACGATCCAGATCAATGCATCCTTTGCGGCCGCTGTGTGGAGGCCTGCCAAAACCTCCAGGTGAATGAAACTCTAAGCATCAAATGGGAGGATGCTCATCCCCGCGTTCTATGGGATGGCGGCGCGCCGATTGGCGAATCGAGCTGCGTTTCCTGCGGCCACTGCGTCACGGTTTGCCCCTGCAATGCGCTCATGGAGAAGTCGATGCTTGGCGAGGCCGGCTACTTCACATCCTTGCCCAAACCCGCGCTTGACGGCATGATCGACGTAGTCAAGGGAATCGAGCCTGAAGTTGGATATGGCGCGATTGGTCAGCTTTCTGAAGTCGAAGCTGCCATGCGCGAATCGCGCACCAAGCGCACCAAAACCGTATGCACTTACTGCGGTGTCGGTTGCAGTTTTGATATCTGGACAAAGGATCGGCACATTCTGAAAGTGGAACCCGCCCATGGCCCCG
>JBEKFD010000232.1:0-7445 GCA_050013495.1 Occallatibacter sp. | reverse complement strand
GGGTTTAACGCCAACATCAGCAGCGTGGGCACTTCGGCTTACAACGGCGGCGTCATCGACAACACCTACAGCTACATCGAAAGCCTGAGCTGGCAGCACGGCCGCTCCTACATCAGCATGGGCATTGAAGCGCGCCGCTACCAGAACAACTACCCCACCGGCAACAACGACGGCTATCTGGGCTCGCTGAATTATTCCGGCCAATTCACCTCAAACGGCAACGGGTCCAGCGGCTACGGTCCGGCGGATTTTGTGCTGGACCGGGTTTCATCCGGAGGCGTGACTCTGGGCAGCGTGAACGTGGGGCAGCGCCAGTGGCGCACGGCCGGGTTTGCGCAGGATAACTTCAAAGTCCAGCCCAATCTGACCTTGATCCTCGGATTCCGTTACGAAGTCGACGAGCCCTGGGTGGAGGAGCAGGACAGGACCGGAAACATCGATCTGACGACGGGTCAGATTCTCTATGCCGGCCACCTTCCAGTAGGCGCGCTGCCAGGGGCGGGACTGTGCAAGAACCTGGCCTGCTACCAGCCCAACTACCGGCAATGGATGCCGCACGTTGGGTTTGCCTACCAACTCAACGACCGCTCCGTCATTCGCGGCGGCTACGGCGCCAGCAGCTTCTTTGAAGGCAACTCGTTCAACCAGCGCCTGACGGCCATTGCGCCCTTTCTGCAGGCTGCGGGTTTCTCGGTAAGCTCGCCAACCCCCAAGAGTGTGTCCACGCCCAACACCGCCGAGGAGGGCTTTACCGCCTCCGACACCTCCGTTCAGTACAGCAGTTCAAACAATGGATACACCGCTTATCCCTTGAATATCCAGCCCGCTTACGTGCAGGAATTCAACCTTACGGCCGAATACGCGGTCACCCGCACCATGTCCCTGCAGGCCGGATACGTGGGAGAGACAGGCCAGCACATTGAAGACTACGGCAACGTCAACCAGTACACCATCAATGGCGATCAGACCTCGGCTCCGTTCTACAACAGCCAATACATCGGCGTGAATGGAATCGACTCCGCGCTGGGCGTAGGCGGCAACGGCGGACTGCTGATCACTGAGTCGCGCGCCATGATGAACTACAACGCGCTGCAAGCGGTGCTGCGTCAGCGCCTGAGTCATGGCCTGGAGTACACCGTGAACTACACCTACGGCAAGGCGATGACCAACAGCCTGGGCAACTACTCCTTAAACGTAAGCGGCTATGGAAGCGCCGGCGCCTTCCAGAACTACTACGACAGCGGCGCCAGCGACGCCCCAGCCGGCTACGACATCAAGCACAACCTCAGCGCCACCGGCGTCTATGCTCTGCCCGTCGGACGCGGCAAAGAGTACTTCTCCTCAGCCAGCCGCGTACTGGATGAAATCGTCGGCGGCTGGAAGGTCTCCACCGCTGTCGTCGCCTACTCAGGCTTCCCAGCGACCATTTTAGGCGGATCCAACAACTCCAACAGCTACGGACCCAACCGCGTCAACCAATACCGCAAGCTGAAGGTGGTAGGGCGTAACAACGCAAACTGGTTCGGCACCGATGCCTCGGCCGTTCCCTGCCTTACAGCCGGCGTCAACAATGGCACATGCGCCTTCGGCGTGCCCGCCAACAACGTCTTCGGCACATCCCACAACGGTTCGGTACGCAGTCCCGACTATCTCAACGTGGATATGTCCGCATTCAAGGACTTCCATCTTTTCGAAAACCACACGGTGGGCTTCCGCTTCGATGCTTTCAATTCATTCAACATCGTCAGCTACGGCAATCCGGATACTGGCATCGGCGATAGTACCTATGGCAACGTCTCGCTCCAGAACCCGCGCTCGGTGGAGCGCCACCTGCAGTTCTCTGCGAAGTACAGCTTCTAATAACAGGGCTGCCGCGGGTCATAAGCGGCAGCTACGTTTGCCTTGCCTCAATACTTCGCGGTCCTCGCCGGATGCTACGATGTTCAGCGGGATCCAAAACAGTTTTGAAATGAGACGCAGTCATCATGGTCCTTGAAGTGTGCATTGATTCCGTGGAGTCGGCAATTGCATCTGAAAGTGGGGGCGCAAGCCGGGTTGAACTCTGCTGCGATCTTCTGGAAGGGGGAATCACTCCAGGCGCGGGCTTGATTGCCTCGGTTCGGCGCCACATTGCAATCGATCTCTTTGTCATGATTCGCCCGCGCGGCGGCGACTTCTTTTACACCGATCTGGAATTCGAGGTGATCCAGGAGGAAATTGCCAACGCCAAGAGGCTGGGCGCGGACGGCATGGTGCTTGGCCTGCTGGATCAGCAAGGCCGTGTGGATGTGGCCCGCACTCGGCAACTGGTCGAACTGGCGCAGCCGCTGCCCGTCACATTCCATCGTGCCATCGATATGACGCCGGATCTGTCAGCGGCGCTGGACGACGTGATGGCCACCGGCGCAACGCGCATTCTCACTTCAGGAGGAGCGCCCAGCGTGCAGGAGGGCATTGCGGAAATCGCACGGATGGTCAATACGGCCCGCGGACGGATCGGCATCATGCCCGGAGGCGGTATCACGGCTGATAACATCGCCGACATCGCCCAGGGCACCGGGGCCGGCGAGTTCCATTCGAGCGCCCGGACTGCATTTCCCAGCCCGGTCAAATTCCGCAAGCGGGGCATGGCAATGGGCGACTTGCGCGATCGCGAATATCGCCGCTACAGCGTGCGTGCTGAGAGCGTGCGCGCCCTGCTGCAGGGGTTCGAGCAGACACTCCAAACTGCGGCTGCTGTACCCATGGACGGCCCGCAGGTTTAAACTTCGTTAAGCCTGCACCGAAGCCTGCGATGTGTGACAGCGAGTGCCTGACTCGCGTTGCGCGTATGCAAAATTCCTGGGGCCAAAGAAGGTTGCAATCCCCTATGTCGACAAAGACCGATCAACGCGCGAAGAAAATCCTGCAAATGCTGCTGCGCCACGGCAATACCTCCGTGGATGAGCTTGCCGGCCAGCTTGGCGCATCCACGGCCAGCGTTCGCCGAGATCTCACGCGGCTTGAGGAACGCGGGCTGGTTCACCGCACTCACGGCGGGGCCAAGCTGGCGGGACAAACGCACTATGAGCCCTTCCGGTTCGATTCCTCGTTTCAAGAGCGCGAAGGGAGATTTACCGAGGAGAAGCGCCGCATCGGACTGGCCGCGGCAGAACTGATTCGCGAGCATGAGACGGTTGGCTTTACCGCCGGCACAACGACCACTCAGGCGGCGCGATGCATCCGTCATCGCAGCGGCATTCATGTAATCACGAACGCCGTCAATATTGGTATGGAGTTGAACCACCAGGCGGCGCTCGACGTTACGCTGACCGGCGGGACTATGCGCTGGGCTGGCGCATTCTCGCTCACCGGGCCAACGGCAATGGAGATGCTGAGCGGTGTCTTCCTCGACAAGGTCTTCATCGGCGCGTGCGGCGTGGATGTCCGTCGCGGAGCCACCACCATTGAGCCGGACGAAGCAGCTGTGTTTCGCGCCATGGTTCGCCAGGCCAAACAGGTTATCGTGGTTGCCGATTCCAGCAAGATTGCCATGATCAGCCCCGCGCTCATCTGCCCCGTCGCGGACATCGATATCCTCATCACCGATTCCGGAATCAGCGCCGAGGCCCTTGCAGGTTTCAAAGCCAACGGAGTTCAAGTGATTGCCGTATGAAACGATCGCATCCTGCCGATCGACTTGCGCCACGCGAATGGTGGCCCATGGTTGCGCGGGCTAGCGCATTGCCCGGCGGCTGCCTTCCACCAAACCTTCTGGGTAATTCAAATCAAGTTCTTGATCGTTTTGCATGAATTCAATCACTGTATACTGATCGCAATTGCAACTGACCAGCGCTGAAACCCGGAAAGAGAAACCAAACTCATATGACCACCGCCAATCCCGCCGACCGGTCCGCAGAGTCATCCGCCAAAAGCCGCTACAGCCGCTTCCTGCTCCTGGTGGCCGGCCTTGGCGGACTGCTCTACGGCATCGACGTGGGCATCATCGCGGGTGCATATCCTTATCTCGAAGCCACATCGCACCTGACCGCGGCGCAGCTCTCCTATATTGTTGCCGCAGTCTTGCTGGGCACCGTATTCTCCACCCTTTTTGCAGGCCTGCTGGCTGACTGGATGGGCCGCAAGCCGCTCATGATTCTCAGCGGCCTGACCTTTGTTCTCAGCATCCCGGTCATCGCCCTTTCGCAGGGCTACGGCCCATTGTTTTTGGGCCGCCTGCTGCAGGGAATGGCCGGCGGCCTGATTGGCGTCGTCGTCCCGCTCTACCTTGCTGAATGCCTGTCGGCTTCAAGCCGCGGCAAGGGCACGGGAATCTTTCAGTGGCTGCTGACCTTCGGCATCGTGGCGGCGGCGCTGGTCGGCATGTATTACAGCTATCGCGTCAAGGCAGTTTCACTGTCCGCCGATGCTGCCACGCTCTTCGAATTCAAAGACCACGCATGGCGCAGCATTTTCTGGGTGTCGCTGCCGCCGGGGCTGCTTTTCGTGATCGGCAGCCTGATGGTCAGCGAGTCGCCGCGCTGGCTCTTCCGCCACGGCAAAAAAGACAAGGCCTACGCCGCCCTGCTGCGCTCTCGCAGCCCCGAGCAGGCCAGCCTGGAATTACACGAGATGGAAGAAACCGCCCGCGCCGACGAACAGAAGCTTCCTACCGGCCAGCGCGTGCGCGAAACGCTGCTGCAGCGCAAATTCGTAATTCCCTTTCTGCTCGCCCTGGTCATTCTTGCCTGCAACACCGCTACGGGGATTAACTCCGTCATCGGATACAACGTCGGCATCCTTTTGCAAAGCGGCCTTTCCGATCTGCAAGCACACTGGGGCTATGTTCTGTTCACGGCGGTGAACTTCTCCATGACAATGGTGGGCATGATGCTCGTGGATCGCAAGGGGCGTAGGTTCCTGTTTATTGTGGGCACCAGCGGCATCATCGTATCCATGGTTGGCGTCGGCATTCTCTTTGTGCGAACAGAAAAGTTCAGCGTCGACGCAGGCTCGCAGGTCCAATCCATGGTTGCGTCGGAGCAGGCACTCACGCTGCATTTCGACCCGTCGACAGCGAGCAGGTTGCTGGCCGCTCAAGGCTCGGGAACCGGTCAAATCGACAGCAGCCGCGCTTCCCTGGCCATCATTTACTCCTACGGCGATTACACCGCCGCCACCAGTTTTGTCCGCTCCGACGATCCGGCCGCCGCACCTATTCAGATCACCCGCGAGAGCGCCGTGCCCGCCAACAAGGTGGAGTCGTTCTTCAAGAATCCTTTCGCCGACCTCGACGCCGCACAGACAGCGCCGCTCAAAATCCGCAAAGCGGTCATCGGCCAGGTTCCTGATGCACATCACGGCTGGCTGGTGGCCGTGGGTCTTTATTGCTTCATGGCCTTCTATGCAATGGGCCCGGGCGTGTGCGTGTGGCTGGCCTTGTCCGAGCTCATGCCCACGCGCATCCGCTCCAACGGCATGAGCATTACGCTGCTCATCAATCAGCTCGTTTCCACTGTGCTCGCGGGGATCTTTCTGCCGTTCGTTTCGAAGTACGGTTACTCTTCTATGTTCTTCCTCTTCGCATCCTTCACCGTCGTCTATTTCATCACCATTGTCTTCTTCCTTCCTGAAACCAAAGGCAAAACTCTGGAAGAGATCGAGGCCCACTTCGAAGGCAAGGTTACGGCTTGAGTACTTATTAACTCGATGTTACAACTCTGGAGCATCATGAAACGCCTGCTTCTTCTCTGCACGCTTGTATGCTTAGCAATCCCGGTGGTGCACGCGGACCCGGTTGCACTGTTTTACCTGACCAGTAATCCGGACTCGATTCGCTCCTTCCTTGCTCACTCCACGCAGATCGATCTGCTGGTGCCGACGTGGTACCAGGTTGACGAAAACGGCCTGGTGACGGGCGCTCCGGATGCAACTGTGCTCAAGCGCGCGGACGACGACAAAGTGCCTCTTATGCCGATTCTGGCCATGTTCAACAAGAAGGGCTTCCATGCGCTGGCGACGAATCCAGCCGCTCAGGCCATCATGAACGAGGCCATGATCCGCGAGTGCAAGCTGCACGGTTATATCGGTTTCCAATTCGATCTCGAAAACATCGACTGGCTCGATCGCGACCGGCTTACCGCGCTGGTGAAGCTCTCGGCGACGGCCTTGCACACAGCGGGCCTGCAGCTGTCCATCGCTACCGTGCCCAACGCTCCCGGATATCCCGGCCAGGGCGCCTTTGCCAAGTGGATTTACACTGACTGGCGCGGCGCATACGACATAACCAATCTCGCCACGTATGTTGACCTGCTGTGCCTGATGACTTACGACCAGAACACGCGCTGGACGATGCCTGGGCCGGTGGCTGGATGGGATTGGACCAATGAAAATCTGGAATACGCTCTCAAGACCGTGCCCAAAGGAAAGCTCTCGCTTGGCATTCCGCTCTACGGCTATCACTGGTACGCGGGCGCGCCGACGCATGAACCTAACTCCGAAGTTGAGAAGCCCAACCCCACCGCCGACTACATCGGCTACCCCAACGCCATGCAACTGGCCGCGGCGTACAACGGCAAAGTGCAGTGGGACGAGGACGATCACACCGCGTATTTCTGGTTCTACCGCGACCAGATGCGCGAATGGATATTCATTACCGACCTTCATACCTTCAAGGATCGCTACGAGTTAGTTCAGAAAAGTGGGATTCAGGGCTTTTGCTCCTGGGTTTTAGGGGAAGAAGATCCCGAGATTTGGCAATTTCTGCCCAAGCATCAATGATGTTATCCGGATCCCGCATTTCAGGAGTTATTTGCCGATGAATTTCATCCGCAATCGATCTATCTTTGCCGGGCTCGCTCTACTGCTCTACACGTCGCTTGCCTGCGCGCAGAACTTCCCTGACATCAAACCCTCACCGCAACAGACCGCCTGGCAGGACCTTGAATTCGGCGTCATCATCCATTTCTCCACCAACACGTTCCTCGACCGCGAGTGGGGCGACGGGGCGGCAGATCCAGCCGTCTTCAATCCCACCGCATTCGATCCCGGCCAATGGATGAAGGCCATCCGCGACTCCGGCGCAAAGTATGTTGTCCTCGTCGCCAAGCACCATGACGGCTTTTGCCTGTGGCCGACGGAGCAAACCGCATACAGCGTGAAATCAAGCCCATGGAAGAGCGGCGAGGGAGATGTGGTTGGCGAAGTGGCTCGGGCGGCGCGAAAGTACGGCCTGCAATTCGGCGTTTATCTTTCCCCGTGGGATCGCCACGAACCAAAGTACAAGGACTCCGCGGCGTATGACGACTACTACCAGGCGGAGTTATCCGAGCTAGCTTCGAACTATGGCGACCTGGTCGAGTTCTGGCTGGATGGCGCGGGAAGCGGAGGCCATGTTTATAACTTCCCAAAAATCGTTGAAACGCTTCGCACTTATCAACCCAACACCATCGTCTTTGCGGACACCG
>JBEKFD010000231.1:0-7772 GCA_050013495.1 Occallatibacter sp. | reverse complement strand
AAAAGCTGCCGTACCCACACCCCTTCCACCACCGCGAAATAGAAATCTTGCCCTCCTATTCGGGCTGTGATCCTGCGAAGACCAATCGAACCATCAAGGAATCAGCAGCTTAATCGAGCTGCTCCCACAGTTTCACAGCGCAAAAAACGCCCCAAACGCTCGTGGGCCACAGCAATTCCGCCCCTGAATACGCCTCAAATGCTGGCCAAATCGACAGGTTTTCGACCCAAAACGGCGACGATTTCACGCTATTGTTGCAGAAACCCAACTTCCGGGAACTTTAATAAAACTTAAACGTACTTGAATATTATTGAAAACTTGTGGTACGTTCTTGTTCATGGCCGCGATAGTACCTCTGAATCGAAAAGACCAGCGCAAGCAGCACCCTTTGATGCTGTTGGCCGAGGAGGACCTCGACTTCGTGGTCCAGTTCGTGCTCGCGTCCGGCTCACTCAAGGAGATGGCAATGCTCCACCAGGTCAGCTATCCCACCATCCGCGCCACGCTTGACCGCGTCATCGCCAACCTGCGCCAGAGCCTGAACGGCGCGCCGCCCGATCCCATGACCGGGCTGCTTGCCGAACTGGTGGAGCGAGGAGAGATTAAGGTTGCAACGGCAAAACAGATTCGCAATGTCTATCGCACGGCGCTCGAAGGAAGGGCGGAATAGGAGAGAGGTTATGACGGGAAGTCTGCTGGAAGGAATTCGCGAAATAGGCCGGTACCGGATGCTGATTGGCATGGGGCTGCCACTGATGGGCGGCGCGCTGGTGGTAGCGTCGAGCGTGATGATGCCGCGCGGACGTGGCAAGGCGTTGATCACTGGAGCCTACATGCTCCTTGCCAGCCTGGGCGGCGCGTGTCTGCTGTGCGCGGCCATTGCAGCCTTTGCCGGCGAACCCCGCAGCGTGATCGTTCCGCTGTTGTTGCCGGGAATCGTGCTCACAGTGCTCATGGGCGTTTTTTCGCCTGCCGTGATTCGCGAGTATCAGCAGTTCGAATTCCGCAAGCTCGCCGCGGAGATCTTTCGCCGCAGTTGACTCGCCTCGGTCCCTCGCGTGGCCCAAAGCAAGCTGAGTCGGGGGGCGGCTCCGCTATAGGGTCGAGCGTTTTGAAGGGTACGGGCTTCAGCCCGTACATAAAGGTCAACAAAAACAGGCTGGGCTTCAGCCCCCGAGGGAATTCGAATTCGAGGGCTGAAATCCACTTCAATTGTCCCTAAGGTCGTCTTCCACCAGGTTTTTTGCTACCCGGGCGCGCACCAGTCCGCTTGGCTCCCGAGCCACTCGGCTTCCCCTTCGAGCCGGATTTGGAGAACCCGCCCGCCTTGGGCCCCGATCTGGGTCCGGAACGACCGCCACCCGCGCTCTTCCGATCGAAGCTCGGCTTTGGCTTCCAACCTGTGCCGGCTCTGCGTTCCGGCCGCGAACCCTCGCCGCTCGGCCGGAAACCCTCAGCGCTCTCGCCACGCGGAGTATAAGGCCGCTTGGCCGCAGCGCCGGCGCTGCCCTTGCTCTCAAACGGCCGCTTTCCGGCAAAGTCAGGCCGCGCACCCGCACCTGCACCGCCGCGGCCAGCACCGCTGCGACCAGCACCTGCGCTGTAGGATCGCCCGCCGTCTTTGCCGGGTTTGCTGCTTGGCCTCGCCCCGCCGGCCCGCGGCTTGCCGCTGCTCGTGGTGAAAGGCCGAGCCATCCCGCCCTCGCTGCGGAAAGGCCTCGCTGAGCTTGAACCTCTTGAATCCGATCGTCCTGCACCCGGCCGAGCCCCAACCGCCCGTCCAAACGGAGGACGAGTCGACCCAGTTCGGTCCGGCCTCGCCCGCTCCGGCCTCGCCCGTTCCGAATGCCCGAAATCCGGCACCGGTTCAATGTGCAGCCTGGTCGGCTTCCTCGGACCAAGATCCTCCATTGGCTCAGGCCTGGGTCGCGCCGTATCCGGCCCGGGTCGCCGCGTCGCCCGCGGCTTTTCCTCAGGCGGCCGATGATACTGCGGCCATTCCTGGCGTTCCGGCTTTTTCCACGCCGGCTTTGCCGGGAAGCTGCGGCCTGTAGCCGGTCGATCGCCAAAAGGCCTGCCCCCCGGCTTGCTTCCGCCCGGCTTAGCTGCAAAAGTTCGTCCCGCCGGGCGAGCTGCCCGGTCATCCTTCTTCCATGCCGGCCGTTCCGCAGCCTCGTCCACAGGCCGCGGCGCAGCAGGCTTCGCCGGTCCAAACCTTCCCGGCCCAAACTTCGCCGGCCCAAATTTTGCCGGTCCAGTCCCACTACGGACCGGCCTGTCTGTCCCAAACGATCTTTTGGGCTTGTAGTCCTTTGGACCTGCGGCCGGCCTTTCTCCGCGCGGCTTGAATGCAGGCTTCTCCGGCGGCAGCGAGTCGACAATGTTTCGCCGCCGAATCTCCTTCGCCTTGGGAGTCCTCAGCTTGCCATCCGCGGCCTTGCGCAGCAGTTCCAGTTCCTGCGTGTCGAGCTCGCGCAGGTTGCCCGGCTCCTGGTCCAGAATCAGCGGCCCGTAGCCAACGCGGCGAATCTTTTCAACAAAATGGCCGATCTCCTCGAACATCTTGCGCAGCTCGCGGTTGCGCCCCTCGATCAGAACCACTTCATACCATGGGTTGTCGCCCTGGCGGACCTGCCGGATGCGCGCCGGCGAAGTGCGCACCTTGCCCGAGCCCGGCTTGCCCTTCTCGATAGCCACGCCCGCGCGCAATATATCCAGCTCGGCTTCGCTGGGAATCCCGGCCACTTTGACCAAGTAAGTCTTCTCCACCCCGGCCGACGCCTTGGTCAATTTGTTGGCCAGTTCGCCGTCGTTGGTCACCAGCAGCAGACCTTCGCTCATGTAGTCGAGGCGGCCCACGGGGTAGAGCCGCTCGCGCATCTTGTCGAAGAACTGCATCACCGTGGGCCGGCCCTCGGGATCTTTCACCGTGGTCACAAAGCCGCGCGGTTTGTTCAACACAAAATAGCGGAGGCGCTCGGCCCCTTGCAGCAGCTTGCCGTCCACGCGGATGTGGTCGCGCCCAGCGTCGGCCTTGGTGCCCAGCTCGGTGACCACCTTGCCGTTCACCTGCACCCGGCCCTGCTCGATCATCTCCTCGGCCTTGCGTCGGCTGGCTACGCCGGACTGGGCAAGAATCTTCTGCAGTCGTTCCAGCTTTACCGGCGGACGAGCCTTGGGCTTGAACTCCGGCTCATCTTCTCCGGTGTCCTCGGCAGCTTCGGCCTGTACCTCGTTTTCCGTTTCCGTCCCGCCTTCGTCCCCAGTTTCGGAATCGGCTTTCGCCACGGAGTAAGCCTCGTCTTCGGCTTCCTCGGCGGCATCTGCCTCGTCGTCGGCTTCCATCTCTGCTTCGACGGCGGACTGCGCCTCGCCGTCGGTCTCATCGCCGATCGGGTCTTCACTTTCAACAGCGGAAATCAACTCTTCTTCATTCGCTTCGGGCCGATTTTCATCAGTCATGGGGCACAGTCTCAGTTTCTGCCTGCTCAAGGGGGGAAGGCACAGCAGGCGCGGCCTCTGCGGGGGTTTTCTCCGCTTCCATCGCCGGCGCGCCGGCAACGGATTCTGTTGTGTCCGGTTCGGGTGCGGCCGGAACTTCTTCGCTGTCCGCCGTCGCGGCGGTCTCAGTGCTTACTTGTGTTGCGTCTTCCTGCATGCTGCGTTCCTGTACTTCCCAAGCGCCCGCCGCCGCGGATTCCTCGTCCGGCTCGTCGTCCACTTCCGGGCCCTCAATTGTTTCCCCGGCCGCTTCTTCGGCAACTGGCTCCATATCTTCGAACTCAAGCTGCGCCATCTTTTCGAACTCGTCCATCGACGGCAGCTCGGTTACATCCTTCAGCCCAAACCGCAGCAGAAACTCCTTGGTCGTCTTGTACAAGATCGGCCTGCCGATCACCGGTTTCCGCCCCGCCGTCGCAATCAGCTTTCGCGCCAGCAGCGACCCGAACACGCCCGATGAATCCACCCCGCGAATCTCATTCACCTCGGGCGCAGTCACCGGCTGCTTGTAGGCGATCACCGCCAGCGTTTCCAATGCGGGCAGACTCAGCTTCATTGCCGGCTTCAAGCTCTTCACAAACAGGCGCGCCGCGTCGTGGCATTCCGGCTTGGTGGCCATGCGGTAGCCGCCGGCAATCTCCTTGATCTCGATGCCCCGCTCGTCGCTGGCATAGGACGCGATGAGCTCATCGAGAAGCCCGCGCAGAATGGCCCGCACCTCGCGATCCCGCTGCCTCGCCAGTCGTTTGGCCTCGGCTTCCGCATCCACCGGCATTTCGGCGGCAGGCTCCGCAGGGGATTCGACAGCAGCCTCGGCAGCCGGCAATGCACCCGTTTCCGCAACCGTGTCAGGCCCCGTTTCCGGACTCGTTTCCGGACCCGCTTCCTGGCCCGCCGCGACCGGAGCCTCCGGCGGCTGTTCCAGCTCACCCTGTTCGAGCTCCGCGTTCAGCAGCGGCAATGTTTCGCCCCCCGGCGCAGCCTGCTCGGCATCGGCGGCGGCAGTCGCAGCATCCCGCACCGACTTCCATTCCAGGGCGTCGGCGGCAAACAATGCGGCGATCTGGGCCAGTGTGACCGGCTCCTCCGCGGCGTAAATAACAGCTTCCAGCTTGGCTTTAAGGCTCATTCGGGAATAGGCACCTCAAGTATGGTACCGGAACTGGAGCCGCCCCGCAGTCCAATTCAGAACCCGAGCCTTGTGCAAGCCGCGGAAAAAGGGCATCCGCCGCGGCGAATGACCTGAATTGCAGCCGAATAGATCCCCGAAACGCGCGTCCCGGAATCCACCGTTGAAGGACCGTCGTTCTTGCCTCCGCAACAGATCCAATCGCATTGAACGTGCACTCGCGGACAACCCGCCGGATGGATAAGCACTCAAACTTGAAGTGGGCTGCGTGTTTGCGCCGCCTGCGAGGAGACTGAAATGATTCTTAGAGTGATTCATCGACAGATAGGTTTTGCAGGCTTGGCGTGTGCGCTATCGCTCGGTGCCAGCCTATCGATGCAAGCGCAGGAACCCAGCAGCACCACTACAAAGGACCAGACGACTACCACGACGACGACAACGCAGTCATACGATTCCTCCGACTGGAAGGCACCGCGCGGCTACGATTTGGCCTATCCGGAGAACGGTTCGCCCAACATGGTCGCCCGCCAGGGATATGCCGCGGGATTCAGCCAGGGTCAGGCAGATGCTGGCCGGGGCAAGAACTTCAAACCGACGGAATCCGCGGCATACGAACACGCGAAGATACCAAAGGGCATGGATAAGGATCGATTCAAGCTGGAGTTCCGAGAGTCGTTCGTCAAGGGATATTCGAACGGATTCAAGGGCGAATAGCTGCGCCGACGGGACTTGCGGATTCAAGAAAGGGCCGACGATCCGTCGCCCTTTTTCGTCGGGCAAAAGCAATTGTCTGTCTGTGGGCCGCCGAATCGAGAGGCAACGTGGCAGCAGGAGCAGACGCACCGTGAGCTCTCCTTCGGGCTATTTCCGCCCAGTCACGGCAAAATGAGGACAGAGGGGGGCCGGGTAAACCCGCCTCCTGCCTCTCCACCTAGCCAGGTCTTCTCTGCGAATCACCAGTGAGCCTCGGTCGTGCATCGCCTTCTTGAAGACGCTGCCGGCACTCCGCTGCGGTCGCCGATTGGTCTCGCGCGCCGAACCTGCAGCAAAACGGAGTTTTCTGAAGGTACGAAGGAGTTATGACCCGCTCTCTCTCCCCCGATGTCAATTAATGACAAATCGAGGCGCTCAGCGAGCCGTTTGCATTGCAATCGCGGCTCCGAGTGGATTACCGGCTAACCGTCAGTCACTGGTGAAGTATTAGTTGCGGTGATATTACCTATGACATAACTTCCGGGTTGGCGACAACCAGGGAACGATGCGGTCTTTGGGCTGACTGCCGGACGCTCATTTGCGACCGGCTGCTGCGAGACGCTGATTTAGCCACTCGTCGTACCATGCGCCAAATGTAGCCATTGAACCATCTGCAAGTTCGAGCGGACGAATGCCTTTGTATTCGCTCCTGCGATCATCCCAGAGTTTCCCTGATTGCGGTCCTGTCACAACTAACCAGATGCGGAGAGCGCAGCCTTGGTGGCAAATCGGGATGGCGCCATCCATCAACTCTGAACTCCAATAGGTTCTTTCAAAGGCTCCCATGTGTTGCCAGTACTCTTTCTCATTCTTCTCAAACAGGTCGTCAGGCGGCATGTTGGACGTGTCGTCCCATGCTTCCTCAAACCGGAATGGCTTCGAGGGGTCACCGACGAGATTGTCGTTTACCTTCCAATCACGCACATTGAAGTTGTCATCGGCGGTTCCGAGCGAGAAAACGCCGTAGAACGGACCTGCTCCACCATTTCCGATTTGAATGAGGAAGCCTCTGTACTCGGACGGTAAGCTGATTGAATGGTCCCGCTCAAACGCTTCCACTCTGTCCTCGCCGATCACTGGGTTCAACTCGAAGCTGCTACCGTCCGGACCAGATTGCGGGGTGCTTGCAAGCCGCAAATATGCCAGAGATTCCTTAACCCGATGAGGAGTCAGTGAGGGCATGCACGAAGTTTAAGCCCAGCGGGTGCTGTTGGTGCAACTCTGGGCCTATCACCGCCTAACCGGAAGTAACCCGGAAAATGGAGTTCTGTCCGGATTGGCGACCAACCGCCCGGAATCCAAACCTTCGGCTGGAATTTCGTGGGCGCTATTTGAAGTACGGGTGCTCTAAACTTACGCGCTCCCAGCTGTTCCGCATTATTATGCGGAGCTAAGCGATTTCCATTGAATTTCGCGGGCCGAAGGCCCAACTCAACTTACATGGACGTAGTGGGAAGACTTCTGGGGCCGAGTTGGACCCGGCACTTTTGGCGCTTTCGGTCTAAGCCACCTCATTGCCGCGCAGAGGGAATATCATCGTTGAGCGAAGTTTCATGGCCGTTCCCCTGCGTCAAACGAACCTTCGCAATGAGGTGCAGCATGAGGCGCAATCTCCCGGCCTTCGTACTTCTGCTGGCCATCACCGGATCGGCCCCAGCAACTGCCAAGCCAAAGAAGCCATCCGCTCCCGAAGCTTTCGAGACCGCTCACACCGTCTTCGTAGAAGCCCGCGACGACCACGATATCACCGATATCTGGCTCGATCCCGACGACCGCAAGGCCATCCTCGATGTCCAGGACGGCATTCAGGACTGGGGTCGCTACACCCTCAGCCGCTCCCGCCGTGACGCCGACCTGATTTTGGTCGTCTACAAAGGCCGGGTCGTGCGAGACCAGTCCAACTCCGGAGCCCCGGGAAGTCTACGCATCCGACGGAAAACTCAAGGGCCCAATCTGGCGCAGCGAGCAGGAACGCGGCCTGAACGGCCCGAACGTCCTGCTCCTTCGAAGGCTGGAAGACGAAGTCGAAAAGGCCTATCCCAGCGCGCCTGCAAAACAACAGACCGCCCCATAACGCAAACCCTCTGCATACTTCATTCAACGCCGCCGACGCCGTCTATTACAGTGGAGTTCCCGACTGCTTTCGCATTACTCCTGAATCATCGGCTAACCGGAAGTAACCCCGAGAATGGAGTTCTGTCCGGTTAGGCGACAATCCAGGCACTACCCCATTTCCGAAGCCTGACCCGTTTTTTAAGATCGATCTCTTGATTCCCCCTACCACGCCCGATTTCGCCTCAGACACCCTCACAATCGTGATCCGTTACTGAGGGCTGTCCTGCGCCTGACGCAGTTCCTGGTGCGAGCTTACCCCGTTGATTAGCCCGTC
>JBEKFD010000230.1:0-7554 GCA_050013495.1 Occallatibacter sp. | reverse complement strand
CGGTTGATCTCGAACGACTTCATGAACTGCCGGATGAGAAAATCTGTGAGATTATTCGGAATCGCCCACAAAAAGAACAGCGGCGTCACGACCAGAAACGGAATCAGCCGCCCATAAGGAATAAGCGGAGCTCCAAGATCTTCATCGCTCCCCGCTCCGCGCCCGGACCCGATCGAACCAGTAGAGATGCTCAAAGCTTGCTCTCCTTTCGTATGTAGGGAATCTCTGAATAAGCCGGCGTTTTGAAAGGGCACGACTTCAGTCGTGCCGCAAATGCCGCAAAATGAACGCGGGCTTTAGCCCATGAGGGAACGTCTGCCTCGCAAGAAGCGCTCGATCAGAGTTTACTTAGGGCTCTTCCTTCTGCTTTGTCCGCCGGGTCGGGTAATCGCTATCGACTTTCACCCCAGCCCATTCTCCCCATGAATCGCTTCAGAAGTTCTACCCAATCTGCGTAACGAGTGGCAAATCGGATCACAGCGCCTTGCACCGCCTTGGCTGTATTCTTTGGCAAATCGGTGCGCATCCTGCAGACGGGAATCGTCGATGAATACCTCCATCGAAGCCGCACGGCAATTCTATGCGGAAGAGTTGCGATTCCTCACCAAAATGTCGTCCCCCGCTTTGTACAAGGCGTTTGCGACGGTGCCGCGCGAGCGCTTCGTCGGGCCGGGACCGTGGAGGGTTCTGGGCTCCAGCGAGTTCTGGATGACCGAGGACGCTGACCCGCGCCACGTGTATCGCAACGTGCTCATTGCGCTCGATGAGGCCAAAGGCATCAACAACGGCCAGCCCAGCATGTGGGCTCGCTTTTTCGATCGGCTTGACGTCCATCCAAACGATCAAGTGCTGCACCTGGGCTGCGGCACCGGCTATTACACGGCGATCCTTGCCGAGCTGGCCGGGCCGAATGGGAAGGTTACCGCTGTCGAAATCGAGGAGGGCGTTGCGGAACGAGCGCGCGCAGCGCTCGCCCCCTGGCGCCAGGTTGCGGTAATCCATACAGACGGCTCCCGCGGCCCGTTTGCGCCCGTCGACGTGATTGTCGTCAGCGCCGGAGCCACGCATCCGCCATCGTCCTGGCTCGCGGCCCTCAACCCTGGCGGAAAACTCCTGTTCCCCTTGACTCCGGATCACGGAGCGGGCGCCATGGCTTACCTGACCCGCAGGGGTTCGGATAATTTCGAAGCTCGCCTCATGTATGGCGTTCAGTTCATTCCCTTTAGCGGAGCGCGCAACCCCGAAGTGAGCCGGCAGCTTGCCGAAGCGCTGGATCGCGATTCCGGCGCCAAAGTGAAGTCGCTGCGCTGCGATCCGCATCAGAAGGAAGAACACTGCTGGCTGCACGGGGAGGGCTGGTGCTTTTCTACGAATGAGCCAACCGTGCTAGACTAGACCTAGTCAAGTCAAGGGGGGCCGCCATGCCCGTTGCAGACTCCACAGCGAAAACCGTGAACATTTACGAAGCCAAAACCCAGCTTTCCAAGCTCGTCGACCTGGCCTCCAGCGGCACCGACGTAGTAATCGCCCGCGCCGGCAAACCCGTAGCCCGGCTCACCGCGTTAAAAGAGGAGAAGCGGCCCATTGTCTTCGGGCTTCTCGAGGGGCAGGGGTGGATTGCGGATGACTTCAATGCACCGCTGCCAGACGATCTTCAGGCCGCCTTTGAAGGCCGCTGATGCGGCTCCTCCTCGATACGCAGATTGTTTATTGGCTGTTTTACGAACCAAACAGCCTTCCCAAGAAGGCTCGGGAGCAGATCGTTGAGGCCGCCGCGGTGTACGTATCCTCGGTGACTGTGTGGGAGATAGCCATCAAGGTCCGAATCGGCAAGATGAACGCAGACCCCAAGCAGCTAGTGCTGTTGCTGGAATCCGCAGGCTTTCGTGAGCTTCCGGTGTTTTCAAGGCACGCAGTTCTGGTCGCCGATTTGCCCCTGCACCATGCCGACCCATTTGATCGCCTACTGGTCGCCCAGGCAATGAGCGAGCCATTGAACCTGCTCACGGCTGATACACAACTGATGCAATACGGACCCATTGTTCTTATCGTCTAAGGCTTCAATTTGCCGGCGGGTTTCCTGGCTTTTGAACCAATTACAGCACCCGTCCCAGCCACCGCCCCGTATGCGAATGCAGATTGCCGGCCACTTCTTCCGGCGTGCCTTCCGCCACAATATGCCCGCCGCCTTCGCCGCCTTCAGGGCCCAGATCGATGACCCAATCCGCGCACTTGATCACGTCCAGGTTGTGCTCGATCACGATCAGCGATCCGCCGCCATCAATGAGCTTGCGAAATGCGGTGAGCAGCTTGGACACATCGTCGAAATGCAAGCCCGTGGTGGGCTCATCCAGAATGTAGAGCACCCGGCTGGCCTGCGATGGCTTGGCGTTCGCGTTGGCCGCGCGCACCTGCGCCAGGTGTGCGGCCAGCTTCACACGCTGTGCCTCGCCGCCTGACAGTGTAGTCGCGCTCTGCCCCAGCCGAAGATAGCCGAGGCCGATCTCGTCCAGCACCGCCAGCTTTTCCAGCAGCTTGGTCTGCCCCGCGAAGAAGCGCAGCGCTTCCTTCACCGTCATCTGCAGCACGTCGTGGATGTTCTTGCCCTTGTACTCCACCTGCAGCACCTTGGCCTGGTAGCGAGTGCCGTTGCAGTCTTCGCAGGGCAGCTCGACATCGGCAAGGAACTGCATCTCCACGGTCACGGTGCCATCGCCCTCGCAAGTGTTACAGCGCCCGCCGGGCACGTTGAACGAAAAATGTCCTGGCGTCAGCGAAAGCCGCTTCGCCTCCGGTTGCGCCGCAAACAATTCCCTCACAAGGTCGAAGCCCTTGATGTACGTAATTGGATTCGACCGCGGCGTGCGCCCAATCGGCGTCTGGTCCACGAGCACTACGTCGTTCAGCCGCTCCACGCCGGTAAGGCTCTTGAAGACACCAGTCGGATCAGACCCGTCGCTCTGCCCCAGCGCCCGCGCCACCGCGCGATAGAGCACCTGATGCACCAGCGTCGATTTGCCCGAGCCTGAAACGCCGGTGATCGCCACCAGCATTCCCAACGGAATCTCCACGTTCAGGCCATGCAGATTGTTTGCCTCCGCACCGCGCAGCACGAGCTTCTCGCGCCCAGGAGCGCGTCGCCGCGTAGGCACGGGAATGGAAAGCTGCCCCGACAGATAGCGCCCGGTGAGCGAGTTCGGATTAGCCTCGATCTCTGCCAGCACGCCCTCGGCCAGCAGCTTGCCGCCAAACTCGCCAGCGCCAGGGCCGAGGTCCAGCAAGTGGTCGGCGGCGCGCAGCACATCCGCGTCGTGCTCGACCACCAAAATCGTGTTTCCCAGGTCGCGCAATTCCTCCAGGATATGAATCAGCCGCGCCGTATCGCGCGTGTGCAGTCCGATGGAGGGCTCATCAAGCACGTAGAGCGCGCCCACCAGCCGCGAGCCCAATGAAGTAGCCAGTTGGATGCGCTGCGCTTCGCCGCCTGACAGGGTCGAAGCCAGCCGATCGAGCGTCAGGTATTCGAGGCCCACCGCATCCAGAAAACTCAACCGCGCCCGAACCTCTTCGAGAATCGGACCGGCGATCTCTTCCTGGATCGGCGTCAGTTCCAGCTCTCCAAAAAACTCCTTCGCATGAGCAATGGTCAGCGCCGTCGCCTGGCAAATGTTTTTGGCCCCATGCTTCGCAGTTGAGATGCGCACACTCCGCGCCTCGGCGCGCAATCTCTGCCCGCGGCAATCGGGACACTCCGCGTAGCCGCGATACTTGCTCAGCATCACGCGCACGTGCAGCTTGTACTTCTTGCGCTCCATCTGCGCAAAAAATCCAAACACTCCTTCGAAGCTTCCTTTGCCCCGCAACACAACTTCCCGCGCCGCCTCCGGCATTTCGCGCCACGCAACATCGAGCGGCACGCCCAGTGCGGGCGCCAGCTTGCGCAACTCGGTAAACCAGGTCCGGTACTTAGGCCGGTTCCACGGATCGATCGCGCCGCCCTCCAGAGTGAGTCCCTTGTCTGGAATCACCAGGTTCATGTCGAAGTCAACCGTGTTGCCAAACCCCTGGCACCGGGGACAAGCGCCGAAAGGATTGTTGAAGCTGAATAGCCGCGGCTCCGGCTCCTTTCCCGGACGGTGGCAGCTCTTGCATTCGTACGCCGCGGAAAACCGGTGCCGCCTGCGCTCCGCATTGTCGTCGCGTGGATTCGGGGTCCCCGCGGACAGGCGGGTACCCTCTGGGTGGTCCGTGGGGTGAGGCACCTCCTCGAAGATCACCTCGCCGCCCTCGCGATAGGCAATCTCCGCCGCGTCCACAATCCGCGCGCGGTTTTCAGAATTCACGACAATCCTATCCAGTAGAACAAAGACAGGAAGTGTAAAGTCCAGTTCCAGCAGCGATTCCGGCGTGGAAAACTCAACAGTCTTTCCCAGCTGATACAGGCGGTTGAAGCCGCTCGCCCGCAACTCATTCAGGCGCGCCTTCAGTGTTTCCGTGTGCGGCGAGTCGCCCCCATTCACTTGAGGCTTGGCTTTTGATCCGGCCTTCACGCCGCGTCCTGCGGGCTTGGCGGGCGACCTCGCCTCGGCGTCCGCCGCAGCCGTCGCCGTTCCCACCGGAAACAGCGCAATCAGCCGCGTTCCGTCGCCCAGCGCCATCACAGCCTCGGCAATTTCGTCCATCGAATCGCGCTTCACTAGACCGTCGCAATAAACGCAATGGACGGTTCCGCAGCGCGCGTAAAGCAGCCGCAAATAGTCGTAGATTTCTGTTGCGGTAGCAACGGTCGATCGCGGATTCCGCGTGGTGTTTTTCTGCTTGATGGCAATCGCCGGAGCCAGCCCGTCGATAAAATCCACGTCCGGCTTCTCAATGCGCTCCAGAAACTGCCGCGCATACGACGACAGCGACTCGACATACCGCCGCTGCCCTTCCGCATAAATTGTGTCGAAAGCGAGCGACGACTTCCCCGACCCGGAAACCCCACTGACCACGGTCAGCTTTCCATGGGGAATGTCGCAGGAGATATTCTTCAAATTATGCGTCCGCGCCCCGCGGATCACGATCGCGTCGCTCGTAGCGATCAAGCTACTCGAGCTCGAAGAGATCAAGCTACTCGATGCGTTCGAATTGGATGCGTTCTGGTTGGATAAATTCAAAGGGAAGACACCGGAATGAAGTTGTCCAGCCGCATCCCTGTCGCCTCAGAGAGCTTCAGAGCGCAACCAGCCATTCTTCATTATAAAGCGCGTTGCTCGCAGGCCCCCCCCTCACGACCCGTTTTTCGTCTCTCGGCGACGTTCGGCTGATTAGGAAACTAGCCGGTTCATCGCCGCCACGCGCCCATACCACAGCCCGGAATCCTTCACCGTTCGCTTCTGGTCGCGAAAGTCCACATAAGTCAGCCCATATCTCTGGCTGTAACCATCCGTCCACTCGAAGTTATCCATCAAACTCCACGCATGAAACGCCCTCACCCGCGCCCCGTCCGCGATGGCCCGCGCCAGTTCCGCAAGAATCCCTTTGAAGAACGCCGTCCGCCGGTCGTCCGGAACGCTCCCTCCCTCTTTCTCATAAGGGGTGTCCATATAGCAGCAACCGCATTCGGTAATCTCGATAACGGGATGGTTATACTCGCGGGAGATCTGCGTCACCAGGTCATAGATTCCGCGTGGCCATATCTCCAGGCCCGCGTGGGTCAGTGGACCCTCGGTCGGCATAACCGCATGGAAGCGCGTATATGGGTCGCGCCCATTCGTGTCCCCTGTATCCGCTTCAATCTCGGTCCCATAGTATAGTCCGCCGCTCTTGGCTGCGCCGGCATCGGAAACAATGCGCCGCGTATAGTAATGGAAACCCACCCAGTCGAGCGGCGCCCGCATGATCTTTTCGTCGCCGGCCCGCACGCCCATCTGCTCGTAGGGCGGCTCGCCGGCAAATGCTTTCGGATACTCGCCCTTCAGCGCCGCGTGGAGGAAGAAGGTGTTGTTCATGGCGTGATAGCGCGCCGTAGCTGCTGCATCGGCCTCGCTGTTCGTCTTGGGATACCCAGGCGCCATGCTGTACGCCGAGCCAACCGTGGCCTTCGGCGAGGCCGCCTTGATGGCCCGGAAGCTCTCGCCCTGCGCCAGGCTCACCGTGTGCAGCGCTTTCAGGAAATCCCCAAACTTCGCCCGGTTGGGCGGATGAATCCCGATCCCATATCCGTAATACGTAAATGCCCAGGGCATATTGAATGGCGCCCATACAGTGATCCGGTCGCCGAGTTCCTTCGCCAGAATCCCCGCATAGTCGGCGAAGTAACCGGCAAGATCGCGATTCGGCCAGCCGCCCTTGTCCTCAAGCTCCTGTGGCAAATCCCAGTGGTAGAGCGTGCAAAAGGGCCGAATGCCCGCCTCCAGCACCGCGTCCATGACGCGCTTGTAGTGATCAAGCCCCTTCGAATTGGGCGCGCCTGTCCCGTCCGGCTGAATCCGCGCCCACGAAATAGAGAAACGGTAGCTCTTCTGGTTCAGGCGCTTGAGCAGCGCGATGTCCTGCTTGTAAAGGTGGTAGTGGTCACAGGCCACGTCCCCCGTGTCGCCGCCCTTTACATGCCCTACCCCGTGCGCATAGCGATCCCAAATCGACTCGCCCTTACCGTCCTCGTTCCACGCGCCTTCCACCTGGTAGCTGGCCGTAGCCATCCCCCAGAGAAAGCCCTCCGGGAACCGCGCGCCCTCAATCTCCGCCACCGAACCCGCGCCCGGAATCGAGTCAACGGCCTCGCAGGCCTCGAAATTGCCGCGTCCAAGGGCCGCTCCACCCGCAGCCGAAAGCGAACTCGCCAGGAACTGGCGTCTATCCATCGCTTTTCACCTCTCAAAAGCAACGGCCAGCCCACAGGCTGGCCGTTCGACACAAAACTCTGACCGTCGCCCTACTGATCCCCTGCCTCCCGGAGGCCGTTAGTGATACGCAATGCTTCGATGATGTGAAAAAGCGCCCTGTCCCGCAGACCCTGGTTTTGCGGAGTGTCGACGCCCTCGGACACATCACCCTTCGCCTCCGCCAACCAGTGCATTGCCTGATGCATCGGCGCCCACCCGGTCGTCACGCCTTGGGCGGGGGGCGCAAACTGCGTGTTCTTCCCGTCATCCCACGCAGCATGTTTGATTTCGTCGATCGCCTTGTTGATTTCATCCACAGCATGACGCCTTTCGCCATTGAATTGACCTCGGTCGAACTGGATGTAATCGCGCGCCGTGCGCAGATTCGAAAGTGCATGCAGATAGTGCGGCTCCTGGGCCCGCGCCGGGGCCGCAGTTGAAATAAGCACCAACGCCGTCAGGGCGAAAACACCCCATCCAAGATTCTTCAGAATTCCCATATCGTCCTTGCCTCCATTTTCTGTGAATCCGCTGGGAGCGTTACAAACGTCCCGAACAGAGGATACTACGCTCAGCTTTCACGCGCTATCTGGAAAAATCGATCCCGCGGCCTTTCTTCCAACCTTCCCGCCCGTCCAACCGGCAGCACCCATGTCGATCGGCGGCCTCTTCCCTCCCTTTACAC
>JBEKFD010000229.1:0-7561 GCA_050013495.1 Occallatibacter sp. | reverse complement strand
AACTCGCCTGCAGGCCGGGACCGCCGTGACCTACTGTTCCGGAGAGCGAGGCTTGCAAAGCGTGATAGGTGGAGTGGGCGCTGGCGGTGATAACATTCTCCACGCCGAAGCCACCAATAACGTTTCCAGCGCCGTCGAACTGAGTGTGAGGCGCGAAAGCCGGGGTGGCACCCGGATAGGCATTGGGAAAACTCCAGCGCGGCAGCCGGACGCCGGAGGTGCCGACGTAGGCCGCATCGGCCGTCAGATTTCCGAATTTGCGCTCCAGTCCGGCAGTCCAGGTGTAGAGCGCGCCGTTGGTGAAGGAGCGGTCGATGCCGAAAAGGCTAAGGGCGCTGACGACGCCATTGGGCGTGAGGGCGGCCACGTCCTGCTCGTAGCGGTTGACATCCATCACGGTATTGGGAGCTACAGTCGTTGTCTTCCCGGAAGCAAAGATATTAGCTCCTTGCGGAGTGTAAGTATTGGGCAGTTCAGCGGGAGTTAGCTGAAATCCGTAATTGATGGGCGCACTGGACGCCGAAAGCAGGCGGGGATAGACAACGAAAGGCGTGGAGCCAGTAAGGAAGTTATCCTGCCAGATATTCGGCGGGATGACGGTGATGCCGCTGCCTGCGTGGACAGATAACTTGCCGGTAACTTGCCATGCGGCTTGAATGCGCGGTCCCCAGCCGTTCCAATCTGTCTTGTAACCGGGTTGCGGGTTGATGACATACTCTTGTACGCCATTGACGGTGAGAAAACCTGACGTACGGCGTGCGCGCTCGGTAATGGGTCCATAGAGCTCCCAGCGCAAGCCGTAGTCGAGCGTAAAGCGCGGTGTGATCTTCCACGTGTCCTGCGCGTACGCGTTGAAATCGTTGCGGCTGATGGCGGCAGGGCCGGCGTGCTGGCCGTTGGAGAAATAAGGCGGGGCAATACCGATTGTGTAAGCGAACGGGCTGCCGGAGAGAAAGCTCGAAAGCGTGTCAGGAAGCGGATTGCCGGGGCGGATGTCATGGGCGCCGCTTTGCGAGGGGATGAATTCAGCGGCGTAGGCTGTTCCTCCGCCGAAATCGTATTCGCCGTTGGGGCTGGTGCCAAAATAGGTGGAGTCGCGATTGACGCGGACTTCGAAGCCGGCCTTGAGGGCGTGGCTGGTGGTGGTGAAGGCCACGTTCTGGCGGCCCTGGAAGAGGTTGCCGTAAGCCTGCATCACGGAGCCTGCATCGGCGTTAAAGGCTTCAAAGAGCCCGTCGTTGAACTTGACCGCGGGGTCAGTGTAGTCGCTGGTGGGAAAGCCCGGCGTGGAGCGGGTAATGGCAATGGAGGACTCTAGCACCAGGCGCGGAGAAACGGTGCGGGTATATGTGCCGACGACGTTGCGCTGGCGGTCGATGTACTCAACGCCGAATGCGGGATCGATGGCGGTCTGATCGGGATTGGTGGTGGGGCCATTGATGTTGTCGAGATTGAAGCGCGCAAAAAACTGATCTTTGGGCGAAATTTTATGGTCAACGCGAACTGAGAATTGGTCAGCGTCGGTGGCTACTTTGGATGCCGTGGCGAAGGTGTGGGCCTGAAACGCGCCGGCGGCGTAATTGGGCAGCGGATAGCGGGCCAGAACGGCGGCGATGCCGGGATTGACTGGAACCGTGAGAGTGTCGACAGATCCGTCGGGATAGGTGACGGTGTCGATGCCGGTGCGCTCCTGCGCCGTTGGGACGGGCATGACCTGGGTGGTTCCGAGGACCTGGCGGAAGCCCTGGTATTGAGCGAAGTAATAGGAGCTCTTGCGGCCGTCGAAGGCGTGCGGGATGTAGATTGGACCGCCGTTGGTGAATCCGAACTCGTTGCGGCGGAAGGGCGGAATGCGGCCAGGGTAAGCCGGTGTGGCGTGGTCAAAGTAATTGCGGGCGTCGAAAGCGGAGTTGCGGACAAACTCAAAGACCGACCCGTGAAAGCCGCTGGCGCCCGTGCGGGTGTGGATGTTGGTGAATCCCGCTGCGCCGCGGCCGATTTCCGCAGGCATCCAGCCGGAGCTGGAATCGATGCTCTCGACCGCGTCAACGTTGAAGTTGGAAAAGGTGGACCCGCCCATCTCCGGATCGCTGATGTCTGCGCCGTCCATGGCGAAGGTGGCCTCAACACCGCGCTGGCCGTTGATAGCGAATTGCTGGGTGAAATTGGTAGCGCCGTTGACGTCGGTCATGGTTCCGGCGGCCAGCAGCAGCAGGGTCGAGAAGTCGCGGCCGTTGAGGGGCAGCTCACTGACGGCCTGGCTGGAAAGCTGCTCGCCGCCCGTGGCGGCTGGCGTCTTGAGGAGCGCGACGGTGAGTTCACCGCGTCCAGAGAGTGTAAGGACAACGGGGGGCGCGGCTGGAATCAGTTCGATGGGCTGAGCGGATTCGATTCTCTGCCCAGCGGTTTCGACGGTGAGGCGGTATTGGCCGGGCTCCGCGGCTGGAAAGCGGAAATGGCCATCGGCTTCAGTGACTGCTTGCACCAGGACCGCGCCACGAGCGAGGCTTAACTTCGCGCCAGAGATAGGCGCGCCGGCGGCATCGCGCAAAACGCCCTGCCAGACGGCCGGAGCTGCGGGCTGCTGGGCGCGGGCCGCACTGAATGAAAGCAACAACGCCAGCAGCAGGATGAATCCCCTTGCGACTGAATGTGAACCTGGCCTGCGCATCCCGCACAGGGAATTGAATTTGATGTTCACGGAAACTCGACCTTCGAGGTGACGCGCGGCTCTTTGAGAAATTCAGTCAAGTGCAGCAGGAAGTACCCGGATGCTTGCTGGATTATACCGAAGAGTCCAAGGCTACCGATGTGACGAAGGCTGAGTTCGAAGCCTCTCAATTGACGACTGGCTGCGTTCCCTACAATAGAGAACGACGATGGCTGCACCAGACACCATTCCAGACGCGACGCAGGATTCCGGCTCCGGAACGGGCACTGACACGATCGCCGCGATCTCGACACCTCCGGGACGTGGGGGCATCGGGATTGTGCGCCTGAGCGGGCTGGAGGCTGCGTCGATCGCGGCGCAACTGGTGCGGTTGCGGCAGCCGCTCGAGCACGGGCGGGCGCGGCTTGCGGATGTACTGGACGGCATGGACAACGATGCAGTTGGGAGGAGCGATTCTGCCCGCATCGATGAGGCGCTGGTGACCTTGTTCGCGGCGCCGAATTCCTACACTGCAGAGGACGTGGTGGAGATTGCGGCGCATGGGTCGCCGGTGGTGCTGGAGCTGCTGCTGCGCCGGGCGATGGATCTGGGCGCGCGCCTGGCCGAACCGGGCGAGTTTACTGAGCGGGCTTTCCTGGCTGGCAGGATCGACCTCACCCAGGCCGAGGCGGTGCGTGACCTGATTGAGGCACAGACGATGACGCAGGCGCGCCAAGCTGCCGGCCAGATGGGCGGAGCGCTGAGCCGCCGCGTTGGGCCGCTGAAGCATTCGCTGGTGGAACTGATCGCACTGCTGGAAGCGGGAATCGACTTTGCCGAGGACGATGTGGATGTGGCGGCGAAGGGCGAGATTGCGCGCCGCATTGGCGAGCTTACGCCGCCACTGCGGGCTCTGGAGGTCTCGTTTGCCCGCGGCCGCATTGTGCACGACGGCCTGACCCTGGCCATTGTGGGCCGGCCAAATGCGGGGAAGAGCTCACTGTTCAATCGGCTGGTGCAGCGGGAGCGGGCGATTGTGACGGCGACGCCGGGCACCACTCGCGACCTGGTGACGGAGCGGATTTCTCTCGATGGGATTCCGTTGGAACTAGTGGATACTGCGGGGCTGCGCGAGGGGCTCGAAGAAGCCGAGCTGTTGGGGATTGCGCGCAGCCGAGAGGCGCTGGCCGATGCGGCGCTGGTGCTGGTGGTGCTGGACGCGACGCAGCCGCTCAACGATGAGGAGCAACGGCTTCTTGAGGCTGTACGGGGCCGGCCTGCGCTTGTGGTCGTGAACAAATGCGATCTGACGGAACCAGAGGAGGCGGCCGAGGCGGTAGGCGGCGTGCCCGCGCTGCGGACGTCAGCGCTGACCGGAACAGGAATTGCCGAGCTGCGGGAACGGATACTGGCGCTGGCCACCGGGGGCGCGGCATCGGAGCCTGGAATGCTGACCAGCCTGCGGCATCACCAAGCCATTACCACTGCTCTGGCGGCGCTGGGCGACGCGGCCCAAGCGAATGCCGGCGGAATTCCGCACGAGATGATCCTGCTGGACCTCTACCGGGGGCTGTGGGCGCTGGATTCACTGACTGGGCAGACTACATCCGATGACATTTTGAATCTCATTTTTTCCATGTTCTGCATTGGGAAATAAGGGAAACTGTCCCCGGCAGAGGCGGTCGAACTCGCGTTGGATTAGACTTCAGCTCACACCGTTGGGGCCTGTCTCGAACTTACAGTCACACTGACGATGCATTCGGCTTGCCGAGTCCCGATCATGACAGTTCTTCTAACGTAGAATCTTGGAATGCAGGAACGAACAATAATCTTCCCTTCCAGCAGGTGCGCGACCAGCGCGACCTGTTCAAGTCGAGGCGGGTACGGCAACCAGTCATGAAATTTCGCTTCCCTGCGCTCGCTGCTTTGGCGCTCACCGGCTTGCTTGCCAGCGCACAGCAGCAGCCCGCCGCGATGGCTGCGGCGCCTGCGCAACAACAAACACCCGCAGCCGCCAATACCCAACAGCCCCAGGCAACTGAAAAGGCGAAGCCGGCCGAGGATCCGGATAACCTTCATATCAACAGCGTTACAACACTTGCCGGAGCAAAAGAGGTTCTGGCCAAGGCGGAGAAGCTTTACCCTGGGGACGACAAGCGAAGGCTGGCGATGGCGATGGCCGTGGTGGTGGAGTTTGAAACTGCCGAGGGAAACACCACGGACGAGACCGTTGCGCTGGCCGATCGCGCCATGCGCGTGGCAGAGAACGCGGAGGGCAAGGAATCCAGCATCTACGCCATTACCCTGGCGGTGCGGGCACGCGTATACGGGGCTCTTGACCATCCCGAGCTGGGACGGCCGATGGCCGAGGAGGCCTTTGCAATCGAGAACCGCGTGCCGCACGACCTGGGCGATTACGTTACAGTTGCCGCGGCGCTGAACTCCGTCTGCCAAGTGCAATCGGATCATTCCTGCCAAGAGAAGACGCTGCAAGGGCAGCTCGGGGCGATTCATGCGGATCCGTCCAACGGGCACCGTTTTCTTCTTTTGACGCTGGTCAACCTGATTTCGAGCCATAACGTCAGGGGAGAAGCGGAACAGGCGCGCCCGTACGTTGAGGAGCTTGAAACGCTGGCGGCAAAGGAGGAGACAACCAACTACAACTGGAGCGCCGCGGAGTATGCCCTTTCGCAGTATTACGGGGAAGCATCCGACTACGCGAAGGCCTACGAGCACGCAAAAAGGGACGTAGAAATGGGAGCTGCGCTGCATGGTCCCGACAGCCAGCTTGACAGCACAGACATCAGCCACTTGGGGTGGATCGAAATGGCGCTGGGGCACAGCGAAGATGCGCAGAAGACCTATCAGCGCGTGATCGGGATGTATTTGACGCGCTGGGGGCCGGATCACTCGCGGACCGCGGATGTCAAAAACGTTTACGCGCAGGTGCTGGAAGAAGCCGGGCGCCATAAGGAAGCGCTGGATATGGCGCTCGAGTCGCATCGCATAAAGCGCGAGTACGTGCGGCTGGCAATCCGGCTGATGCCAGAGCGGCAGGCGCTGGCGCTGGCCGATACGCATAGCCCATCGTTCAACACGCTGGTTTCGATCGGCGTGAACAATCCGGATATGGGCGGATCAACGATCTACCAGGAGGTGGTGCGGTCGCGTGCGCTGGTGGCCGAAGAGATGGCGCAGCGCGCGGCGGGTTTGCATCGCGCCCATGACCCTTCCGTGGCGACGTTGGAAGACGAGCTGGAAAAGCGGCGAATGACGGTAATGAAGCTGCAAGGCGGCGCGCCCGGCAGCAAGCTGGACGCTCTGCCGGATGCGATCGACAGCATGGAGAAGACCGAGCGCGACCTCGCGATGCAAAGTGCGCGTTTCAGGGCAGACGAGCGCGCCCGGCGCAGCGACCTGGCCGATCTGCGAGCGCAGATGCCCGCCGGTTCGGTGCTGGTTTCGTTCGTGAGTTTTGCCTGGCGCCGCCCTGAACCGGGGAGCTTTGCGCTCTCTCCCAAGTTCAGTTACGCGGCTTTCGCGATGCGCAAGGATTCAGAGCGGATCAGGGTTTACAACCTGGGACGCGCTGCGCCAATTGACGACCTGGTAAAGGCACTGCGCGCATCGGCCGACGCTGAGGCGCACTCGAGCGGGCTGGGTTCGACGCGCAATGAGCGGGTCTACCGGCAATCGGGCGATCTGCTGCGGAAGGCGATTTGGGATCCGCTGCGGCCGGCACTGCTGGGCGCCAAATTGGCATTCGTGGTGCCCGACGGAATGCTGAATCTGATTCCCTTCGCCGCATTGCCGGAGGGTGAGGGCTACCTGGTGGATCACGGCCCGGTGATAGCCATGCTTTCCAGTGAGCGCGACTTGATTCCGGCCGGGACGGCGCCGAAAAAGGCTGGGTTGCTTGCGATCGGTAGCCCGGAGTTCGAGCAAGCCGCTCTCGGCACGGCCAGTCCGACTTTAAGAGGCGCGCAGGTGGACTGCGAAGCATTCAACGAAATCCAGTTCGGTCCACTGCCGGCGTCGCTCGGCGAGGTGCGGGACGTCGCAACGACATGGAAGAAGTGGAACCAGCGGGAGCCGACCGATCTTCTCACGGGCAGCGAGGCCACGCGCGAACGTTTCCTTGAGGCGGCGCCCACGGCCCGCGTGCTGCACGTGGCGACCCATGCGTTTGTGCTCGACAAAGCTTGCGGCAAAGGCAACCCGCTGCTGCACTCCGGGCTGGTGTTTGCCGGCGCGAATCGCGACCGCCAGGCTTCGGTGCTCACCGCCCAGCAAATTGCATCGCTCGACCTGGAGGGGGTTGACTGGGCAGTGCTCTCGGCCTGCAGCACAGGGAACGGAGAACTGCACGACGGTGAAGGTGTGCTGGGGCTGGTGCGCTCGTTCAGGGTTGCCGGAGCAAAGACCGTAGTGATGACACTGTGGCCGGTGGACGACGCAATTGCGCGGCGATTCATGCGGTCGCTCTATGCCGAGCGTTTTGCGCGCCAACGGACATCCGCGGATGCCGCGTGGCTGGCGACGCGAAGTTTACTGGCCGAACGACGCGCCGCGGGCAAGAGCACGCATCCGTGGTACTGGGCCGGATTTGTAGCTTCAGGCGCGTGGCAATGAGCTCCCCTAACCTTGTTGCCGGCATTCAAGAGCAGCGGCAGTCGGCCCGTTGAGCCCCCATGGCGCAAACGGCCAACGAGCCCGTAGCGCTTACGGAGTCGCGGCCTTCGGGCTTCTTTGTCCGATGAGCGGCAACTCGAAGATAACCACTTGGTTATTTAGTCGATCCTGAAAGACCAACAAGACCCTCATAAAACCTGATGAAATGCGGTGTTTGTTGCACTAGAATTTCCCTGAGGGCGCGGCAAATGGCCTGGAAACTGGGGAAAAAGCGATGCG
>JBEKFD010000228.1:0-7579 GCA_050013495.1 Occallatibacter sp. | reverse complement strand
CCGTTCTTCATCATCATGCTGTGCCTGATCGTGTCCCTCGTCGGTGTGGTCAATACCGTTCGCATGCCGGTGGATCTGTTCCCCAACATCGACATGCCCGTCGTCGTGGTGGCCACATTCTACAACGGTATGCCTCCGCAGCAGATTGAAGCCGACATCACCAACACCTTCGAGCGGTTCTTCACTCTGGCCGCGAACGTCGATCACAGCGAGTCGCGTTCGTTGACCGGTGTGAGCCTCATCAAGATCTACTTCAAGCCAGGCACCGATCCAAACGCAGCCTTGAGCAATATCGCCAACTTGGCAATGGCCGACCTGCGCCGCTTGCCGCCGGGGACGCTGCCTCCGGTGGTGCTGGGCATGGACGCCTCGACGCAGCCAGTCTGCCTGGTGACTCTGAAGGGCGAGGGGCTTAACGAGACGAACCTGAAGGATCTGGCGCAATTCCAAGTGCGTAACCAGATCTCGAACGTCCAGGGCGCATCGGTACCGCAGCCTTATGGTGGAACCTATCGTCAGATTCAGATATATGTCGACCCGCTCAAGATGGAGGCGCGCAACCTGAGCTTGAACGACGTGGTGATGTCGGTAGACAGTTCCAACCTGATTCTACCCGCGGGCGACGTACGCATCGGATCGAAAGATTTCAACATCTACGCCAACAGCCAGTTCCCCGACGCGAAATCGATGAATGAGATGCCGCTTAAGTCAGTAGGCAATGCCTCGGTTATGGTGGCTGACATCGGCAAGGCGATCGACTCCGGCGCCTTGCAATACAATATCGTACGCATCGACGGGCAGCGCTCGGTCTACGTGCCGGTCTTCAAGCAAGGCGGCGACAGCAACACCATCACCATCGTGAACGGAATGAAGGACGCCATCAAGCATCTGGTCGACATTCCGGCATCGCTGAAGACCGCTGTTGTATTCGACCAGTCCGTCTTCGTCAAAATGGCAATCTGGAACGTTACGAAGGAAGCTGGAATCGGACTAGTGCTGACCGGAATTATGATTTTGATTTTCCTGGGCAGCCCCCGCGCCACGGTCGCCGTGGTGATTTCAGTGCCGCTCGCAATGGTGGTTTGTCTACTCATCAGCAATTACATGGGCGGCTCCATCAATACCATGCTGCTGGGCGGCCTGGCGCTGGTCTTCTCCAGGCTCATCGATAATGGCGTGATTGTACTCGAAAACATCTTCCGCCACATGGAGATGGGAGAATCGCCGACGGTGGCCGCGGACAAAGGCGGGACAGAGGTCTCGATGGCGGTGTTAGCCGCAACGTTCACCACCTCCATCGTGTTTTTTCCCGTCACGTTTTTCAGCGGTGTCAGCAAGTACATCTTCACACCGCTGGCTCTTGGCGTAGTGCTTTCGATCTTCGCGTCGTATCTCTTCGCCATGACCGTGGTGCCGCTCTACTGTGCCAAGTTTATTCGCCTGAAAGACGAGGGGGAACACTCCGCTGAGTCGAAGGTGAATATCTTCACCCGCTTCGAGAGAAAGTTCAACGAAAAGTTTCAGGCGATGCTGAATTGGTACGAGGCTCTTGCCATGCGGGCGATGCGGCGCCCCGGATTTACTGCTGCAGCGATTCTAGGTGGCGTGGTGCTCGTCCTTGCGGTGACGACACCGTTTCTGGGCCGCGCCTATTTCCCGCGCACCGACCCAGGGCAATTCGTCATCGATGTTCGGATGCCCAGCGGCACGCGGTTGGAGGCCAGCAACGACTACATCGCGAAGGTGGAGACGATCGTTCGCGGCGTGGTCAAGCCCTCCGATTTGGACATGGTTGTTTCGAACATCGGCGTTTACCCCGACCTCTCCGCCATCTACACCACGAACGCCTCGATGGACACGGCCTTCGTGCAGACCAGCCTCAAGGAGGGCCATAGCATCGGCAGCTATGAGTACATGCACCGCGTCCAACAGAGACTCTCCCGCGAGATGCCCGAGCTTACCACTTACATCCAGGCGGGCGGCCTAGTCGATAGCGTGATCAATCAGGGTCTGCCGGCTCCAATCGATATCCAGGTCAGTTCTAACAATATGGATGGAGCATACGCTCTGGCCAAGAACCTGGCCCAAACGATAACAACGATGCCGAATGTAAGTGGCGTCTACATTCCGCAGAACCTGAACTACCCAGGTATCGAGCTGAACATCGACCGCGAGAAGGCGAGCTTGATCGGCCTCTCCACAAAGGACGTGGTGGACAACGTAATTACCGCCATGACCTCCGACGGCATGGTCGCTCCGAGCTACTGGATTGATCCGAAGAGCGGCAACAACTACATGGTTACGGTCCAGTATGCGAACAGCTATCTGAACAACATGACGATGGAGGACTTCGAGAGCATTCCTCTACGCGGCGTGCGTCCAGCTAGCAACAGCCCCATGCAGGAGAATCACGAGGGTTCAAGCCAGTCGCGCGAGCTCTCCAACGGAGACCACATTGCCGGCTATACGCCCTTGAACTCTGTTGCGGACATCAAGCTGATCAATACTCCGACCGAAGTGGATCACGATCAGATCAGGCGCGTAATCGACATCTATGTCTCCACCAAGACCGAGGCGCTCCAGAAGGTGGGAGGAGAGATCGACAAGCTGTTGGCGAGCACAAAGACGGACAAGAACACGGTGCTGAAGGTGCGTGGCGCCGTGGTCAGCATGAATCGGTCGTTCCTTGAGTTTGGGCTCGGGCTCATCGTTTCTGTGCTGTTGGTCTACCTGATCCTCATGGCCCAGTTCACATCGTTCATCGATCCATTCATCATCCTCATGGCTATTCCGCCCGGACTGGCAGGGGTTGTATTGATCCTCTTGGTGACCGGGAGCACGCTAAACATCATGTCGCTCATGGGCGTCATCATGATGACCGGCATCGTGGTCTCGAACAGCATTCTGATCGTTGAATTCGCCGGAACGCTGCGTCAGCAGGGATTGTCGCCATTGGAGGCCGTCGTCCAGTCATGCAAGATCCGCTTGCGCCCGATCCTGATGACCTCGCTGGCGACGTTGCTGGGCATGATTCCCATGGCACTTGGAATGGAGGCCGGAAGTGAGCAATATGCGCCGCTTGCGCGCGCAGTTATCGGCGGACTGGCAGTTTCCGTGGTTGTAACCGTGTTCCTTGTACCGGCAGTTTACCTGATCGTCCACGGCCGCCACGAAGAGAAAGTCGCGGTTGCGGAGGAGGCATAGGAAGGATGAACCGACTGAGAACTCAAATGCCCTATCTCAAGTTTCTCTTTGCGTTTGCGACCATCTGTTCCGGTTCTCTTTCTGGACAGACGACGAGCGTCAAGTCGCAGCTTCCGGATGCTCCTCAGGTCCCGCTCATCGCCCTTGCGCGCCAAAGTGCTGCGCCGATGCCGGAACGAATGGGGCAGACCTCACCAACGCGGACGGATAATGGTGCTCCCGGCAAAAACCCGAGCCTTACGCAGGCAGATGCAGAGAAGATGGCCATCAAGAACAATCCGCGAGTCAGTGTTGCCCGCCTGCTCGCGCTGGCACAGCATCAGGTCGTTCGTGAAACGAAAGCCGCGGAACTGCCGACTGGAGTTGCTAGCATTACTGCCGAGGACGCTGAGAATGCGAGCCGCGTCTCGGCGGGGTCACTCACGGCCTCGCGTCTCTTTGAACACGCTGGCGCAGGGGGAGGCTTCACTCAGCTGATCACGGATTTTGGGAAAACAAGCAATCTTGTTGCTTCGTCAAAGCTTCAGGAACGAGCCCAAAATGCGAATGCACTCGCCTCTACCGAGGATATCGTTCTTGCCGCCGATCAGGCATTTTTCAATGCCCTTCAGGCCCAGGCGCTCCTTAAAGTTGCGGAGCAGAACGTCAGCACTCGGCAAACGACGGAGACGCAGATTAGTGAGTTGACGAAGAACAAGCTCAAGTCAACTCTTGATTTGAGCTTCGCAGATGTCAACTTGTCGCAGGCCAAATTGCTATTGCTGGATGCTCAGAACAACGTCGACTCGACGATGGCCGCATTGGATGCGGTTTTAGGACTTGATCGGCAGGGAACATATGATCTGGTATTGGATGATCCGGCATTGAAGGCTCCTCCAACAGACGCCGATCAGCTCCTGCAGCTCGCATTCCAGCAACGACCGGATCTCGAAGCCCTGAACCTAAGCCAACAAGCAGCAGTCAAGTTCAGCCATGCACAGCGCGATCAAATGTTGCCCAGCATAAGTGCCGCCGGAACCGCTGGCACCGTACCCATCCGGCCCGCAACATACTACCTCAACAACTGGTGGGGCGCGATTGGCGTCAACATGAACATCCCCGTTTTCAATGGCTTCCTTTACTCGGCCCAGGCCAAGGAAGCATCCATCCGCGCTCAGGCAGCTTCAGAACAGACGCGGGATCTGCGTGATCGGATTGTTCGGGATGTTCGTACCGCGTGGCTCGCATCGAACACGGCCTATCAACGTGTTGCCGTGACCGCGGAGCTTCTGAAGCAGGCAAATCTCGCGCTTCAACTCGCACAGACTCGGTACCAGTTGGGACTCAGTTCGATCGTAGAGCTGAGTCAGGCGCAGTTCCAACAGACCGACGCAGCAATCGGCAACACTGACGCGCAGTACCAATACCGCCTCGCGCTCTCCACGCTCAACTACCAGATTGGAGCAACGCCATGATCGAAAACTTCAAATTGAAGGCGTTTCGCGTCGTCGCGGACATGAGGAGTGCACAAGACTGAGGAGCACCAGGGGGCAATTGCCTGGATAAGTGTTCTCTTCTTTCACACTCGGCGTAGTTAGGTTCATTCCTTAGAGGCCGTTCTATCCAGAAGAGAGTGCGATCGTATTGGTCATTTTGTTGAGCTTTTGCACAAGGAGATAGCGTCATGCCAATGATCGGCGACAGACCAGAAATGAACCTGAAGACAGTTGTTTACGCAACAGATTTCTCCCTTTGCTCCCAGAACGCTGGCCTTTACGCCGCTCGCATTGCATCCTATTTCTCTGCAACTTTGCTGATTACTCATGCCTTTACTCTTTCGCAAGCCGCTCTGGAGGTTGAGATCAACAAAACGCGAGTTAGCCAGCAGAGAAAAGACCTGGAGACTCTTCTATCGCGAAGCGCCCTCCTCCTGGGAGCGGAATCGATCGAAACCAATTCCACTCTTCTGGAGGGAGATCCGAAAGACGTCATCCCTGCATTGGCCGATCACAACGCGCCAGCCATCATTGTGTTGGGAACACACGGAGGGGGTCGGTTCGAACGAGGATTTATTGGCTCCATCGCGGAAAAGATCCTTCGCTCTTCCCAGTGGCCAGCACTCACCGTTGGCCCACAGGTCAAGCCCGAGTCTTCACAGACCTTTCCCTTTGCTCGAATTCTCTTCGCCACGGACTTTACTGTGGCGGCTGCCAACGCGGCAGTCTATGCGGTTACTTTTGCGGAAGTGTTTGGGGCCGAGATTGATGTGCTCAATGTGATTCAGGACGACGGCCTTGAGCATCCGGATCGACTATCCGATCTCCGGAACCGGTTCTTCAGTGCTTTGGACGGTATTGTGCCACAGCAGGCGAGAGAGTTTTGCGATCCGAGAACATTTGTGGCTGTTGGTAAAGCACATGATCAAATCCTTGATCACATCAGAGAGCGATCAATTGACCTTTTGGTGCTCGGAATCCACAAGACTTCACATCTGAGCATGGAAATGAGAACATCTGGGGCCTTCCGGATCATAGTGGATGCGGCATGTCCAGTCCTGACGATTAGAAGCTGAGGAGTAGATTGCTTAGCCGGAGATTCAAATGGAGAAACGCAGGGTGCAGTGGAGCCACGACTACAATCACACACCTACAACCCTGCTTATGGCTTTATTCGGCGGCGCTTGCGCATTCATTACCGTCGAGAGCACACTCCCAGACGCAATGGAGTCGTTGGAACATCATATGAACAAACTCCCAGGATGGCAGGTCCACATGGGATCGGCGTGCGTTGGGATCATCGCGTTCCTTACTTTCTTGTTCATTCTGGAATTACTCGAAACAAGGTCAAAGAGAACAGCGTGGCGATGCAGTGCGCCGTGGCTGCCTCTCTTTGGGCTTACGGCGATAGCTACAGCAGTTCACATCCCTTTCTACATTGTGGCCCTAGTAGGGTCTGTCTATGGCGTCTTCGCCTACCGCAGGACAAGCAGCGTGCGTCGGTTGCTCACGTGATGTGACGCGCAGGCTGAAGGAAGACGATTTCACATTGTTGGAAACAGATACTTAAGCTAAGCTCATCCGATAGCGCAATTAAGGCTCTTGCGAGTGGCGCTACCGACTGATGTGACCGTGCCTATCCAGGTGGCCGCCTTGATGGAACCGGCTATGCACCATGCTCAGTCCAAGGAAGTAAAGGGCCACCGCCAAGGCAACTAGAAACAGGAACTGTGCAATTTGAAACCGGGTCGACTTTTCTCTTGCAGGGGGCACCGTATTCAAGTTGGCTGCCATTTGAGCTACTCTCTCTCAGGCCATGCGGTCATTGTGCCCCTATTCATGCTTTTAGGCTTCTTACCCGAGATGCAGGAATGATGACATCAAGATGAATCCAATGCAGTCCCATTTTGTACACTTGCGATGAACGCGGCCGACTCCATTCGTTGTGAAGCGCAGCAACATCGGCTTGGCCACTCGGTCGGCTAGTCAGGCGTCCGACGCTGATTCCACCGACCACATTGTCGAGTTCAATGCGGCTAGTGCACGAGGATCAGATATACACACATGCCGATTCCGGCGCCAGCCAACAGCAGCCCCAGCATTACGGCATCCCTCGACACGCGTCCAGGTCTCCAGGTGCCTGAGTCTAACTCGCGAATCAGCTGAAAATGTCGCAGGACGGAACTAAGCATGACGATGACACCCAAAGCCACGAGTGTTACCCCAGACCAGACGGACAGGCCGGTGGCGCGGGTTGGCAGATGGGATTCGCTTGCGCTGATTTGCCTGAAAAACAGGCCGAAGCGGCTGACTGCAAATCCGATGCCGATTAAGCCCAGCCCCGTGCGAATCCATGCTAGGAAGGTCCTCTCGGCCGCGAAATAGACCCTTGGATCTTGCTCTGCACCTTTGTCCGTTCACAAATTGTAATGAAAGCGCTGGCACAATCGCCGAGAATCACTGCCTTCTGTTACTTCGGCCAAGCGGCAGATCCGAGCCAGCCGTTGTGCCTCCTCGAACAGGGCGGTACGATTTCAAATTCCACGGATCGTGACCATCGAAGTCGCGCGGCTGGAATCTGCAAGAGTGAATTGTCGATCTGCCCAACTGCACCTGGTACTCATGAGATCCGGAGGCGAGCAAAGACCGGAATCTTCACCACGTCCAGCACCAATCCAAATGCAATCGCCGCGGAAAACTCACAGGCGACGACCCAGATGGCTAAGGGAGCCATGGCGATTCCGCGAATCGCCATCATTGAGAGTACGCCGCGCATGATTGACAGCTTGGGGGTGTAAGTCCCCTTCACATCCTGATGGAGGAGAAGTGATAGCGAAGCGCAAGGGCGTCGTCGCGAGGCGGGGTCTGAAGGAAGCGTGGAGCAAAGACGCGAGCCGATG
>JBEKFD010000227.1:0-7621 GCA_050013495.1 Occallatibacter sp. | reverse complement strand
AGGCCATCGAGACGCTCATCCCAGTTAGCATAGGTGCCCAGGCCTGCGGGTGCGCCGTGGACCACAACCTCAAAGACACCTCCGACTGTATCGCCGGTGCGCGAAACCTCTTCGACCTCTTCCTTCATCAGCGTTTCTGTGGCGGAATCGACGCAACTAAGCAGGATTTCGTCTTTCGCTGCCACGGCGACAATCTCCTCCCAGGCGGCTGCGCGATCAAGCTCAACCCTGCCTACGCGGATGACGTGGCTCAGCACTTCAATTCCCAGAGTCCTCAGAAAGAGTTTGGCCAAAGCTCCTGCAGCCACGCGGCTGGTTGACTCGCGGGCCGAGGCGCGTTCCAGCACATAACGCGCGTCAGGAAAGTTGTATTTGAGCGCTCCGGCCAGGTCTGCGTGGCCCGGACGCGGCGAGGCTACGGCCTGGTGCTTGGCCGGGTCGCCGGCTTCGACGGGAAGCTTCTCTTCCCAGTTCTTCCAGTCGCGGTTCACGATCTCGATGGCGATCGGCGAGCCGATGGTCTTGCCGTGGCGAACGCCGGAAAGAATGTGCGCCTTGTCGGTCTCGATCTTCATCCGTCCGCCGCGGCCGTAGCCCTGCTGGCGCCGCCATAGCTCGCGATTGATGAAGTCGACATCGACGGGGATGCCGGCGGGCAGGCCGGAGATGAGTGCGGTTAGCGCTTCGCCGTGAGATTCGCCGGCAGTTGAAAATCGGATCATGTTGATTCGATTGTAATGGACCAGCGAGTCGGCGGCTCAGCCGGCAACGCGCGCGATCTGCTTTTCACTCTCGTCCACGCCAGCCTGCACGCCGACTGAGGCGTAAAGACGGCCAGCCTCCTGCCAGAGCAGCGTTGCCCCTTCCCTGTCGCCTGCCTCGCCCTTCAGAAGTGCATAGCCCCGGATAGCGTTTGCCAGGTCGAGTGGAGGAGTAGCCTCGTTCCCGCGATAGATCGCCAGCGCTTCGACATAACAGGGCGCGGCCAGATCCAATTGCTTGCGATTCCGAAGGATGTCTCCAACGTGGCGGATGGTGTGAGCCAGGGCGAGAGGTTCGTCAAGCGTCCGGTAAACCTGAACAGCGTCCTGATAATGTTTGAGAGCAGCATCCGATTCCTGCAGGTCTCGCTCAATTTTTCCCAAGCCGACGAGAGATGGTGCCAGCCAGGTCTTCTCACCGGCTTTGCGGGATTGCTCAACCGCCTTCGCAAAATGAGCTTTGGCTTCGGCAAGCCTGCGTTCTCGGCTCGCCCGATAGCCCAACTCCAGAAGTGTTTTCCGCATTTCGCCCATCGTGCCGACAGAGTAGCACAGCCAGATCCTGCGTTCTCTGTTCCCTGATCCCTGTTCCCTGCTTTACCATTGAGCCCATGGCCTGCTTCCTGTTCAAGACCGAACCCGAAGTCTACTCTTTCGACGACTTTCTGCGCGACGGGGAGACCATCTGGGATGGAGTAACCAACCCGACTGCCGTGAAATACCTGCGCGAAATGAAGGCAGGAACGAAATGGATCTTCTATCACACCGGTGACGAGCGCACTGCTGTTGGAACGGGAACCGTAGTCAGCGTGGACCCCAGCGATCCCAAAGTGCCCGTCGTCAAGGTCAAGGCCGGCAAGCGTCTCAAGAAACCGAAGACGCTCGCCGACATCAAGGCCGAGCCGCTGTTCGCCAAGTCGCCGCTAGTCATTATTGGACGGCTGTCCGTTGTTCCGCTGACGGATGAGCAATGGCAGTGGATGCTGAGCTAATGAGCTTCGAAGGCTCCCAGGTCTGAGAATCGAGACCTGGGGCACCCATGCACCCATCCATTCCTGTCGCTCAGTCGTGATGTTCGCCGGAACAGCAGGAGCCAACAGCCTTTGCAATCTCGACATAGGACTGCTTCCGATCGACGAAATAGCCCTGGTCGTACTTGTCGTGGTGGCGAACCCAGGCCATGGTGTGGGCAAGTCCCTCTTCGTCGCGGCCCTTGGGCGTGTGGTCAAGGAAGTGATATGCCCCAACAAACATGTCCAGCCCGCGCGCATAACTTGAATAGGTGTGAAAGATATCTCCGTTTGCGTCCTTGAAGAACACGCTGAGTCCCGGCCCCTCTTCGCTGGGAAATGTGGTCTGCTCGTAGTTATAGTTCACCTTGCCCGCGGCCCGCTCTTCGGGCGTGAACGATACGTGATAGTCGTAGTTGAAATCGCTGCCAAACGACGACACCCAGTGGAACCGCCAGCCCATACGCTTTTTGAACGCGTCAATCTGCGCCATGGGTGCGCGCGAAACCACCGCAAGCGTAGTGTCGCGATTGGCCAGGTGGATGGCCGGGCCGTCGAAGTGATCGGCCAGGTACGAACAACTCGGGCAACCTGCCTCCCATCCCGGCCCGAACATGAAGTGATAGACGATGAGCTGACTGCGGCCGCCAAAAAGATCTGCCAGCCTCTCCTTACCCTTGGGGCCGACGAAAACATACTCCTTCTCGATTTTTTCCCAGGGCAGTTCGCGGCGCTGCCGGCTGAGTTCATCGCGCAAATGCGTGAATTCCTTTTCCTTTTGCAGAAACTCCTTGCGTGCCGCAAGCCATTCGGCGTGGCTCACGATATTTCCTTGCTTGGGTGCTGTCACGGTGCTAGCCATGGTGATCCTCCTTCGATTGGGTGGTTGGGGAATTGTTGCTCGCGGCCCTGCCGGTTGCCACCTTCTTGACAACCAGTGCGGTCATTCCGCCGGTGGAAACGGCAGCGGCGGCGATCCAAACCGCGGTTGCCGCCAGACAAAATGGGCACATGATGACCTCCGTCCTTGCCATGCTCTTTCCGGTTTGATGCAGCAATCAGCGGGCTTCGGCCGCCTTGCGAGTCCGGTCGAGCATAGACGCCCAGCCCTGGTTCACGCCTCCGCGGTGATCGTCCTGGATAAATCCGAGCGCGCTGTGGCGAAAGGCGATCTTCGTTCCTCCATCCGCCTCACTCAGCCGATATTGCACATTGGAGACCAAGGGATACGAGGCGAAGAGCGGGCCGGCGAATTCCAGCAGCGTGGGCCGCTTGATGGCTTGCACATGGGCCCAGAGATGGCCGTTGTTGTCGCCCAGGTCGCGGTACCATCGACCGCCAGGCCAGGGTTCGATGACCATCGGCATGGGGACGCCGTCGCCCCTCTCATTGCGTGGGCCGATTTGTTCGAGCAACGCTTCGAATGTTACTTCGAGAGATGCGTTGACGTGGATCTCCTGGTTAATGGTCAGGGTCAGATTTTCAAGGCTCATGGCTGTCGTGGTCATGGTTTCTCCTTTGGGATAGGGGGGACAGGGTGGGAGTTCAGTTGGTTCATTTTCTCCTCTGCAAGCTTCTTGACGCCGAACAACTGCTGCTGCCAATAGCGCTCAAACGTGCCGGCCCATTCATGCAAAGGACGGATGGCCTCGGCGTTGGTGCGGTAGTATTTGTGGCGGCCGTCGCAACGCACCCGCACCAGACCCACGCTGCGCAGTACGCGCAGATGCTTGGAGACGGAAGGCTGGTCGAGGCTGAGATTGGTCACGATGTCGCCGACAGGCCGCTCGTTCTGTGCGAGGTAACTCAGGATTTGCCGTCTACGTGGCTCGGATACGGCGTTGAATGCATCGGACGTGGTGGCTGCTCTCGGCATAAAGAGAACAATACATACTTATATGGGAATATGTAAAGCGATTTCTACAATAAAAATCGACAATTGGGCGGTCAAGCAAGGCGGAATTTGGCGACGCGTGGTAAGATTTCCTTGTTTCCATCTTTCCGTGGAGTAAGTTATGCTGGCAAAATTGACTACCAAGAATCAACTGACGCTCCCCAAGGCGGTGGCGACGCAATTTGCCGGGGTCGAGTACTTCGAGGTGAGCACGGATGGCTCAGCGATCATGCTCAAGCCGCTGCGGGTGAGCCGTCTGGATGAAGTGCGCGCGAAGCTCGAAATTCTCGGCATTACGGAGCAGGATATTACCGATGCGATTGCCTGGGCGCGCAAAAGCGAGTGAGCGCTGCCATCAAAGCGAGAGTCGTCTTCGACACGAATATCGTCCTCTCTGCGCTCCTCTTCACACATGGCCGACTAAGCTGGCTTGTTGGTCATTGGCAAGCCGCAAATTGCGTGCCGCTGATCTCGCGTGCGACGGCGGAGGAGTTGACGAGAATCCTCGCGTATCCGAAGTTTCACCTCACCACCGAGGAAAAGATGGAAGCGTTGGCCAGTTATATCCCGTTTTGCGAGGCGCCCGGGATTGCGAAGTCGTGCCCGGTTCTTTGCCGCGACCCGAAAGACCAGCCGTTCCTCGATCTTGCCCAAGCAGGGAATGCCGATGTTCTTGTGACGGGCGACGAAGATTTGCTGGCGCTGGCTGGGCAGACGGCATTTGTCATCGAAAGGCCGGAAGAATATCGGAGGAGATTGTCCATTGACGAAATAAAGAGATAGGCACCTTAGATGGCGCTCCGACCTCACCCGTGGCCGCACCGGGCCATTACGGTAAAGGCTTGACGGGTTCAAAAACAAATGACGTTAGAACTAGGTTGACCATTGTGATGATCGTTCTATACTCTCGACCTCCGATACTTTCATACTTCAAAATAATCTGATCTTCGGTCGCCCGAAAAGCACTCAGCGATTCGACCATCGAGACGCTTTGACCCGCCAAGATGTTCTGTATGTACCTTTCTCTCCTTAGATCGGTGGACGGGTCGTGTCGGTGGACGAATTTATAACTAACATTGAGCGCGACGCCATTCCCGATATTCTCGACGAGGAAGAACCCGCCACGGTCCCGCGCAACCAAACTGCCAACGGCCCGGCCCATTTCTAGGATGACATCGGCTGGGTCCCGCAACTCAGATGAAATCGTCAGACAAGGCTTTGAAAGGCCCTCAACCTGATCCATCGCCGCGCTAATCAAGTCGCGCGATATTGTCACCTGGTCTTGAGAGGCCTTGCGCATTTTGCGGGTTTCAAGGGCATACCACCCAAGTCCCAACAGCCCGAAGGTCTGGACAACGAGCATGGCAGTCTGGACAGGGTCGGTCATTTGTCATCCGCCCCCGGTTCATCGCCCAGCCAGCGCTTGGTGTTCAGCAACTGCCGGTTATCCAGCGCCCACACCTTGTTGGTCAGCTCGTTGGGGCCTTTGCCTTCACGCGCGGACTTCTCGAACTCCGACGACACGGCCTGCATCTTGGCGTCGAGATCGTCGAGGAAGTTTAGCACCAGCGCCTCGGGGATCATGGGAAGCTTGGGCGAACCAAACTCGAGCTTGCCGTGATGGCTGAGGATCATGTGCAGAACCAGCGTTTTGAGCTTGGGCGGGAATGCGGGCAGGCCGTCGATGGTGCGCTCGGCGAGCGCTGCGCCAATCTGGATGTGGCCCAGCAACATGCCCTCAATGGTGTACTCGAAGCCGACCTCCCAGCTCAGCTCGCGCACCTTGCCGATGTCGTGGAGAATCACGCCGGCCAGCAGCAGGTCGCGGTCGATCATCGGATAGTGCGGCGCCACGCGGTCGGCCAGGGTGCAGAGACTGATCACGTGCTCCAGCAGGCCGCCGAGCCACGCATGATGCAGTTGCTTGGCAGCGGGTGCTTCGCGGTAGGCAAGGGCAAGGGTTGGATCGTCGAGCAGGGTGGTCAGCAGCAGCTTGAGATGCGGGTTGGTGAAGCTCTCAACAAAGCTCAGAAGCTTACGCCACAGTTCGGCCACGTCGAACATGGTGCTGGGCAGCATGTCCATCTTGTCCACTTCGTTGGCCTGCGCCAGGCGAAGCTGGTCGATCTTCATCTGCATCCGGTCTTCGAAGCGCGACGCGCTGCCGCGGGCCTTCACAATGTCGCCGCGGTCGAAGCCCTTGGCGATGCGCGGATCGCCAGGCTCCCACACGCGGCCTTCAAGCTGGCCGGTCTTGTCGCCCAGAATCAGATTCAGGTAAGGCTTGTTGGTCTTAGTGGTCCGCTGCTGCTTGGCGAGCACGAGGAAGAAGCCGTCGAAGAGTTTTCCTTCGTCGAAGTTGGCCAGATCGGCAATATAAATGTCTTTCATACTGCGGAGAAGCTTAACGCACCCGGCTGCTGTTGCCAAAAAAACAAGCGGGGCCTGGAAGGTGCATTCCAGGCCCGGCAGTTTACGAATCGATGGCCTTATTGCTGAGGAGAAGGCGCCAGAGCAGGCGGGGCTTGGGGCGCTGGGGGTGCCTGCGTTGCAGTCGAATCAGGAGTTTGGGCATCCTGCTTTTTCTTCTCGTCGGCCAGACGCGTCTTATCTGTCGTGGTGGTTTTGGTCTTCTTTTTCTTGGTCGCGGAAGTGTCGCCGCCCAGGCCCAGAGGAGCGGATTGCGCCTGGCGGTCGGCAACTTCGGCCGCATCCGGCGGCGGCGAAGTGTTGCTGTCGATCTGCGGCCCCTTCACCTTTGCCTTCTTCTCATCCTTGGGGCGCGCACTGAAGCGGGTCTTCTGGGTAGGCTTGATGCTGGCTTCCAGCGGATTGACCGGCTCCGGCGTTGCAGCCGCTGCCGGCGCCACTGCGCCTGCATCTTCCGTGGCCGTGGACGGTGCAGTCGGCAGCGTCTTGGAGGGCGCCTGACCAAAGCGGATTTTCTCCTTCTTGCCGGGCTTCTGCGTCGTCAGACTAGCGTTCTTCTTGGTCGCGGCGGGGGCGCCAGCGGAAGCCTCTGCCTGCGGAGACTTCTGCCGGAAGGCGTGCGTGGTTTCGCGGAAACGTGTACGCTCCACTTTCTTCTTTTTCTTGGCCGTGGGCGGAGTGTATGTGCTGTAGACAGGCTTTACTTCTTTGGGGCTGGCGCCCGTGTCAGTGTACCCTGGCTTGATGTCGATGTAAGCTTCCTCGCGCATCTGCGTCAGGTAGTCGCGCATGGCCGGCTCCATGCGGCTGTAGTAGTAGTTCTGCTCCACATCCTGCTCCACGTCTTTGTACGCGGGAACGCCGCCGGGGTTGTGCTGATCGACCTTGAAAATGATGAAGCCCTGCTTCGTCCGAATAGGATCGGTGTACTGGCCAGTCTTGAGGACGAATACGGAGTCTTCGAACACCTTGGCGAGCCCACCGTCTCCGCGGTGAAAGGTGCCGAAGTTTCCCCCGTCCGCGGCCGTTGTGCCGTCGCTGAAGGACTTGGCCAGCTGGGTGAAGTCGCCGCCGGCGTGCAGTTTGGCCTCGATGTCGTCGGCTTTGGCCTTGCCCGCAGCCACCTTCGCCGCATCGTCCGGGTCGGCGCCCGTTGAAACCAGAATCTCGCTCAACTGAACGCTTTCCGGCTTCGCATAATCCTGCTTGTGCTGCACGAAATAGCGTTCAACTTCCCCGGGGGTGATTTGAACCTTGCGGCCCACAACCTCGCGCATCACATCCTGGGTAATGATCTGGTTGCGGATGTTGGCCTTGAAGTCCTCAAACGAGACGCCCTGCTCCTTGGCGGCCTTCTCCAGGTCTTCCAGCGTTTCCATGTTGTATTGCTTTCGAATCTCGTCGAGCCGCTTGATCAGCTCCGTGTTGCCGTCGATGCTCAGTTCCTTGCCCTTGGAGAGCCAAAGCTGCTGGTCGATCAGGCTGCGCAGCAGGTCCTTGTGCCCCTCGGAGATTTGCTGCATGGT
>JBEKFD010000226.1:0-7640 GCA_050013495.1 Occallatibacter sp. | reverse complement strand
CGGCGGTACAGAGCGGGCCCCGCGAAGTGATCATGGGAAGAATGCAGCCGGCGTCCAGGATGCGTTGCCGCGCCATGCCAATGCGATGCAAAGTGAGACCGGCAAAGGCGTCTGCTTCCACTTCGTATTCGGGAAAGTTGTCGATATCCTCTAGCCGGTAAAGGGTGTGGTATTCACTGGGCGTATTGTCCTGCCAGAATTTGATTTTGGCGCCCAGCACAGAGGGTTCGGCCGCCATTCCGTACTCCATCCACCATGAGGGAATGAAGATGATGTCAGGAAACTCGCGCATGATCTTCAAATTCGATTGAAACCAGAGTTCAGGATCCAGGAAGTAGTCCATGTGCTTGATTCCGAGATAGCCGGGAATCCACGGGCTATCGACGATCAGCGCCATCGGAATCCTGTCCATCTTCTCGCGGCGGGCCGCTCGTTTGAATGTTTCCCATTGTTCTGGCCGCATGTTTTACCTCCCGATCAACCTGAGGATACAGAACCAAGACCAAGTCGGAACTGGCCCACTAAATCGACTTACTTCCGATGGCCGCAATCATACGGTATGAAAACAATACCGCACAATAAGATTCAGCAAGTTCCCTCGCCCGACGGGCAACCCTGCGTAATTCTTGAAACTGGAGGGGTTCGACGTTGACCCGCGCAACCCAAGTTCAGCAGGTCGCGGGCTTTTTGGAACTCCAGTTGATGACGTGATAGGTCGCCGGCGCTGTTCCGACATTGCGAAACCCGTGCAGGCCGTTGGACGCGTTGAAGACCACGGAACCGGGCCCCACCTTCACCCACACCCCGTTGGAGAGCGTCTCGCATTGGCCCTCGCGAAGGATGATCAGCTCCTCGTTGACGTGCCGATGTGGAGGATGCGACGTCTGGCCGGGATTGAGCGTCGTCACATGCATCTCAAGTTCGTCAAGCGTCGCCGTCGGAGCTTTACAGAGCGAGCGCGCTTCGCCCGTGGCGGTCTTCACCGGGTTCATGTCTTCCCACGCGAACACGGTAGAACCCATGATCTGCCCGCCCGTCTCTCCTTCCGGCGCAGAAGCGGCGAGCGCGTTCATTGCGCAAGGCATGCCGATCAATCCGGCAACAACATCACGGCGATTAATCATGACTTCCCCCTTCTAGGCGAGCATGTAGGGAGCGCGCTGCGGACGCGAGATCATGCTGTTCGCCTCATCGTCGTTCTTGAACCGCTCCGTGACCGGATCCCAAAACAGTTTTCGTTTGAGTACCATGGCCATGTCGTGAATCAGGCACGTGGAGCAAGCGCGGTGCCCCATCTCGACAGGCGAAATGGGCTCCTTGCGGGTGATAATGCACTCCAGCCAGTTGCCATGCTGCTCCTTGCTCTCGTACAGGTGGATCTCGTCCGGCCCGATCGCCGATTGAATGATTTGGGGATCGCTCGCCGCCAGTGCGGTGGAGTCATGCAGCTTGGCCACCGGATCGCTCTTGGTCACCTGTTCGTTCCCGCGCGAAACGAAGATCCAGCCCTTCGAGCCATAAAACTTGATGCCGTTCGAGTAGTCGCCGCTCACGCTCATGCGAACGCCGTTGGCGTACAGCGCTTCGGTCTTGAAGGGGCCGTGCACATCCCACAAACCATGGTCAGGGAACTGCGCGGTTCCCCACACTTCAATGGGGCCGGTGTACTCCGTGTTCATGGCCCAATGCGCGCTGTCAATGTGGTGCGCGCCCCAACCGGTAATCATGCCCGCGCCGAACTGGCGGCAGCGCAGCCATCCGGGCCGATCGTAGCCCTGTCGCGGATGGACGCGATCGAGCGTGTAGTACACGCAGGGTGTTTCACCTAGCCACATCTCATAGTTGAAACCGTCCGGAACCGGCATGGTCGTTTTGTCGCCGCCGGCAGGGTCTCCGGGCAAGCCAACCTCCACGCGCTGCAATTCGCCGATGCGTCCGTTGCGCACCAGTTCCGCGGCATAGCGGAACTGCACTGTGGAGCGCTGCTGGGAGCCGATCTGCAGAATGTGGCCGGAAGCCTGCAAAGCATTGCTCAAAGCTCGCCCGTCGGCAATGGTGAGGGATGCAGGCTTCTGCAGGTAAACGTCCTTGCCGGCCCGCACCGCGTCGACACCGATAAGCGCATGCCAGTGATCGGGCGTACTCACCACCACTGCATCGATGTCCTTGTTGGCGAGCAGTTCGTGGTAATTTGCATAGCCTGTAACGCCGTCATACGGCTTGCCGGTCTTCTTCGCGTAGTACTCGTTGACAAAGTTCTTTCCATCTTCCACGCGATGCGCATCGAGATCGCAGACGGCAACAATGCGCGCGTTGTCGTATTGCAGAATGCCGGGCATGTCGTGAACGCGCGAGATCCGGCCCACGCCGATGGCGCCCACGTTAATACGCTTGCTGGGCGCATACTGGCCGAAGACGGACGACGGCACCACGGCGGGAAATCCGATAGCCGCTGCCGTGCCCATGCCCGCCTTCAGGAAAGTGCGCCGCGACACGTTCGCTTTGACGGCTCGATTCATCGGCTTCTCCATCGTCAGTCCTCCAGAGTGACTACCTTGGCGTTCTTCTGCGCCTTGATCACCAGTTCCGCAGCCAGCAGGCATTGCTCCTGGTCCTGCGCGTTATGAGTGCGATTCACGATATCGGCCACGAAGTCCGGGCCGAAAGGAAGCGGCATCTGGTTGCAGTCAATATACCGGGCTTGCTTGTCGTCAACCAGGAACAGGTTGTTGCCCTGCTTGCTGACCGCAACGTTGGTGTACTTGCGCACTTCGATGTAGCCGTTGGTTCCAAGAATGAACAAGCGGCCATCGCCCCAAGTTCCCAGTCCGTCGGGCGTAAACCAGTCCAGGCGCACGTATCCCAGGCCCCGATTGCCGCGCAATACCATGTCGCCGAAGTCCTGGAAGCGCGGACGATCGGGATGGCGCACATTGGCAATCTGCGATTCCACCACGTCGGCGCGGGTCGAGCCCGTGTAGAAGAGAAACTGATCCACCTGGTGCGATCCAATGTCGCACAGAATGCCGCCGTATTGGTCCGGATTCCAGAACCACTCAGGCCTGCCGGTTCCCCCGCCCGAGTCGCCGTGCCCTTGCACAATCTGATGCGGCGCAATGTTGATGGTCTGAATCACCTTGCCAATGGCGCCCTGTTGGATCAGCTTGCCCGCATAAACAGCAGCCTTCACTTCCAGTCTTTCCGAGTACATAATGGCGTAAATGCGCCTGGTTTCAGCAATGGTCCTGCGAACCTCGGCGAGCTGCTCGAGTGTGGTGATGCCCGGCTTGTCAGAGAGAAAATCCTTGCCGTGCTTCATTACCCTGACGCCGAGCGAAGCACGCTCGTTGGCGATTTGCGAGCTTAACACCAGTTGAATCGATGGATCGTTGAGGATTTCGTCCTGCATCTTGACGACCCTTGCATTGGGAAAGCGCTTTGTGAAGGTGGCAACCTTGTCCGGCTCCTGTCCCCAGACGGCTACCAATTCGCCGCCCCCGCGCTGCACAGCCCCGACCATGCCGTAAATGTGATCGTGGCTCATGCCGCACACAGCGAACTTGATGTGGTATTTGGGCGCTTCTTCCGGCTGGCTGGCTGGAGCCATGTCTTCAACCACACGACCGGGCGTAGCTCCGTGGGCTAATGCACTTTCTGAGAATCCGCCGATCATGGCCATGGATCCTATTAGACTCGCGTGCTTGAGGAAGTCGCGACGGCCAGTTTCTTCATTGTTCATCTCTCCTCCAAAATACGCGGCCTTTCCAGTTCATCATGCGCTGAAAGCCGGCCGTGGCCAGCCCTTTGCAAAAAACCCCGCGGCGGCGAAGGCTGCTAAAAAACTGTGTTGGCAAACACTTCAAAGCGTTAAATGCACATTTCAAAAAACGGGGCCGGGCTTCCCGCGATCATTTTATTTTGACACGCTCGGGGTCTGCGTCCGGCCTCCTCGAATCCAATCTAGAATTGTGCGGTATTCATCGCCGGATTGATTTCCATGCCAACGCTGGCCGCCGTTATGCGTGGCCAGATAGTCGCCCACGTCGCCCGCGCTATCGGTGGGCCTGGTGGGTTTGATGACCAGCAGACTTTTGTCCGGTTCGGTAATGTCCACCACGCGCATCGCGGACTTGTAGTTGTCTTCGCTGTCCTGGTCAGAGAAGATGCCCTCCGCATTGGGCGGCTGCAGTTTGAAGATCACATGACTGGCGTGGCAATTGACGCATGCCTTGCCATCCGGTCCAGGCCGAGCAAGAATGGGCTCGATCCGGGTCACAAAGGTGCGGAAATCGAGCAACGAGCCCGGCTGCACGTCGTTCAGCGAGTCGCCAAGGTTCTTTCCCTTGAGCACACTGGTGGCGATGAGCTTGAGCCGCGGATTGGTGGAGGTCTGAAGCTGATTCATTGCCGCGAGAAAATCCGGCCGCTTCTCCACGCCCTTCACCTTGCGCAGAGTATCGAGTGCCGCGGCGCTCACGTTGGCGTCTGCATTCAGCAGGCTGGCCATGATGGTGTCGACGACGATGGGATACTCCAGCGGTGCGCGAGCTTTCAATGCGGCTGGATGGCCGTTGAGGTAGTCCTGATCCTGTGAGACTGCGCCGCCGGAGATTCCGAACCGCTGCTTCAGGAATTGCGGATTGCTCGCTTCTTCCATCAGGATTCTCAGCCCTGGGCCGTTCATTTTTGCAAATGCAGGTTGCACTGCGGATGCGGTTTTTGGATCGCTCAGAAAATGTTCCAGCGAAATCCGCACGGCGGCGCGCTGTACGTCGGGCATTGGCGAGTCCAGGCCATCCAATACCTGTTGCTGTAACATCGGCTCGCGCATTAGGTTGCTGAACGAAGAAGCTGCGTCCAGCACCTGGCCAAAGTTCGCAGGCTGCGGTTCTTGTTGAAGCATCGATCGCAATGCGCCCTGAACGTCCGCCTGGTGTTCCCATATGGAGTCTTTGGGGAGCGACGCCAGCAGCGGAAGGACGACGGCCTGGCTGTCGGGGTTTCCCTGCTTGAGAATCTCGACGACTTTGGCTACCAGGTTTGGATCGGGCGCGGCCCGCGATTCAAGATTCAGGACTCCGCGCTGGCCGCCTTCGTAGACGTAGCGGACGGTCTGGCGCACGTCGGCGCTTGGGTCCTCTGACAGGTTGAGGGCCGCGAGGGTAAAGCGCGCGTCGCCGGATTCGCTCAGAGTGCTGCCCGCCTTCAGCACGTTGATTTTCATCGACTCATCTGCGCCTTTCAGGCAATCGAGAAGCGCGTCCTCCAACTCCGGCCCGGAACTCTTGAAGAAATGGATCAGATCGCTGTCGTTGCCGATGCGCGTCTGGAAGAAGCTGTTGTGCACGTCGTACTTGAAATCGACGGCTTCGCGATAGGGAGGGTATTCGTAGCCGGGGCGATGCAGATCGGGCACGCCGGTTACGTATTTGGTGAGAACCGCGGGCAAGCCGATCGATACGGTGTCCGATTTGAGAGCCGGCAATGCATAGTGACGAATATGAAAATCCCAAAGCGCGGTCAGAATCCCCTCGCGGCCCAGCGGGGTTGCAGTGCGCAGCACCTTGGCCAGCACTTGCGCCTGGTCGCGCACCACCGCTTCATAGCCTGTGTTGATGTGGTCTTTGTCTTCGTCTTTGGAACTTGCCTTCACCCATGCGGAAAGGTATCCGGTGTTCTCGTCGAGCAGGTCGTAGATGCTTTCCTTGAGCCCTCGCCGCACCACTTCATCGGTCTCGGTGTTGAGACGGGTGGCGAGCGCTTCCAGGGTTCCACGGCGCACGGAAGGCTGATCCACCTGCCAGTAATACCAGCGCCACAATCCGGCGGCAGCTTCAAAGCGGACGTAGGGCACGGGATCGTTCAGCGTGTGTTCGAGTGCGGCCAGCAAATTTGCATCGCCGGTGAGGTCGCGGAAATGCTGATTGAAGACGCGGGCCGCTCCCCAGCGAGTACGCGCGTTGGGCGATTGCAGCGCGGAGGCAAGCAGCGCGCGCCCTTGCGGCGCAACGCTTTGCCGTCGCGACAACACCATGCGCAGCGCGTAGGCTGATGCGACTTGCACCATCTTGGCAGGGTCGCCGAGGCCTTTGATCAGAACCGACAGCGCGCCGGGGTCGGCCATGTGTCCAAGCGCGCGCGCCGCGGCTTCACGTGCAAGCGGCTGATCGCTTGCCGCCAGCACCTTGCGAATCTGAACCAGGACCGGCTCCGGAGCCAGATCCCAGTACTGGTCCAGTTGTTCCAGAAGCAGCGGAAGATCTTTGGTGGCAAGTTTGGTGGCCGGCGCAGGGTAGGCCGCATCCCAGTTCTTGGCTGTGGTTGTTCCCGGATACAGCGTAGACAATGCCATCACGGCAAACTGCGTGGCCCGGAAAGGCGTGTTGAATCCCTGGTAGACGGGATCGCCTTCCCAACTGCCTTCCGACCGTTGCGCAGCCAGCATGGCTTTGACCGCGCGCGCCAGGTGCTCGTCGGTTTCAGGGCGGCGGCCGGCCTCAGCCAGGGCCAGCACTGCGTGATAAGAAATGAAGTCTGACGGCTTGGCTCTCTTGTCGAAGGGATAAGGCCATGCGCCTTCGGGAGTCTCATACTCGTAGAGCTCGTTAATGAGAGCGCCGATCTGCGCCGCATATTTCTCGCGATCCAATGCGGACAATAGCTGGATCTTCCAATTCAAATCGATGATGTTCTTCGGCTCATCGGGCAGCGCGAGACTCTCCACATGGTCGCGCTCCGCCAGCCAATCGGCATCGTGGGTTTCGTCGTGGGCCAGCGTGAATGTCTGCCAGCTTTGCAGCGCGATCTCAAACGGGCTTATATCCGGCTCGCAGCCGTCCGCCTCGTCGCCGGGCAACGCGGTCAGGCCCTTGTAATGAATCTTCAAGTAGCGCGCATAGGGTACGTCGAAGTTCTTGCGCGGCGGATCGTGAGTTACATTCTGTTCAAAGGCGTGCGCGATGAGTGGCAAGCGGCTGGCAACCGTGCGAGCGGAATAAATCACCCGCACCCAGTTGGTATCGGCTTCTCCGTAAAGAGGACGAGCGTTGTTGTAAATGCGATCGGTAAGAAACTCGAGGCCCGCGCGTTGCGTTGGGGCGTAGCCGTTCTGGACCGCTCGCAAATACCCGCGCGTGGAGAATTGCGCGGGATGGCAGGCGATGCAGAGTTGCGTTTCAGAGTGCTGCATCACCGTGCGCAACGCGACCGCGCCCCGTCGGGGAGTATTCGACAGCCAACTGTCGCCCATGTTGACCAGGAAATCCATCCCCGAGCGAACCGCCTGGTGCGGGTCCGTGTTCGGAGGTACCGGGTATTGGTAAGTATGCAACTGGTATGCCGGGTGATTGGCATCCACGCGTACGTAGTATTCCTGGCCGGGCTGAAGAATGCGGGTGCGGAACTTGTACAGGCCCGGATAATTCTGCGTCGCCTCAACCTGGTAGACAAACTCTCCAGCAGTGAATGGAACCATATCCGGCTGTCCGGAAGAGTCCTTGCCCGTCTGAAAGATATCCACGTCGAGCGGGACATCGCGGTCCGTCACGTTGAGAACAAAGTAAACCAGGCGCGGGTCTTTTTCGCGGAAGGTGAATCGGAACCACTGGAAGCCTTTCAGCATGGCGGCGTAGCCGTCTTCG
>JBEKFD010000225.1:0-7648 GCA_050013495.1 Occallatibacter sp. | reverse complement strand
AAATGTTTTAGCATCCAGAGTGTGCCCGGCCTCGATACTCCTGTCATGTACGTGCGCGGCGTTGGTCCCAAGGTGGCGGAGTTGCTGGCCACCAAAGACATCCAGACGGCGGAGGACCTGCTCTACCATCTGCCCTTCCGCTACGAGGACCGCCAGAACCCGCGCAGCCTGGACGAGCTGAAGCCGGGCGAGATGGCCAGCGTCATCGCGGAGGTCCGCGGGGCAATCCTGCTAAGAACGCGAAAAGCTCCAATATTCGAGCTCACCGTCGGCCAGGGGCGTCACGCGCTGAAGTGCATCTGGTTCAACGGGACCTACCTCAACGGCAAATTCCACGCCGGGCAGACGGTGGCCGTGTACGGCAAAGTCGAGCCATCGCGATCCACGAGCAACATGAAGATGATCCAGCCGCAGTGGGAGCTTCTGCCGGACGAGAGCGACGACGCCGAAACGCGCCTGCTGGAAGTGGGCCGCATTACGCCGGTCTACGAGTCGCTGGGCGGCGCGCGGCTGGCCTCGCGCTGGCAGCGCAAAACCATCTTCAACCTGCTCGAATCCATGCGCGGCGCAGTGCCGGAATGCCTGCCGAAGGAGATGCTCGCGCGGCTCGACCTGCCTGATCGCGAATCGGCCCTGCGCGAGGTTCATTTTCCTCCCGAAGGCACACCGTTCTCCCAGTTGCAGGCCAGCGCAACGCCGGCTCATCGCCGCCTGATCTTTGAAGAGCTGTTCTTTCTGGAACTGGGCCTCGAACTCAAGCGCCGCCGCATGAGGGAGCGCGCCGGCATCGCTTTCGCCACCAACGACAAGGTCCGCGAGGCCATCCGCGAAGTCTTGCCCTTTCATCCCACCACAGCGCAAAAGCGGGCCCTGGGCGAGATTGTTGCCGACATGCGCGGCGCCAGCCCCATGCGCCGCCTGCTGCAAGGAGACGTCGGCTCAGGCAAAACCATCGTCGCCCTGCAAGCCATGCTGGTCGCCATGGAAAACGGCTACCAGGCTGCGTTGATGGCGCCCACCGAGATTCTTGCCACGCAGCATTTTCTTGCCGCCCGCAAGCTGCTTGAGCGCTCCAGCCGCAAGCCGCGCATTGTGCTGCTCACCGGCTCGCTCGACGAAGAACGCAAGCGCCATACCCGCGGCCTGATCAACCGCGGCGAGGCGCAACTGGTCATCGGCACCCACGCCCTGATTGAAGAGAAGGTTGAGTTCGATCGCCTGGGCCTGGTGGTGGTGGACGAGCAGCATCGCTTCGGCGTGCTGCAGCGCTTCCGGCTGATGAAAAAGCCAAGGCCGGATGGGACGGAGGGGGCTGAACCGGATGTGCTGGTGATGACGGCAACGCCGATTCCGCGCACACTTGCGCTCAGCTTGTACGGTGACCTGGACTTGAGCGTGCTTGACGAATTGCCGCCTGGGCGCACACCGATCGTGACTCGCCGCGTCTCCGGAGAAGAGTCGGAAAAAGTGTGGGATTTTGTGCGCAAGCAGGTCAAGCTGGGGCGACAGGCTTATATCGTCTACCCGGTGATCGAGGGAAGCAAGGACGACCAGCCGGAATTGGATTTCTCTCACGATGACCTCGAGGCAGAACTTGCTCCCGCCGTCCCTCTCGCTCGAAAAGCGGTTCGCAAGGGAAAGACTGCGGAGCTGTTTCCCAAGGCAGCGCAGGAGGCAAATCCAACCGCGAAATCCGGATTGAAGTCCGCGGTCGATATGCACGAGAAGCTGCGTAAGGGACCGCTGGCCGGGCTGCGCGTGGGCCTGTTGCATGGCCGCCTGGACGCAGACGAGAAGGAGATCGTGATGCGCCGCTTCCAGCGCGGCGAGATCGACGTGCTGGTGGCAACCACGGTGATTGAAGTCGGCGTCGATGTCCCCAACGCGACGGTGATGGTGGTCGAACACGCAGAGCGCTTCGGCATGGCGCAGTTGCACCAGTTGCGCGGGCGCGTGGGCCGGGGAACCGCGAAAAGCTACTGCATCCTGATGACCGGTCCCCGCGTCAGCCCCCTGGCCGAGGAACGGCTGAACGCCATGGTGCGCACCCAGGACGGATTCGAACTGGCGGAGCTGGACTTGTCGATGCGTGGCCCAGGCGAATTTTTTGGAACGCGGCAAGCCGGACTGCCCGATTTCCGCGTGGCCAGCCTGGTGCGCGACCGGCAGTTGTTAGAAATTGCCAAGATTGAAGCCTCCCGCTTTGCCAACGCTCCGGGCGCCGCTCCTGGCGCAGCTCCGGGTAAGGATCAAATCAGGGGCAACGAATGCACTGAGGCCGAGCGCGCGCGCGTGTGGGCGCGGCTCAAAGAGGCATGGCAGCGCAGATATGGGCTGGTCGAGGCGGGTTGACTTGAGCTGCACTTCAGGCCGCTCTGCTTCCAGCCGAGCAACCCGCCGCTTCCACCGGAAACGTTTGAATCTCAAGATCGATGCTGGCGATCTCCGTTCCGCAGTCACTCTGATGGCTGCGCGTGCACTGGCATAGCTCGGTAAAGCGAATGTGCCCGCTCTGGCTCAAGTCCAACCCCGCCGCAATCAGCAGGCTGTAGATCTCCACGCAGGCCTCGCGTTCGAACTCGAACAACATGCTCACCAAACCGGAATCGTTTGCGCCCCGGCTCAGAACCCAGCCGCCGGATGCGAGAATGGCCCCGGTCAGAGTTTGGATTAACCTGGAAGGTTCCACTGCGGAGACGGCCTTCATCTCCATCGCCCACGGAATACTCACGGTCTTTATTGCGTTACGATCCGACATGATCAGCCTCACACCGCTCTTATCGGAGCGGGCCCCGCAGGCATAATCAATGTCCGGGAGTGGCACGGCAACTGACCGTTGATGAAACACACCTGCTCCGTCGGGACCCATTGGCCGCTTCCCAGGTAATTGAGGACGGACTCGCCGGACTCTTTGAGGACTCTAATCCGGTGCGGGAGCCGGCTGCCGCGATCGGCACGATCACACCAGCGGAAAATCGTTTTGAGCGGAGCGAGCCAGTGTCCAGGTTCGGCCTTTTCACGATTAGCTTCTCTCAAGAACCTGTCCAACAACTTGGAATTGCCCGCCTCCAACCGGGCACAAACGCTCCGTGTCCCATCCATTCGCGTTCTCTTGCGAATGGGTGGGAGACCACAAATCTCAACCGGACCCCTTGAGCTTGGTTTTCGGAGAGGTTCTTACATCGACGCTGATTCTGCTGTAGTTTGATAAACAGCATGATTGTCGGGTCCGGAATCGATTTGGCAGAAATTGGGCGCATCAAGCAGTCCATTGACCGCTATGGCAGCCGCTTTCTCGACCGCATTTTCACGGCCGCGGAGCAGGCATATTGCCTGCGCAAGCGCAACTCTGCGGAGAGCTTTGCCGCCCGTTTCGCAGCCAAGGAGGCGGGCGCCAAAGCTCTTGGGACGGGCATCAGCCAGGGCGTGAGCTGGCTGGAGATTGAGGTGGTGCGGGAGCGGGGCGGCAGGCCTACGCTCAAGCTTTACGGCCGCGCCGCCCAGTTTGCGCAACGCATGGGAGTGGCGCACATCGCCCTTTCCATCACCCATACGGCCGACCTTGCCATGGCCAGCGTGGTGCTGGAGAACGGGGCCTGAATCGGTCCGTCTGGTATCCTCAAGGCGACGACATGCTCATTTAAGCCAGAGGAGTGCCGTGCCAAGCCGCAAAGAGGTGCAATGGTCACAATTGAGAGTGGGAGCGCTGGTTATGGTGGCCATGGCCGTCCTGATCGGGCTCATCCTTCTCATGTCCGGTTCGACCGGCGGCCTTTTTGAGCCCAAAATTGTGCTTCGCTCCTATTTTGCGAATGCGCAAGGCCTCAAGGATGGCGCGCCGGTCACGCTGGAAGGCGTAACCATCGGCAATGTGATCCACGTCCGCGTGATTCCCGCCCGCGACCCCACGCCGGTGGAAGTGAGCATGCGGGTGGGAGGGGAATTCATCCCCGACCTGCACACCGACTCGACCGTCAAAATTGAACAGGCAGGCGCGCTGGGCGACAGCTTCATCGATATCACATCGGTCAATGCCACCGGCCCCGCACCCGGCAACAACGCCGAGCTCAAGACCAGGAACTCTTCCAGCATCGAGGCTGTCCTGGGCTCCAGCGAAGAGACGATGAAGCAGATTCAAGGGCTGATTGGCAAAATTGACACTCTGGTCGACACGCTGAACTCCAAGCGAGGCTCAGCCGGCGAGTTCCTCAACAATCCCGATCTTTACAAGAAGATTTCGCGCATTGCAGACGACCTTCAGTCCATCACCAGCGCGGCCGCCGGCGGCAAAGGCTCTCTGGGAAAACTGCTTAACGACGACACGCTCTACGATCGCGCCAATTCGACTATAGACCAGCTCGACAAGATCACCGCCGGCCTGGACGAAGGCAAGGGCACAGCCGGCAAGTTTCTCAAGGACGACTCGCTTTACAAAAACTTGAACGCGACCGTCGCCAACGCCAATGAGCTGATAGCCCAGATCAATGCCGGCAAGGGCACCATCGGCAAGCTGGCCAAGGATCCGGAATTCGCCAAACGGCTGGACGATACGATCACCCGCCTGGATAACATTCTCACCAGCGTGGATGAGGGCAACGGATCGATTGGCCAACTGTTCAAGAACCGCTCCCTCTACGACCATGCCGACCAGACGATGGACCAGGCGCAGCAGTTGGTGAAGGGCATGCGAGAGAACCCCAAGAAGTACCTGGTAATTCAGTTGAAGGTCTTCTAGTTTCTTGTCTCAAAAGGTCATCGCAAAATAGCGGCTGACATAAAACAGACACTGTCCTTCTGAGCGAACGGGGCCCCGAACGCCTTTCAGTTCGAGGGTGGTGAGCGGAGAATCTGCTTTTGCTCTTTCGCGCATTTCACAAGGAACCTTAGAACCGGCACAAACCCTCCGTGCCCCATCTATTCGCATTCTTTTGCGAATGGGTGGGAGACCACAGACCTCAACCCGCCCCACTTTGAACTTGGTTTTTGGATAGGTTCTTAGAGAAACATCGCGAGCTGGATCTGCTCCTCTTGAGCGGTTGCCCGCGTAAACCCGGGGAACTTTTGCGGGGCCAAACCCGTACATCGATGCACGCGAGGTTGTATTGACCGTAAAAATTCCCACCTCAATATCTGCATTCTGCCTGGTGGCCGCCGCTCTTGCGGCGACCATTGCTTTTCGAGCGCCCCATACCGCGCATGCTGCTTCTTCCGTCTCGCCCACCTACACACCGGGCGGAGCATTGATTCTCCCCGCAAATTATCGTGAGTGGATCTATCTCACCACCGGCATTGACATGAGCTACACCCCAAAGATGGAGGGAATGGGAGACCACCCAATGTTCGACAACCTCTTCGTCAATCCGGAATCCTACCGAAGCTACCTTGAAACGGGAACCTGGCCCGACAAAACCGTCCTGGTTCTCGAGGCACGGGAGGCGCGCAGCAAAGGCTCGATCAATCGCAGTGGGCACTACCAATCGGGCGGCATCGCAGACCTTGAGTTTCATTTGAAGGACGAAGCGCGTTTCCCCGGAAAATGGGCCTTCTTCTCCCTCGATTCCGCAAGCGGAAACGCCACGCTGATTCCCCAGGCAGCGCCCTGCTACTCCTGCCACCTGGCCCATGCAGCGGTGGACACTACATTTGTGCAGTTCTATCCCACGCTGCTGCCCATTGCGCAAAAGAAAGGCACGCTCAGCGAGGCGTTTCTGAAGGAAGAGGCAGCCAGCGGCGCGGGCAAATAGACTCCGCTGACTCGCTAACCAGGTAACTTGCTGACTCGCTCTCCGCGAAACATCTTCCAGAACTCCAGAAACCCCTTCAGCCGCACCACCTGGAAATAATCGCTGGCAACAAGGTAGAACACCACTGCTGCCGCATCGATCCAATGCAGGGCGTCGTTCCCAAGCTGGTCGCTGAAGGGCAGCGGCGCAGCAGAAAGCACCATGGCCAACACAATCAGCGCCAGGTTTACGATGCCCATTACCAGGTTGATCTCCACCAGCTTGCCGGTGAAGGCCTTTCCCAGCTTCAGGCTCTGCCCCAGCGCCGAAAGGGCGGATCGCTTTTCCAAGAGCATTACCAGCGGAGCGATGGAGAGCGCCCAGTTCAACAGCGCCCACGCGGTAAAGAACCCCAGAGCAAGAAAGATCGTCCAGGTTGCAAAGCCGATCAGGTCCGGCTCCGCGCCCGCGGTGATGTGCGTGTCTCTCACCCACCCCATGCACTCGAACCACGCCCAGGAGGTGGCCCCCAGCAGGGCCAGCCATCCTGCCTGCAACACCATCATCGGCAGCGGCCGGAAAGGTAGTCTGCGCACAGGATCAAGACGATTCAACACCAGGCTCCGTCCCAACCCGGACACAACCACCCAGCCCGCCGCTGCGACAGGCCCCAGCCAGGCCAGGACCGCAACCACATGCGGCTGGTAGAGCGACCATGCGTGCGCAAGCTGCACGGCTGCGACCCAGGGGTTTTGCGGATCGATCGAATTGAGCCCGGAAGATTCGAGCGGCAGCACTGCGAGGATTTTTTGCGCCTGAACCCAACAGACGAACAGAAACGGAATACCGAAGAGCCAGCGCCAACCAACCTCAACCGCAACCAGCAACGACCGGCTGAAGACCCACCCCATTTGGCCAACCAGCGACTGGGTTCCGCGCAGGGGAGCCTTCAGTCTAGGACCCGTCAGTCCAGAACCCGTCTGCGCAGGACCCGTCACTTCACCACCATCACTTGACAACCATCACTTGACAACGAGGTTCACCAGCTTGCGCGGCACCACGATCAGCTTGATCACCGTCTTGCCGGCGATGCGCCCCTGAATTTTTTCGTCAGCCAGCGCCGTTGCCTCCAGGGTCTTTGCATCGGCATCGGCAGCCACGCGCACCACGGTCACCAGCTTGCCGTTGATCTGCACCGGAACTTCGAGCTCATCTTCCTTGGCCAGTTCGGGATCGCTGACCGGCCACGGCGCGCGCAGAACGGAGCCTTCTTCGCCCAGTTCCTCCCACAACTCGGCCACCAGGTGCGGCGCGAACGGCGCCAGCAGCAGCACCAAGGTGCGCAGCAGCTCCAGCATCACCGGCGGCGGCACCTCGCCGGCAGCAAGCTGCGCATCGGCAGCCTGAATTTCATTCACCAGTTCCATGATGGCCGCAATGCAGGTGTTGAAATGCCATCGCCCCTCGAAGTCCAGCGTAATTTTGGCAACGGTCTGGTGCAGCTTGCGCAGCAGCTTGAGGGAAATGCCGGTGGGCGGCGCAGCTTCTTGTCCTCGGCCTTCGCGCGCAACCGGCGCATACTTCGTCGTCAGCCGCCACACGCGCGCCAGGAACCGGCTCACGCCGGCCACGCCGTCTTCCTGCCAGTCCAGATCGCGATCCGGAGGCGCGGCAAACAGCGAGTAGGCGCGTGCCGCATCGGCCCCGTAGCGGGCCACCATGTCGTCGGGCGACACCACGTTGCCTTTCGACTTGGACATTTTGTGGCCGTCCTTGATCACCATGCCCTGCGTGAACAACCGCCGCACGGGCTCGTCGTTCTCCACGAGGCCGAGGTCGCGCATCACCCTGGTCCAGAAGCGCGAGTAGATCAGGTGAAGAATCGCGTGCTCCACGCCGCCGATGTACTGGTCGATGGGGAACCA
>JBEKFD010000224.1:0-7655 GCA_050013495.1 Occallatibacter sp. | reverse complement strand
ATTTCTATTCCCAGATCGTCGCTTTGCAGTATTTTTGGAGCGCCGCGGAGAGAAGAGTAGATGCAACCTGCGTCAACGAGACCATTTTCATACGAATCCTTTCCTGCCGCCGGCGTGGTGGCTTACTTCTCAATGGAAATCGCGATCAACCCGGCGATGCCCACCTATTCGGGCGGCCTGGGGGTGCTGGCGGGAGACACGCTTCGTTCGGCGGCTGACCTGGGCGTGCCGCTGGTGGCGTTTACGCTGGCTCATCGCAAGGGATATTTTCAGCAGCATCTGGATGGGCATGGATTGCAGACCGAAGATGTGCAGCCATGGAACCCGGCGAATTTCTGCACCGAGGAATCGGCGCGCGTCACGGTAAGCGTGGAAGACCGCGTGGTGACCGTGCGGTCGTGGCGCTACGACCTGGTGGGCCGCTACGGGCACACGGTGCCGATCTACCTGCTGGACACGGATCTGGATGGGAACTCGGGATGGGATCGCGGGCTGACCGATCACCTGTATGGCGGCGACACGAACTACCGTTTGCAGCAGGAGATTGTGCTGGGCATGGGTGGTGTACGCATGGCGCATGCCTTGGGCCACCGGGTGAACGTGTACCACATGAACGAAGGACACGCGGCACTGCTGACGCTGGCGCTGATTGAGAGCGAACTGGGCGGCGGGCCGCTGGGCGCGCCTACGGAGAGCGACCTGGCGCTGGTGCGGCAGAAGTGCGTGTTTACGACGCACACCCCGGTACCGGCCGGGCACGACCGTTTTTCGACCGAGCAGACCAACCGCATTCTCGGCTCGGACCGCACGGCGCGCCTGGAGAAGCTGGGCTGTTATCGCGACGGAATGCTGAACATGACGCTGCTGGCGCTGAAGTTTTCGCGCTATGCGAATGGCGTGGCGATGCAACATGCGAAGGTGTCGCGGGCGATGTTCCCGGAGTTCGCAATCGACTCAATCACCAATGGAGTTCATGCGCCAACCTGGGTTTCCGAACCCATCCAGCAGATGCTGGATGAGAACTTTTCCTCGTGGCGGCGGGACAATCTTTACCTGCGCAATGCGATCGACCTGCCGGAGAGGGAGATTCTTGCGGCTCATGCGCGGGCCAAGGAAAACCTGCTGGCGGAGGTTGGGTCGCGCACCGGGCTGGTGCTAGACCCCAAGGTGCTGACGCTGGGCTTTGCGCGGCGGGTGGCGACCTACAAGCGGGCGACGCTTCTGTTTACCGATCCGGCGCGGCTGGTGGAGATTGCCAACCAGGCGGGCGGATTGCAGATCATTTATGCGGGCAAGGCTCATCCCCAGGACGAACCGGGCAAGGCGCTTATCCAGAAGGTGGTGGAGGATGCGCAGAGATTCTCCAACGGCGAGTTGAAGATTGTGTACCTGGAAAACTACGCGTGGGACCTGGGCGCGATGCTGACGGCGGGCGTGGATGTGTGGGTGAATACGCCCAAACGGCCCTACGAGGCATCAGGCACCAGCGGAATGAAGGCAGCGCTGAACGGTGTGCCGAGCCTTTCGATCCTGGACGGATGGTGGATTGAGGGCTGCATCGAGGGCGTGACGGGCTGGGCAATCGAAGACGGCGCCAACGACCAGGAAGAGGCGACTTCGCTTTACAAAAAGCTGGAGACGGCGGTGGTTCCGCTGTACCTGGATGTTCCGGAAAAATGGGCGCGGCTGATGCGCACCACACTTGCATTCAATGGCTCCTACTTCAACACCAACCGCATGGTGAAGCAATACACGCGCAACTCGTACTATCCGGTGAAGCTGATCGAGCGGGCGAAGGTGGAGGAAGAGGCGTTCGCGCGGTAGTGGTGCGAGCGAGTCAGCTGGTTGGCACGTTTGCTGGGGTGGACGGGTGCGCTTTGATGGCGAGCCCGGGGCGGAATGTTTGTGCCCTGAAGGTGAACTGGATGCCGGAAGCAGGCGAAATCACGATGCTTCTCCGCGACTGGAAAGCGGGCGATCCCGCGGCCGTCGATCACCTTTTCGAGCTGGTGTATCCGCAACTGCGGCAGATTGCGGGCTCGCTGTTCAGGGGGGAACGGACAGAGCACCTGCTGCAGCCGACGAGCGTGGTCAACGAGCTGTTTCTGAAGCTCATCCGGCAACGCAGCCTGCGCTTTGAAGACCGCGAGCATTTCTACAGCCTGTCTGCGCGGCTAATGCGGCGGGTGCTGGTGGACCACGCGCGCTCCGAGGGAAGGCAGAAGAGGGATGGCGGGATCCCGGTGCAGCTGCGATCGGACCTGGCCTGGGTGGAGGGCCGCCCCGCGGAGATGATCGACCTGGACCGGGTGTTGGAGGAGCTGGAACAACTGGACCCGCGCAAATGCAAGATGCTGGAGCTGAGGTATTTTCTTGGCTTCACGGCGGAGGAGACGGCGGAGCTGCTGGTTACATCGAAGGCTACCGTGGACCGGGAGCTCAGATTTGTGCGGGGCTGGCTAACCGATCGGCTGCAGGCGGCGTAGGGACGATCCCGGATAGTTTCACGGTCGTGGGATGAGGCATCCGGTGAAGATCGCGCCTACGTGGAGTAACAGCAATGGTCCAAGACGCCGAAAACTGGGAACTGCTGCAGGAGCTGTTCTATCTGGCCGAAGTGACTCCGGAGCCGGATCGCGAACGCGTGCTTGCAGAGAAGTGTCCCGATGAGAATCTGCGGCGACAGGCGATGAGGATCTTCACTGCATCGAGCTTGAAGGACCCGGTGAAGACGGTTGCGGCGGAAGACTCGGCTATGGGCACGAGGATTGGGCCGTATACGCTGATCCGCCACTTGGGAACGGGCGGAATCGGCGCTGTGTACCTGGTGGAGCGGCTAGTGGGCGGGGCGTTGCAGCGGTCGGCGCTGAAGGTGCTTGCGCCGCACTCGGCCGGCCAGGCCTTCATTGAGAGGTTTCATCGCGAACAACACATTCTGGCGACGCTCGACCACCAGAACATCACCCGCATGGTCGATGCGGGGCTGAGTGAGCGGGGCCAGCCCTACCTGGTGATGGAGTATGTGGACGGGACGCACCTCGACGCCTATTGCGACGAGCACAGGCTGGGCATAGCCGAGCGGCTGCGGCTGTTTCTTGGCGTTTGCGACGCCGTGGCCTATGCGCACCGCAACCTGGTGGTGCACCTGGATCTGAAGCCTTCCAACATTTTGGTAACTGCAGACGGCACGGTGAAGCTGCTCGACTTTGGAACTTCGAAGCTGATTCAGACGGACAGCCGGCTGACGACGACGGTGATGGCAACTCCGGCTTATGCGAGCCCGGAGCAACTGCGCAACGAGGCAGTGACGACGTCGTGCGACGTGTATGCGCTGGGCGGGATTCTGTTTGAGTTGTTGGCGGGAACCAGGCCGGGGAGCAGCGCATCAGCCGCGGCGATGATTGAGCGGGCGATTCTGGAGCAGGAGCCGGAACGCTTGCCCGACGTGGTGACGACTGCGGCTGCGGAAAAGCGGGGCATGTCGGGAAATCGGCTGCGGCAGGAGCTGACGGGAGACCTGGCGACGATTGTGCAGAAATGCCTGCGTCCGCAGCCCAAAGACCGCTATTCCTCCGTCGACCAACTGGCCGCGGACATTCAACGTTTCCTGAGCGGCAGGCCGGTGCTGGCGCGGCCGCAGACGACCTGGTACTGGTGCGCCAAATTTGTGCGCCGCAACCGGACGGCGGTCGCGGCGACGGTGCTGGTGGTGCTGGCGCTTGTGGGCAGCGTGGCTTATGCCGGATGGCGTCAGGAGCAGGCGGTGCGCGAAGGGCAGCGGGCGCTGCGCATGCAGACGTTCATGTACAGGCTCTTCAAGCTGGCCAATTCCAGCTACACGGGCAAGCAGAATTTCACGGTGCCGGAGTTTCTGGAGCTGGGCGTGAAGTTGCTGCCCGACTACATCAAGAATCCAGCGGATTTGCGGGAAGCGCAGATGAGCCTGGCTGAGTCGATGTATGAGAACGGCGACATGGACAGCGCGCAGAAGGTGTTTGAGCAGATTATATTGAGCGCCAAGGCGGCGGGCGACGTGGGCGAGGAGGCCGAGGCTGAGGCGTTCGATGGCGATATCGCTTACCAGAAGGGGCGCATGGATGAGGGCAAGGCGCTGACCGCTCACGCTTTTGAGCTGAGTCGCAGGAAGGGCATTTCGCCGACAGTGCGGGTGTGGAGCGATATTTATTACGCGGCGAATCTCGAGAAAAATGGCTTCAGGACGGCCGACCACACGCGCCTTTTGCAGGAGGCGGTGAAGGAGAGCCATCAGTACAATTTGCCGGAGCGCGAGACAGCCTATGCGACCTATCAGCTTGCCGAGGACTACGAAGTGCTGGGGCGGTTGGATGAAGCGGCGCAGCTAATTCAGCAGGACATCGATATCTACAACAACGAGCCGTACGCGGTGTGCGACCAGTCACAGATGTATGAGGATCTTGCCTACCTGGACCAGTCGCGGATGCATATCGAGGAAGCTCTGCCGCTGTTTCAAAAGGCGTATGAGGGGTTGAAGGGCTGCTCGGGGCCGGACAAGAAAAACACGCTGCTGGTGCAGGCGCTGATGGCTGGGGCGATGGTCCGGCTGGGGCAGGCCAAGGCGGCGGTGCCGATTCTGGAGGATTCGATGCCCGCGTGGAGAAAGATCTCAGGATCGAGCCCCGACATGTTTAACCCCATGTACTACCTGGCCTGCGGGTATGTAGAGACGGGGCGCTACGTTGAAGCGGAGGCGACGACCAAGGAACTGATGGGAATTATGGTGGGAAAACTGTCGCCTACGAGCAGGCGGTTTGGGGTAACGCACCTGGTGTGGGCGCAGGCGCTCGCGGGGCAGCATCGTTACCCGGAGGCGCTGGAGCAAGCGGAATTGGCGGACAAACTCACTGAGCATGGAACCACGCCCTACGCGCAGCATGGGCATGTGGAAGCGCACCAGTTTCTGCTCGATCTGCAGGCGAAGGCGGCGGCTCATTGAGGCTTTGCCGGGGTGCGGGTTTTATTCGGCGATGGGCAGGCGGACGGTGACGGTGGTGCCCTGGTTGGGTAGCATGGGGTCGGGCTGGCTGGCGATGGCGATGGAACCGCCGGCTTTTTGAACGATTGCCTGGACGATGGCCAGGCCCAGGCCGGTGCCGCCGGTGTTGCGGTTCCGCGAAGGGTCGCCGCGATAGAAACGGTCGAAAACGTGGGGTAAAGCTTCGGCCGGGATGCCGTCGCCCTGGTCCTGGATTACCAGGACAGCCGCTGGCTCGTTGCAGCTCAGGCGGAGTTCGACGGTGGAGGCTGGCGGGCTGTGCTGCAGGGCGTTGAGCAGCAGGTTGGAAATGAGCAGGGTGCAGTCTTCGGGGGCGAGGGGGGCTTTGATCGGGGCCTCGTTCGGGGCCGGCTCGGAGACTTGGACTCGCACGTCGCGCAGGGTTGCGATGGTCTCCAACTCGCAGACGGTCTGGCGGAGGCAATCGGCGAGATCGGCGGAATGCGGCGGCCCTTGCTCGGACGCAGAACTTTCGGCGCGGGCGAGGGCGAGCATATCTGCTACCAGCGCTTCAAGGCGGTGAGAATCCGCGAGGCAACGCTCCAGGCCGGCTTGATACTCCTTGGCGGAGCGCGGCTTCATGGAGAGAAGCTGCAAAGAAGACTTGATGACGGCGACGGCGGTCTTTAGCTCGTGGGCAGCGTCGCTTACGAAGGCTCGCTGCTGCAGGAAGGAGCGCTCCAGGCGCTGTAGGACGCTTTCGAGAGCGTGGGTGAGCGGGGCGAGCTCCGGCGTGGTGCGGGCATTGGCCGGGGGCGAGAATTCCCAGGAATCGACGGAGACTTGGGAGGCCAGCGCGGCCAACTGGCGCAGCGGAAGCAGGCCACGATGAAGCAGCCATGCGATGAGCGGGCCGGTGACCAGCAGCAGCAAGATGCTGCCGGCGGCGTAGAACTCGACTGCTCCGCGAACGGCGCGCCACACGTGCGAAGTGGGTGAGCCGTAGACGACGGTGACTTGGCGGGCTTTGCCGCCGCCCTTTTCGCCGGGGTCCACCGTGCGTGTGCCCTGTATGCGGAGGACGCGGTAGCGTTGGCCATTGATAGCGGATCTGGAGATGTCGCCAAAGGCGTGTGTAGGCAGGCCAGGGCCGGAACCTTGCCAGTTGCCCGCATCCTTCAGGTTTGCGGACTGGCCGAGGAGATGGCCGCTCGCGTCCCAGACCTGGAAGATGTCTTCGGGGGGTATGTGCAGGTCGGCCTGGTCGAGAATGACGTTGTCGCCGGGGTCGTCGGCGTCCTGCACCGCGCCCAGGATCGAGTCGGCGCGGCCGTGGAGCATCACGTCGAAAGCGCGGAAGTGGATGTGACGCTCATAGCCGAATGACAGCACTACAACCAATACGGCTGAGAGCAGCTCGACGGCGAGAACGGCGACGATCAGGCGGAAGGCGATGGAGCGAGGCTGGAGCGAGAGCTTCACGGGCCAGGCTCCGCAGTCGATTTTGCGGCGGGATCGGATTGCGCGCCTGATTCCCGGTCGGATGGGAAGCTCATTGCGAGGCGGTAACCGCGACCGCGCATGGTCTCAATAATGGGGTCAGCCTCAGGCAACGCGCTATCTAGTTTTTTTCGCAGATTGGACACGTGCACCTCGATGACGTTGGAGTGGTGCTCCCAGTTGTAGTCGTAGAGGTGCTCCAGCAGTTCCCGCTTGCTGACGATGACGCGGGGCCGGTGGATGAGGTATTCGAGGATGCGGTATTCGGTGGGGGAGAGGTCGATGAAGACGCCGTTGCGGCGCACGGTCTGCTCCAGCGTGTTGACTTCGAGGCCGAGCACTGTAAAGGTGGGGTGGGCGGCGCCCTTGCCGCGGCGGATGAGTGCCTTGGCGCGAGCGATCAGTTCGCCCAGGTCGAAGGGCTTGGCGAGGTAGTCGTCTGCACCGGCGTTGAGCAGCTCGATGATGGAAGCTGCGCCGTCTTTGGCGGTGAGGATGAGCACGGGGGTCGCGTCGCGGCGGGCACGGAGACGCTTGAGCAGGCTGAGGCCGTCGAGTTTGGGCAGCATCAGGTCGAGGACGATGAGGTCGTAGCAGGGCGTGCGCGCGAAGTCGTCGCCGGCCACGCCGTCTTCCGCCCAATCGACGGCGAAACCGGGACCGTCGCGCAAGGCGGTGGCCAGGTTGTCGGCCAGGCGGACTTCGTCTTCGACGAGCAGGACGCGCATGGGGGAACAGATGTCTCCAGCATCAGTATGGCTGAGGTTAGATTAAGGGAGGCTGAACCACCTGCGGTGCGGCGGGCGGCGCTTGCGCGCAAGGAGGGGCTCACCTTCCGAAAGACGACGGGTACGAAGCCGTGGATTTCAGGGTAAACGGACTGCTTGGGCCTGCAGCAATTCGGGTGATTTATTGCTGACGGAGTATTGTCATGGAAGCGGGTTCTGTCCGGATGGCCGGTGATTCAGGCATTTCCGAGGCCAAGGTTGGTGCTGTCTGAAACCTAAGGCGCCATCTTGATCGGGCCGGGCATGGAGGCAATCCACGGAAAAAACGTAAACACAAGCGGGACCTGGTACTGAACAGTTCGATTACCGATTGTCATCGGCACAAAGGTCCACTTCTTGGCAGCATCGATCGATGCCGTCTGGAGCATCGGAGCACCGCTTGCAGATAAAAC
>JBEKFD010000223.1:0-7733 GCA_050013495.1 Occallatibacter sp. | reverse complement strand
TGCCCAGACCCACCAGCCGCCGGTCAGTTCATGCAAATATTTCATGCGGAGTAGGTCGCGTTCCTCCACGACGCCCCAGCCGGATTCCATCTTGCCGGTTGACACAGCATTCCAAAGGGTAAATTCGAGATCGGTCAACCATCCGGCGCACCAGCAATCCTCGCTGATGTCTCGCATCATGCGGAGCAGTGTGTCGCGCGCAAGCTCTTCGTAGGTCGGTCGCTCGCAGCTCATGGCTCATTATCGGCGCATTCTGTAGTTCTCAAGCGGAGATCATTGGCAGCTTGGGGAATGCAGCGGCAAAATCGTCGGTGTCAAGGGTGAGCATGGTGTATCCGCGAACCTGTGCATGAGCGCCGATCAGAAAATCAGCCAAGATCCGGCGCGCATCGCCTCCGCGGCTGGCCTGACGACGTTGCACATAGGCGCGGTACGCGCGCCCCGCCTCGCGCCAAACTTCCTCATCCATCTCCCAATCGACATCAATGCCGGTGTCTTCAAAGAAATGGTCGAGAGATGCTTCATCACGCAGAGGGCCGGCCATCAATTCTGCATAGACCGGCCCTGAAACGACCAACCGCTCACGTGGAGCAAGGTCTCCAAGAACCCGCACTGCGGTGGCGTTCATCGCGTGTTCTTTCTTCCAAAGTGCAGCGATGACGTTTGTGTCAATCGAGATCGTCATGGCCGCGCATTTCCCTGAAGTAAGATAGAAGAGCTTCGCGACCCTCACCCATCCCGGGGAAACTTCCGATTCCTCGCCATTTCTCGAAGACGTTCTCTTCAATTTCCCGTACTACGCGAAAGCCGCCATCTTGCGGTTCAAAGCGCAGCTTATCTCCTGGCCTGACGCCGAGGGACTTACGGACCTCAACCGGGATTGTGACCTGGCCTTTGCTGGTGACTTTGGCGAGGCTGAACTGCGCAGGAGCGGGTTTGGTGGCGCTGGCCATGGCGGGACTCCTTACCTATTCCAATATACTCCTTACTTCGATTGAGATTGTGGATCAGAGTCAACGGAACGACGGCGGGCGGTCAGCTATCGCGGCGCCGCGCTGCTTGTTCGGCGTTGGGGCTACGGTGAAGTCGAGTTGAGTTGTGCCGGGGTGCAGCTTGTCGAGCGGCAGCCAGGAATTGGGATACTCCGCGCCGTCGAGGGTCACTTTCTGAACGTAGATGCCCTCCCCAATGCGGCTGACGATCAGTTTCCTGCCTCCGGAGAGGCGAAGGGTGGTTTTGTCGAACATGGGCGTCCCTAAAACCACTCCGCCGACGCCAGGGATCGCAGGATAGAAGCCGAGGGCGTCCCAGACATAAACGCCGGAGGTTGCACCCAGATCGTCGTTGCCGGGGATGCCGTCGGGGGCGTTCTTGAAGACCTCTTTCCCGATGCGTGTCACCACTTCCTGCGTCTTCCAGGGCTGGCCGGCGAAGACGTAGGCGTAAGGGACTACGAAGTCGGGTTCGTTTTCGATGTTGTAGCAAGGCTCGCCCCAGCAGCGGAGTTTCAGGAAGAAACGGTCAAGGCGGGGGATGACTTTGTCTTCTCCGCCCATGGCAGCGAAGAGAGCCGGGTAGTCGAAAGGAATCATGAAGGAGTATTGCCAGGTGTTGCCCTCTTCGAATCCCAATTGATCGTTGCTGAGGCCGCCGTTCCAATGGCGTTTGGGAAGCGAGCGCTCGGAGTCGAAGTCAGGCTCCCAGGAGCCGTCGGCGTTGCGGGGGCGAATCCACTGCGTGGTGGGGTCGAGCAGGTTTTTCCAGTTCCTGGATTTCGCGAGGAACTGCCGATACTCTGAGGGCAGGCCAATATTGCGCGCGAATTGCGCAATGGCAAAGTCGTCGTTCGAGTACTCAAGCGTGCGCGATGCCGCGATTTCGTCCTTGTCGACGGGCGAATAGCCGAGCTTCAGATACTCGTCAAGGAAGGGGCGCTCGGAGTTCTTATGTGGTCCGATCCCGGGCTGGGTGGCCGCCTTGATCATGTATTGGAGCGCGGTGGAGACATCGAAATTATGCGCGCCAAAGGCATAGGATGAGGCAATCACGGCTACGGGCGAGTCGCCTCCCATGACGTAAGTGACGTCGTTGGCGGCGGGCCAGCGCGGATACCAGCCGCTCTGCACGGCGTCGTTTACGAGCGACTGCACAATGTCGGATTCGCGCGCCGGATCGAGCAACGCCTGGAACTGGACCGTGTTGCGGTAGATGTCCCAATCGGAGAAGTTGGCGTACTGAGCTTTCTGCGTCGATCCGGCGAGGGAGTGGACCTGGTTGTCGAAGCCGGCGTAGTTGCCGTCCTCGTCGCTGAAAAGGTTGGGCGAGAGCAGTGAATGGTAGACGCCGGTCGAAAAGATGGTGCGCTGGTCGGGTGTTCCGCCCACGACGGCGACGCGGTCTAGCTGCTCGCTCCAGATTCTGCGGGCTTCGGCATGGACGTGGCCGAAATCGAAAGCGGGGATTTCTTTCTGGAGATTGGCGGATGCGCCTTCCTGGCTGACGAAAGAGATGCCGACCTTGAGAATGACTTCGCGCTCGCTGCCGAAATCGAGCCACGCGCCGGTGTGCTTGCCTTGTGCCGACTTGGCGTCGGGGAGAATCGCATCGTCCTGCCAGAGTTTTGCGGTTTTGTAGGGCTTGCTGAATTGACCGGTTACGTAGAGCTTGTAATGTGAATCGGATGAACAGAAGCCGCCGGCGGAAACAGATCCGGTGTACGAGCTGTCGGTGTCGAGTTCAATCTGGTTGCCGTATTCGGCGCTGCCGGCTTGCTTTGGGTTTCTGGTGTTGGCACTGGAGCCGGCGTTGACCATCAGGCGTGCCGGGGTGCCCGCGGGAAAGGTGAGGCGGGCGATGCCGGAGCGCTCGGCTACCGTGATTTCAACGCGGATGCCGTTGGCGAGGGTGATGGCGTAGTAGCCGGGATGCGCCTCTTCGTTGCTGTGATCGAAGGTCGCGGCGTAGGGGGCGATGGCGGAGCCGGGACTGGTGGTCAGCTCGCCTGGAATGGGCAGCACGGCAAAGTCGCCGTAGAGCGGGCAGCCCGCGCCGCTAACGTGGGTGAGGCTGAAGCCGGTGATCTGCTTGTCGTGCTGGTAGTACCAGGCGTCGGTGTTGGTGTCGGGGCTCCACTGGATCATGCCGAAGGGGAGGGTTGCGCCGGGGAAGGTGTTGCCACCGCCGTCGGTGCCAATGATGGGGTTGACGGCGTCGTAGGGGAACGATAGTTGAGCCTGGGATGCGAGGGTGGGCAGCAGGGAAAAAGCAATGAGAGCGGGTCGAAGAGACTTGAACGGCTGCATTGGGAGTCCTTGGCGCGGGATTAGGGACTGATTCAACGAACAGACCATCGTAATCCCTCGGCATGGTTTTGCAGGAAATGGGATGGGCGACGAGAGGGATTCGGTCTGGCCCCATGGCATAGAAAGCGTCCAGATTTCGCAGCGCCCCTCCAGGGCGCAATGCGTTCCCAGCCTGCGCACCCAGCATTCCGTTCGCTGGGGCGAACTCCATGCTGGGCTATTATCGCGTGCTCCCTCCAGGAGCAAACTTAAAGCCGGTGCTCTTCCCTCGCGCTAATCGGCGCGGCGGGCGGATGGTTTGGGGAGGCCGTAGCCGGCGAGCAGCACAAGGACGATGTACACGATTTGCATGGCAAGGCGGACGGGAACGCTGGGGAATTTGAATCCGTCGATGACCTGGCCGGCGGAGTAGATGTTGGCGGGAAAGATGGCGACCATCATGATGGCAATCCAGAAAGCGGCGGGGCGGCGGAAGCGGGGGACGAAGAGGCCGATGGCCCCGGCGATTTCAAGTACGCCGGTGAGCAGGGCAATGAACAAGCGGGCCGGGACGAAGGGCGGGATGATGCCGGCAGTGAGGCTGGCGCGGAAGAAGTGGAGCAGCACCCCGGAGAGGAGAAGAGGCAGGGCCACAAGGACCCGCAACAGAATCTGCGTGATTCCGAAGCTGGCATAGCTGCCGCGGCCGAGCGCGAAAAAGGCCAGGATGGTGAGGATGAGCAGCGAGATGGGGATGGCGTAGATCATGAGCGGTTGCCGTCCCCTAATGGCGGTGGTGGAAGGGCATCACGATCATCAGCGCAAAGCCGATGGCCGCGGCCAGTGCGAGCGCGATGAGGCTGTAGAGGAGGGTAAGGCTCGGCCCCTTGTCAGGCTCTGTCTCATCGCGTTCGAGTCGTGGCTCACTCATATTTGAGCGCATCCACGGGATTCAGTTGGGCGGCCCGTGTGGCCGGCACGGTGCCGAAGATGACCCCGACCAGCATAGCCGAGCTGAGCGCGATGATGACCGCCCAGGGGGTGATGGGGATGGCGTAGTCGGTGAAGACGCGGGCTGAGACGGGCAAGGCGAGCCCGACGATAGTGCCTGCTACTCCGCCGGTGAGGGAGATGATGACCGCCTCGGTGAGGAACTGCAGCCGAATCTCGCGGCTGGTGGCGCCGAGTGCCTTGCGGATGCCGATTTCGCGGACGCGGGCGCGCACCCCGGCCAGCATGATGTTCATAATGCCCACGCCGCCCACGGCCAGCGTAACAAAGGACACGGCCACCAAAAGGAGCGTGACAGCGGTCATGATGCTTGAGGCGACGGAGAGGTACTCGGTAAGGGTTTGCGTCTTGTAGACCGAGTCGAGGCGGTGGCGCGCGTGGACGATGCGCACAATCTCCTTGGCGGCGTCGGGGACCTCTTCCATGTTGCGCATGGAGAAGTAAATCTGCTGCACGTTTTCCGATCCGGTGAAGTAGCGGGCCACGGATTGGGGAATGAGGACGGTCTGGTCTTCGATTTCAGAGTTGCCGAAGTCGTCCACGGCTTCTTTGAAGACGCCGATAATTTTGAAGGGGATGCGGCTGATCTCGAAGGTTCCGCCGATGGCAGCACTATCGCTGCCGAAGCGGTCGCGTGCAAAGTCTTCGCTGACCACGGCGCACTCGATATGGGCGGAGTCGTCTTCGTCGTCGAAAAAGCGGCCAAAGGGAACGAGGAGGTTGCGGATCTGCTGGTACTGCGGGCTGACGCCCAGGACTAGGGTGTCTTTGGTGACGCCGCCGCCGAAGTTGATGCGGTCGTGCATCTGGATAATGGGCGAGGAGTATTCGACGCCGGGGAGTTGGGCGCGGACGGCCTTTTCGTCCTCGCGGGTGAGCGAGTCGTTGTAAATGACGCGCTCGGCCGCGGTTGCGCCGCCGCCGGAGTACTCAAGCTCGATTGCGTTGGTCTCGATCTTTTGCAGTTCCTGGAGGATGAACTCCTTGCCGGTGAGGCCGATAGTGATAACCAGGATGACCGATGCGGTGCCCATCACCATGCCCAGTGCGGTGAGAGCGAAGCGCATCTTGCTGGCGCGGAAGCTGTCGATTGCCAGCTTGAGGGTTTCGCTGAATAAAATAGTGCGGCGCGCGCTGAGCAGCGTTTGCTGGAAGGCGTTCTGGCGAGCCTGCTCGGTGGGAATGGTCGGGTTCATTGCGTCCTGATAGAGAGATGCGGCAGCGGCCGTTGAGGCTTCCTGGGCTCTCTAGTAACTATAGGCTTTGTGGCGGGAACGATTCGGGGTCGGGTCCGAAAGCGTTGTCAACCGAGCCCGGCTAACTCCGCTGCACGTGCCCGTGCCTGCGTAACGAAGGCCTCATCGTCAGCCGAGCCGGCCTCGATCGAATCGAGGTTGATCTCGACGTTGGCGAGGGCGCCTTTTACTGCCGCTCCGGCGAGGGCAATGGCCGTGGTCAGGTCGGACTTCATCATGGGACTGGTGATCGCACGCAGGTCTGCCGCGATGCCTGCAGCCTCGGCGGCGCGCTCGGCCACGCCCAGAGGAACGCTGGATGCTTCGCGAAGGGCGGCATTGATCAGGCTTTTGCCGTTGGGCGATTCCTTTGCGGCCTTGTAGGCCTTCATCACTGCGTTGTAGGAAGCGGCATCGGCGTCGATAGCCGCTTTTAGTTCCTCGCGCAAGCCGGCCAGACGGGCGATGGCTTCGCTGAGCTGGGGTTCGTATTGCGCGTAGGCCTTCTTGCCGCGTGACATCGACGCGACCATGCCGGCGAGTCCGGCTGCCATGGCTCCGCTGGCTGCCGCTGCGCTGCCTCCGCCGGGAGTGGCCGTGGGCGCCGCCAGTTGCTCGATGAACGGGGCAACACCGGCGAGCAGGCCGGCGCTTGGTCCCCCGGGGGCGATCTTGCCGGTCATGACCGCGGCCAGACGGTTCTCCAGGATGAGCGAGGAATCGAAGTTCTCGATCTGCAGGAACCACTCGGCGGCTTGCTCCAGCGCCTGCTTGGGAATGAGGCCCACAATCTCGCTGGAAACCGGCGCGACCCCGTAGCGTGCGGCTTCCCGCTTTACGAACTCGAAGACGCGGTGGATGGGGGTCTGCTCAAAGTCGGTCAGGTTCATGGAGACCTGGGCCATGCCGCGCACCAGGAATCCCGCGCCCTTGACGAAGCGCAGGCCGCCGGATGAGAAGCGGACTGCCTTGGCAATCCTTTTGGCGATTTCGACGTCGGGCGTGGAGAGAAAAATGTTGTAGGCGATGAGAGCCTTGCGTGCGCCGACGACCGTGGCGCCGGCCGTTGCATGCAGCGCAGCCTCGCCGAAGTCGGGCAGGCGGGCGGGGTTGGTGGCGATCTCGTCTCGAATGCCCTCGAACTGGCCGCGGCGGATGGACTCGAGGTTCTGCCGTTCGGGGCGCGTTGCGGCTGCTTCGTAGAGGTAGACGGGGACGCCGAAGCGCTTGTGGATCTCCGCGCCAGCGTGGCGGGCTATGGCCACGCAGTCTTCCAGAGTGACGCCGTCAATGGGGATGAACGGCACCACGTCGGCCGCGCCCATGCGGGGATGCGCGCCCTGATGCCGATTCAAGTCGATGAGCTCGGCAGCCTTGCCCACGCCGCGGATGGCCGCCTCCTGAATGGCCTCGCGGTCGCCCACGAGGGTGATCACGCAGCGGTTGTGGTCGGCGTCCATTTCGCGGTCGAGGAGATAGACGCCGGGAATCTTCATGGCTTCGACGATGGCGTCGACCTTGGCCGCGTCGCGGCCTTCGGAGAAGTTGGGAACGCATTCAACCAGCGTGGTGGGCATGGGGAAAAGCATAGCGATCAGCAGCTCAATCCGGCAAACGCATTGGAAGCAATAGCGGAGGGAGCAGCGGCCTTCAGGCCGTTGAAATCATGCACGCAATCAGATTGGCTTTAGCCACGGGCCTTCCCCAACTCACCCGCCGGGTGCCCGAGGTTTCGCTTCCGAGACCTGGGAGAGCGCGGCCTTGGCGCGCACTCGATCCGAAGGTTGCCCGCTACATTTCCTGCCCTGGCTAGTCCGCTACAACCTTGTCGGCGATGCGGTCATACTCAGCCTTTGAAACTAGATGCCGCTTCACCAACTCGTCGGTGCTTGCGTAAGGCCGGCCCGCAATGATCCGGTGCACTTGAGCCGCAGTGATGCCTGGCAGAGCGCGAAGCTGCTCCGGGGTAGCCTTGTTAAGGTCCACAGAGCCCTTGGTCTTGAGGGCGTCCTCGACGCCATGTACGACCGCCTTCGCATCCTTGCTAGCTTCAGCGGTAGCCTTGGCGGTGTCTTGCCGGATCGCCTCCGGATCGCGCTGGGCGGGAGTGCAGCCGATGGATGTGAGCAGGATGAACGTGATGGTGCAAAACAATGCGCGCTTCATCACTGTTTCGATGCAGAGTTGCAGGCCGGAGGGGGGTCTG
>JBEKFD010000222.1:0-7753 GCA_050013495.1 Occallatibacter sp. | reverse complement strand
CATCTTCGCCACCGACCCGCCCAGATCGATAGCCCGGCAAGCATCCTTGAGCACAATCGCCTCAAACCCCAGCCTCCGCGCATCGAGAGCCGAATAGCCCACGCAGAAGTCATACGCGAGGCCGGCCAGAAACACCCGCGTCAATCCCCGCTCGCGCAGGTATCCGCCCAGTCCCGTCACCGTCGCGCGGTCATTCTCAAAGAACGCCGAATACGAATCGATCTCCTTGCGAAACCCTTTGCGCAAAATCAGCTCTGCCTTGGTCAGCTCCAGCGCCGGATGAAACTCCGCACCCCAACTGCCCTGCACGCAATGATCCGGCCAAAGCGTCTGAGCTCCGTAGCTCACCTCAATCTGCTCGAACGGCTTCTTCCCCGCATGTGCAGATGCAAACGAAGAATGTCCCGGCGTGTGCCAATCCTGCGTAAGCACAATATGGTCGAATTTAACCGCAAGGTTATGAATGGGCTCAATCACCGCATTGCCATCAGGAACAGCCAGCGTTCCGCCGGGGCAGAAATCATTCTGCACGTCGATGAGCAATAGTATGTCCCGCGAAGTGATCTTCATTGGTTCTCACTGCGAGGCCGTGTTGATTAGCGTGCAGGGCATCGGGTTGAGGAGAGGCAAATGTGGCAAGAACGAGGCTATGTTGTCGCGATTGCGCCGCGCAAGTCCTTTGTTTTGGTGGGTAAAATGGCGTTTTATTGGCTTAACGGGCTTATTTTCATGGGGCTGGGGGAAAAGTGGGGGAGGGGTGGGGGCGCTCCGGCTTGCCTGGCGGTGTCCGCTGAGGGGTAAGTCGACTCGGCCGAGGTTCCACATAGAGCCATTATGCGCTGGCATCGGTTAATTTTCTGCAATAGATTGTGCTGGATGATGTCCGGCGTGAGTCTCGTCGAACAAGATGGCGGAGTCGCGCTCGGCTCGGCTGGTGAATTCAACGAGATAGGCCATGGGTGGCCTCAAATTCGGCAAAGAACTCGCGGGCCGGGCGCAGCTTTCCTTTCTTCGCATCGTCCAGGCCCTGGCGGATGCCTTCTTTGGCATCGGCTTGGGCGGCAATGTCGAGCAGGCGCTGGTAAGCCTCGGGATCCTGCACCACGGCGGCAGCTTTGCCGTTCACGGTAAGCACCATGGGGCGCTTGCTCTTCTTGAGGTGCTTGAAGAATTCTCCAGACGAGCGGCGAAAGGTCGTCAACGATTGGATGTCCGTGGTGATGTCGATCATGAGCCCCTCCGGATTGAGCACCTTATTCGGTGCTCCTAGGGTATCGCATCGGCGCAGAGTTGAACAGCGTTATGGGTGGTGACGTCCACCGTCCGCAACCGCCAGTGAACCGCCTGGGCAGAAATCGTTCTGCACGTCGATAACGATTAGGGCGTCGTGCGCGGTGATATCCATACAGGTCACTAGGACTTCTCAATACTATCTTCAGCAGCGAACAAGTGGGATTGTTGCCGCAGAAGGGCGTTCTTCCGTTTGCCGGTAATCCATGCGAAACGAGACAATGACAATACTTATTCGTTTCGAAGCAGCACTGCCGCCAGACTCCGTCACTTATCTTCCAGAGTGAGCGCGTAGATGTCGTCCGACCCGGCGTCGCGAAGCAGGATGGGCGCATCTGTCGAATCGAGCCCCATCCAAAAACCAACCCACCCGGTGTAATGGAATCCTTTTGTATCGGCAACTCGCTCCACTTCGCCGCCCGATGTACGGATTCGATACACGCCTGGATCGTCCTCGGGCCGGCCCGGCAGAAAGTATATAAACTGGCCATCCCGCGAAAACACGGGCCAATTAGGAGCGCGCTTTGTGAGCACCGACCATCGCTGCGTCTGAAGGTCGAAGACCTTCAAGGAATGCGAGTCGAATGCGGCGATGAAACGGCCGTCTGGCGACCAGCGAGGCGAGCTTGTGTCGGCCGATCCGGGGAGAGTGGTTGGCTGGTGGGTGGCGAGGTCGAGAATGAGTATTTCGGTCCTTTCTGTGTGCCGGCAAAAAACAATCCTGCGTCCGTCCGGGGACCAGCTCGGATCCTCCTCCTCCTCCTTGTCTTCCGGGAAAATCCGTTGCGGAGTTCCGCCGTGAGAAGAGACGATATAGGCCCAGCCATTATCCCCGCTCCGGTCATCTGCGACGAAGAGTATCCGGGCGCCGTCAGGAGACCAACGAGGGTTATAAGGATACAAGGAAAAATTGGTGAGTTGGATCTGGTTGCTGCCATCCCGGTTGGCAGTCCAAAGGATGCCCTCGGGATAGGTGACATAAGCAACGAATTGACCGTCCCGGGAGAAGGCGACAGACTCTGCGGAGATGCCTCCGAGGAATGGCAGAAACTGGTGGGACTGCGCGTCAAAGCGAACGAGTTCGCCATGCAGGATCATGCCTCGCGCAAAGATCTTCTTTCCATCCTTGCTGGGAATTGGGCTATTCCAGCGGATTGGTCCCGATGTCAATTGGATCGGCTCGGCAGGTGCGCGCCATAACGGCCCGCGACGCTCGTCGAGAGCCCATAGCTGGGACACCGGCGTGGCCCAGCCCGGGTAAGGATCCTGTAACAGGAACAGGAAGAATCTCCCATCGGGAGTCCATTGGCCGCAGCATTGCCAGGAGGAAGGCTGCCATTCCGGCAGCAGTTCATGGAGTCCCGAGCCGTCCGGAGCCATCTGCCAGAGTTTGTGGTCCTTGGTAAACCGGATCGTCTTGCCGTCGGGTGACCAGGCGAAGTTCAAAGAAAGGAAACGCGGATCACCGGGGGTTTTCGCGGGAACCAATATGTGCGCATCGCTTCCATCGTCGCGCGCGATTCCGATTTTCCCCTCCCAGGTTCGATAGACCATGGACTTGCCATCGGGAGACCGAGATGCGGCCGCATCAGGACTCGCTCTCAAGAACCGGAGCGGGCCTTCCGGGACAGTAAAACTCCAAAGGCCATCGGGCGACTGAATCAGGAGAGAGGTGCCGTCCGCCGATACATCCTGCAATCTCGAACGTTGCAATGGCGCCGCAATCCGCTGAAACGCGCCCCCGGATATGGCAACCTGCTCGATGGTGTTCGATAAAACCGGATTGGTGTAATTGCCCCAATCGTTCAGAAAGAGCCTGGTACCATCGGTCCCAACAAGGCTCTTGCCGGCGGTGTCACGGATGATCTGTGAATATTCGGTGATGCGCGGCGGCGGCAGTGGGCGGCTAAGATACCAGGTTGGCAGGGCGAGGACGGCAATCACAGTGGCGGAGCCAAGAACGGCCCATGCCCAGCGTCGCGAGCGGCCCGGTAACGCGGCGGGGTCTGCGCCTGATGGCGGCTTTTCTGACCGCGCCGAGAGGGCGGCGTCGGCTGGTTGGTGTTCCTCAGCAATCGGCGTGGGCCCGGCGACTGCCGAGACTTCGGCTGCTTTCACTATGCCCGGCGCCAATAGCCGCCGCAGATCAATCGCCAGTTCCTTAGCCGACTGGTAACGGTCCTCTGGGTCCTTTTCCAGGCATTTCCCAATGATCCGCTCCAGCTCCGGCGACAGGTGCGGGTTAAAATGCCGGAGGAGCATCGGCGCCTGCCCCAGAATGGCGGCAATCACTTGCGGGCGTTCCAGTTTGCCGAATGGCCGCTGTCCCGTAGCCATTTCATACAGCACCAGGCCGGCGGCATGAATGTCGGTGCGGGCGTCGACCACATCGCCCAGCAGTTGCTCCGGCGCCATATAGAGCACGGTCCCGCCAATTGCTTCCGCCTCGCTGAGACTCTCCGTCGTGGCGCTCCCCAAATCGGCGGGCCGCCGCCAAGCCAGCCCGAAATCCAGAATCTTCAGATGACCGTCGCCGGCAATCCGCACGTTGCTGGGCTTGAGGTCACGATGAATCACTCCACGTTCATGGACCGCGGCCAAACCTTCCGCAAGTTGCACACCCAGGCGGAGGACATCCTTCTCCGGCAGGGGATGAGCGATCTTCTCGCTGAGCGTGATCCCGGGGATATATTCCATCACCAGGAAGTCCACATCCTTTTGAGTATCGAAGTCATGGATGGTAGCGATGTTGGGATGAATGATTTGCGAGAGGATCAGGGCTTCTTTGCGGAAATGCTTGCGGGCCGACTCGTCAGTGAGCGTACCGGGGGGAAGGACTTTGATGGCAACATCGCGGGCGAGATGCTGGTCGCGGGCGCGATATACCTCACCCATGCCGCCGGAGCCGATCTTCTCGGCGATGCGGTAATGGCCCAGCTCCATGCCCACGAGAAGATCCTGGCCTGATGCTCGGCTAACCATGGGAAGAGATCCTCTTTCCTCTTGCCACACAAAGGCATTCTAAGCCTGCGGCCTTAAAGAATCACAGGGAAATTGGAGATTATCCAGGTACTGCATCGATTACTGAGCCTTGGTCTCGAAGAACGCCTCCACATCCGTGATCGTGGCTGTCATCCGGTACGGCGGCAGGCTGGCCAGAAATGTCTGCCCATAGCGCTGCCGCCGCACCCGCGGGTCAAGCAGGACCAGCACCCCGCGATCTTCGAGCGACCGGATCAGCCGCCCGAATCCCTGTTTCAGGGTAAGCACAGCCGCGGGCACCTGGTAGTCGAAGAACGGCTTGCCGCCGGCCTCTTCGATGGCTTTCATGCGGGCTGAGACGACGGGGTCGCTGGGGACTGCGAAGGGCAGACGGTCGATAATGACGCAGCTCAGCGCTTCGCCCTGCACGTCCACGCCCTGCCAGAAGCTCGATGTGCCAAACAACACTGCGTTCGGCGTCGAGCGAAACTCCTCGAGCAGCGCCTTGCGCGGCGCGGTGCCATGCAGCAGCAGCGGAAAACCCAAGACCGGCAAGAGGCGCTCATACAAGTCCCGCATCTGGCTGTAGCTGGTGAACAGGCAGAACGCACGCCCTCGCGTAATCTCCAGCACCCGTTGAATGCACCTGGCCGCCGCCTCGGGAAAATCAGGCTCGCGCGGGTCGGGCATATTCGGCGGCAAATAGAGCAGCGCCTGTTCGCCATACTTGAAATGCGACGGCACCACCAGCTCCCGTGCCTCCGTCAGCCCAAGCCGCTTGCGCATGTGCTCGAAGCCGCCCTGCACGGTGAGCGTGGCCGAGGTCAGCACCACTGTCGGAATTTGCTCGAACACCATCTCATGCAGCAGCTCTGAAACATCAATCGGCGTCGCCTGCAAAAACGTAGTCCGCGATTGCGATCGAAAGGCTCCCGCGCGCCCCGCAGCGCTTTCGTTCCCACCGCCATAGGCCCGCCGCTCCATCCAATACACCATGTTGCTGGCGTTGGATTCGAGCAGAAACTCAAGCTCTCCGCGCAGCCGAGCCACACGCTTTTTAAGCCCTGGAGCCTCATCGATCTTCAGCCCCTCCATCTCCGCTTCGAGCCGGCGCAGTGTGGCCCGCACCGCCATGTACAGGTCGCCCGAAGTCTCGAGGAAATCCTCGCGGCCCACAAAAGGCTGCCTGCCATCGCCGGCCATGGGCAACCCTGCAAAGAACATCCGCGCCCGCTCGCGCAGTTGCTGCGTGACACCGGGCAGTTTTTCTGCGCCTTCCTTGCCGCGCAGCAAAGCATCGGTGTCCCGCGCCAGCTCTTCAAAGCGCACGTTGCTCACCGAGAGGCCGAAGTAATTCGACGCCACTTCTTCGAGCTCATGCGCTTCATCGAAGATCACCGCCGCGGCCTCGGGCAGAATGCCTGCGTCAGGGGCGCCCGCAGCCTCTTGCTTTACCGACAGGTCGGCAAAAAACAAGTGGTGATTGACAATGACGATGTCCGATTCCAGCGCCCGCCGACGCATCTCAGTGATGAAGCAGCGCCGGTAGTCGGGACAGGTTGACCCCAGGCAGGCCTCGGTGCGCGCGTCCAACTTGTTCCACAGGGCGCTCTGCTCCGGCATTCCGGAAAGCTCCGCGCGATCGCCCGTCTCGGTGGTCTGCTCCCACTCGGAGATCTGCCGGTACTGGTCAATCTCTTCCAGGCCCGACAAAATCGGCTGGTTGCGCAGCGTCACCAGCTTGTGCCGGCACAGGTAGTTGGCGCGCCCCTTCATGTAGCACACGCGCAACGGCCCCAGCAGCGTTTCAAGAAACGGCACATCGCGAAAGAAGAGCTGGTCCTGCAGCGCCTTTGTGCCTGTCGAGACAATCACCCGCTGGCCCGTGCGCAGCGCCGGCAGCAGGTAGGCCAGCGTCTTCCCCGTGCCCGTGCCCGCTTCGACTATCAGGTGCCGCCGCTCGGCCAGCGCCCGCTCTACAGCCCTGGCCATCTCAAGCTGGCCGGGCCGGTACTCATAGGGCAGCGACGACCGCGCCAGAATCCCTCCTGGCGCAAAAAACTCATGCAAACTCGGCAGGGCTCGAATTGTCGTGTCAGGGGCAGCCACCACTCCATCATAGTGAGCCCGGCGCATCCCCGGCGGACCCCTTCGTGCAACAACAAAGCTCGTCAGCTACGCAATGCAGGTGCAAGGGCGACGCCCGCCCCTATCCGAAGTCGGAGTCCCTGCCCGCCGCCGCCGTATGGTACTCGATATCGCTCTGCGCCGGGATTTGCCTGGGGTTCATCCATTGCCCTGCCATAAGAGCCTCTTCGGGACTGGAAGCGCCCTGCACCTCGCCTGCGCTCCTCATCAGTTTCTTGCGAACGTCGGCGGCTCGCTGCGCCCCCGCGGCCTTCTCCGCCGCCGCGGAATAAGGATTCACCGCGTTGAGATTCATCTGGTTACCGTGAATGTGCATCTGTGCCTCCATGCCGGCCATAGAGGCATGTGCCGGGCCGCGCGTGCTTTGCGCCTTATCAGAAAACGCTCATATCGGAGGCGGTAGTTCCTTGGTTCCCAGTCCCTTAATCCCTCGCACTCCTCACGCCGGCTCGCCTGTCTCGTCCCCTGGCGCGCCAAACCCGCCGCACCGTGAGCGCATCTTATCGCGGAACTTCTCCCGCTCCTCCGGCGTCATCCGTTCCCAGCGCTTCTCCGACATCCGCCGCCCTCTACCGCGATCGCCCCCATGCCCGCCCCAGCCGCCAAACAGAATCCGGCAAAGCACCAGCAATCCCAGCCCCTGCCAGAAACTAATCGTGTGCCAGCCAAACAGCGCCGGAGCCAACCAGTTCCACAGGTGCACCACGATCTCGCCAAACACCCACGTGAACAGCACAATCGCCGGGGGCGCAAGCAGGAATATCCACCATTTCTTCTTCATAGTCCGTCCTCATTTCTGTTGAAACTCGTCATGAATCCTCTTCAGCTGCTGCCGCAAATGCAGCACCGCATATCTCTTCCGGGAAAGCAGCGTGTTGACGCTCACGCCTGTCTCCGCTGCCAGCTCCTTGAAGCTGCGCCCCTCCAGTTCGTGAGCAACAAATACGTCCCGCTGCTCGCGCGGCAGCTCGCCCAGCGCAAATTCCAGTTCCTCCAGCAGCACGCCGCGAAAAAACTCCGCCTCTGGTCCGGCATCCGGCGAGGGCAGCAGATCCTCCATCGGCATCAGCTCGCCCTCGTCGTCCACGCCTGCCGCTTCGGAAAAGTTCTCCGGCCGCTTCTTCCTGAACAGGTCCGTAATCCGATTGCGCGCCACGCCGAACAGCCACCCGGTCACGGTTTCGATCGGCGTCAGCAGCCGCCTGGCCTGGGTGAGCTCGTAGAAGATTTCCTGGAGGATGTCTTCGACGTCCTCTTCGTTGGGCACGCGCCGGCGAATGAAGCTGCGCAGCCGCGGCCGCTCTTCCGCCATGACTTCGGAGATTTCCCGGTC
>JBEKFD010000221.1:0-8036 GCA_050013495.1 Occallatibacter sp. | reverse complement strand
AAGGAACGACGTCGAGCGGTGTGGTTTCCCACCCTTTGCACAAAAACAAGAACGTGCCAAGGATGGGGCACCCAGGTTTCAAGGTGGGGATGGAAGACCAAGGGTCAGCGGCGGTGATTGAGGCGCCGATCCCGGAGGCGGAGCTGGCGCAGATTGCCGAGGAAACCAGCCTCACCGAGCGCCGCGCCGCCGAAGCCGAGCGCGAACTGGTCGAGTGGAAGAAAGTCCGATTCATGCAGGACCGCGTCGGCGAGGAATTCGCCGCGCTGGTGCTGAACCCCGCCAAATACGGCCTGTTTGTGGAGCTGACCGACCTGTTTGTCGAGGGCCTGGTACCCATTGAAACGCTGCGCGATGACCGCTATACCTGGCGCGAAAACACCCACGAAATCATCGGCGAGCGCTGGGGACGCCGCTTCCGCGCCGGCGATCGGGTGCAGGTGATCCTCGACCGCATCCTGGCCCAGGAGCGCAGACTGCAGTTTTCGATTGTCGAGGAAGGCATCCCGCTCACCGGCAGGAAACCCGCGGCGACGCCGCCGAAGTCAAAGACGAGCAAACGCAAAGACACAGCGGCCTCCGCCTCCAAGGCGAAGAAGCGGTTCGGCAGAAAAGGCAAGCGGCGCCGATAGCCAACGGCCCGCATCGCATCACGCAGTGATTGCAGCTTCTTAAACGCCCGCCTGCTTTTCGGCAAGGTCCCCAATCAAGGGCAACTTGAAGCGCTCACCCTTGAGGGCCTTCAACAGGACGATGATCCATGCGACAAAGAGGATCAGCATGCCGACCAGGAAGATCAACTGCCCGAGGATGGGAATGATATTGATAAAGCCGATCACAATGGCCACGATATTGAGAAAGATCGACTGCCACGAGTGGAAGCGTATGTAGGAGTTTTTATTGTAGGGCTCAACGATCAGGAAGATGATCGCCGGGATGATGGTGACATAGGCCAATGCGCCTGCGGCGTTTTCGCTCAGTCCGGATTGCGCTGTTTCTTCGGGCACATGAACTCCTTTGTTTTTTTGAAACCTGATTGCGGGACCGTTGCCCCGTTGCCGATGTCTAGATGCCTGCCTGCTTCTCTGCCAGCGCGCCGATCACGGGGATCATGAAGCGCTTCCCGTTCAGCGCCTGCAGCACGCAGACAAGCCACAATGCGAACAGGCCAAGGAAGATGACCAGGCGGATGATCAGCATGATGAACAGCAAGAAGAACGGGGTCATGAAACCGACGATCACCAACCCCACCCAGAGCACAATGGCCGCGATATTGAAGAAGATCGACTGCCAGCAGTGGAAACGCACGTACGGGCTTGTGTTGTACGGCGGCATAACCAGGAACACAATCGCCGGAATGATGGTGATGTACGAAAGTGCACCGGCGCCATTATCGGAGATGCCAGTCGGAGTCGATTCGGTCATGCAAGTTCCTTTCTCAATCGAAGCTCGTTCTTGAAACCCACTCCCTCCAGGGAAAAGCCGGATTGGAAAGCCGGGAGCATTCAGTCCGCGGGAGGAGGTCTTTCCTGGGTCACCTCAAGCAGACCCTTGATTGGGCCGGATGTCAAGCGCAATCCGGGCATGGGGTGTGCAAATCGTAACCGGAATCGCCAGCTCAATCAGCCGGAAACAGCATCGGCGCGGAAGGCTCCGGCGGGTCCAGCAAGTGCGCATCGTTGTTGCGGACGTTTCCCACCCGATCACTCACCGGCCAGCAAACCATCTTCTCCGCTGGGAAGGGTCGCAACAGATCGACAGGCGGGCGGGCTGATTCGCCGTTGTTGAGCCCTCCGGGGTCGAGCCAGCGGTCGTAGTCGCGCGGCTCCAGGATCACCGGCATGCGGTTGTGCACCGGCTCCATCAGCTCGTTGGGGTCGGTGGTGAGGACGGTGAAGGTCTCCAACGCCTCGCCCTCCTTGGGCTGCCAGCGCTCCCACAGACCGGCCATCGCATACGGCTCCCCGCTTTTGAGGGCAAAGGCAAAAGGGTATTTGGTCTTCTTCCCCTCTGCCTTGCTGGGTCGCTGCCACTCGTAGAAGGCGTCGGCAGGCACCAGGCAGCGGCGTTTCTTCAGTGCCTCGCGATACGCAGGCTTGGCTGCAACTTCCTCGGCGCGCGCATTGATGGTGGTGTAACCGAACTTGGCGTCTTTGGCCCAGAACGGCACCAGGCCCCAGCGCTCCATAGCAAACTCACGCTTGCCAGAGTCGCGATTGAGCCGGACTACCGGTTGCACGCTCTGCGGCGCCACGTTGTAGCTGGGCGCAAACCAGGGCATGTCTTCCAGCTCCACGCCAAACCAGTCGGCAAGAACCTCCTGGGTCGATCTTCGGGCAAATCGGCCGCACATGGCTTCAGCATAGAATGCGACGGGCACCGGAATCCAGCCTCCGCGGCTTGCATCGCGCCGCTATCCCATACAATGGGTTTGGGAGCATGAACGAATGGCACACATGGTTTTTTGCGTTCGCAACAAGAAGGAGATGGAGGGCCTGGACGAGCCGCCCTTCGACTCGGACTTCGGCGAGAAGATCTTCAAGAACGTGTCAAAGCAAGCATGGGGCGAGTGGGTCGAGCGGCAGAAGATGCTGCTCAATGAATACCGCTTGCAGCCGTGGACTCCGTCTGCGCAGACATTCCTGGTGGAGCAGATGGAAGAGTTCTTCTTCGGCGCGGGGTCGGCGCTGCCTTCGGAGTACGTTCCGCCATCGCACTGAGAACGGGCCGCAGCAAACGGGTTTGCCGCTTAAGGCAAATGCACCGAACCGGCGAACCGAGTCCCGATCTGGAATCGCCCAGTCGAATTGGCCTAAGAATCACGTCGGATACTTTGCCGAAACTGTAGAATGACGTCATGGGCAAGGTGCTTCAATTGTTCCCGGATTTTGATCGGGACTTCCAGCCTAATCCGCAAGAAAACCCGCGCAACCTTTGTGAGGTTGTGGTCGGAGATGCACGAGAGATATTGCTTGGTTTCCCCGACGGTCTGTTCCAGACCGTGGTCACTTCTCCGCCTTATTGGGGTCTGCGTGACTATGGGATCGATGGGCAGCTTGGCGCCGAAAGGGACGTCAATGAATATATTTCAAATCTTGTTTCGCTTTTCAGAGAGGTACGCAGGACGCTAGCGGTTGAAGGAACCCTGTGGCTGAATATTGGAGACAGCTATACGAGCGGAGGCCGAACCTGGAGAGACGAAGATGCAAAGAACAAGGGCCGCGGAATGTCCTATCGGGCACCAACGCCCAATGGCCTCAAGCCAAAAGATCTAATCGGCGTCCCTTGGCGTGTTGCATTTGCCCTCCAAGCGGATGGCTGGTACTTACGCTCTGACATGATTTGGAATAAGCCCAATTGCCAGCCTGAATCCGTGAAGGACCGTCCGACTCGCTCGCACGAGTACGTTTTTCTCTTTTCAAAATCGGAAAGGTATTTTTACGATCACGACGCAATCCAGGAGCCGGCTCAGGACAAGGCACAAAGGCGAAAAAATAGACGAACTGTGTGGAATATCAACACAGAACCTTACGCAGGCGCCCATTTTGCTGTCTATCCTCGATCTCTGGCGAGGCTCTGTGTGGCAGCAGGGTCCAGAGAGGGGGACCGTGTCTTGGATCCCTTTCTTGGGTCGGGCACTACGGGCGTTGTCTGCAATGAGCTTGGACGTCAATGCACAGGCATTGAGATCAGCCAGGAGTACGCAAATCTAGCGCGGAACAGACTGCTCAAGGGGCGCTGAATCAAAGCGCCAGGTTGCATGCACGGTACACAATTCCTTCCTGATCTTTTTGATTTGTAGTTTGCGTTCAGTGCCTCCATCGAAATAAAGGGCGTACTTCAACTTGCCATCGTCATCGAAGACATAGCCCTAGCCGGGCTGCGGAGTCTGCTTGCTCCGCGATTGAATCACTAACTGAGCACTGATGGCCTCCGCCAACAATGCTTTAGGAATTTCCACGAGTTCGTAGAGATATGACTGCGGCCCAGGCAAAAGGCAACGGAATTGAAAGATTCGTTCATAGCTGCGCATATGATCAACGAACATGTCCCGAAGCGCCGGTAATTCCCATTTTCCCTTACCAAGCTCCATAAACTTGCTTATATGCAAGGAGTCTCCGCGTATGCTTGCGTCCGCTTGAGTCTTAAGGCTCACTGGAATCCCATTGATCGTTATGTCGTGACCGCGATTCGTTCTGTTCCGTGCAAGTTCAGCCTGAATTCCGGCCCGGTTCAATGATCTTTCCAAAGCAAATTCGAATCGGTCTTTGCTTAAAGCCTGCCGGCTAAATGCGTGATGGATGCGAAGCGCATCCCCAAGCATATTGAGAACACCGATCGTAATGAAATCCGACCTCTCGTCACGATGGAACTCATGGGGGAGGTGAAACTGCCTAACCACGGCCGAGACCCAATCGATTTGAGACGGCGTAAGAGCCGCAAGAGCAAGATGAAGCGAATCGACCAGGCTTGGATCAGTTGCCATGGTTGCTTATTTTAGAGGGCGTAGTCGCGAGAAATTTGGCGAAAACGGCGCATGAACCTCTCAAGGCACTCTTCTTCCAAGTGCCGATTCACACGTAGATGGCGCCGGGAATAGGGACCTTCCTGCCCTGCTGGTAGAATGGAAGTTGCCGCATTGTGTGGCGACTCGCCGCCGTGGCGCTCCCAACCCCATAGTCTCCTGTGCCCGAAAACGGGAGGCCTGAACAAAAAAGGAAAAAACTCCCTGTGACGCAGACGATACGCAATATCGCCATCATTGCCCATGTTGACCATGGAAAGACGACGCTCGTGGACGCCATGCTGCGCCAGTCGGGCACCTTTCGCGCCAACGAGCAGGTGGCCGACCGGGTGATGGATTCAAACGAGCTGGAGCGGGAGCGCGGCATCACCATCCTGGCCAAGAACACGGCCATCAACTTTGCCGGCGGCAAAATCAATATTGTCGATACGCCCGGCCACGCCGACTTCGGCGGCGAAGTGGAGCGCGCCCTGAAGATGGTGGACGGCGTGATGCTGCTGGTGGACGCAGCCGAAGGCCCGCTGCCGCAGACGCGCTATGTGCTGGCCAAGGCGCTTGAGGCAAAGTTGCCGCCCATTGTGGTGATCAACAAAATTGACCGCCCCGATGCCCGCCCGCAGGAAGTGCTGAACGAGATTTACGATCTGTTCATCGACCTGGACGCGGACGAAACGCAACTGGATTTCCCGGTGCTCTACACGGTTGCCAAAGCGGGCACGGCCACCCGCGATCAGGCCACTCCGGGCACTGACTTGCAGCCGCTGTTTGAGACCATTGTCTCCACCATTCCCGCGGCCACCGGCGACGCGGACGGCACGCTGCAGATTCTTGTTACCAACCTTGACTACTCGGAATATTTCGGTCGCATCGCAATCTGCCGCGTCTTTCAGGGCACGCTGCACGCGGGCGACGACGTCACCATCTCCAAGCGCGACGGCAGTCTGATGAAGACGCGGATTACGAAACTATTCACTTTCAATGGCCTCAAGCGTACCGAGACCACCGAAACCACTATGGGCGACATTATCGCTGTGGCCGGCGTGGAAGGCATTACCATTGGCGAGACCATTACCAGCGTCGAGAATCCTTCGCCGCTGCCGCTGATCGTGATCGACGAGCCGACGATTGCGATTCAATTCAGCGTCAACAATTCGCCGTTTGCGGGCCGCGAAGGCAACTACGTAACCAGCCGCAACCTGCGCGAACGGCTGGAAAAGGAACTGCTCACCAACGTCAGCATTCGCGTTGAAGATACAGGCTCGCCGGACAGCTTCAAGGTGCTGGGCCGAGGCGAACTTCAGTTGGCTATCTTGATCGAAATGATGCGCCGCGAGGGATTCGAACTTTCGGCTGGCCGGCCTGAGATCGTCACCAAGACGGTGGACGGTGCGCGCATGGAGCCGGTCGAACACCTGACCGTCGATGTGCCCGAAGCTTACACGGGAACTGTGATTGAAAAGCTCGGCCCGCGCAAGGGCGAGATGACCAAGATGCACAATCACGGCTCAGGCCGCGTGCGTTTGGAGTTTCGCGTGCCCAGCCGCGGGCTCATCGGCCTGCGCAGTGAGATGCTCACCGAGACGCGCGGGACGATTGTGATGAACGCGCTCTTCGACGGTTACATTCCTTATCAAGGCGAAATTCCGCAGCGGCCCACCGGCGCGCTGATTGCCGATCGCCAGGGACTGACGACCACCTATTCCCTGAATGGTTTGCAGGAACGCGGCATTCTCTTTGTTGGCGCGGGCATTGAAGTCTACGAAGGCATGGTCGTCGGCGAACACTCGCGCGACAACGACTTGGACGTAAATGTAGTCCGCGAAAAGAAGATGACCAACATGCGCGCATCAAGCGCGGACGAGGCCATAAGGCTGGTGCCGGTGAAGGCGCTGAATCTGGAACAGGCCATCGAGTTTATCGCCGAGGACGAGATGGTCGAAGTTACGCCGAAGTCGTTGCGTCTGCGCAAGAAGGTCTTGCAGCAGAATCGCCGGCCCAAGCGGTGGGAAAAGAACCAGCCGGTCGGGTAACGGCGGACGACCGCCCGAATTCAAGCCTTCTTCCTGATGTGGGGACCAAGGATGGGAGCCCAGTATGTGATGAACAGACGTCAGTCATCACTGCGTTACAACGGGCGTTTCCCAGCCGTCGTATTCCCCGTCGAAGCGCCGAGAAATGTTGAGCAGTTCAATGACGGTAGCATCGATTGACCGTTGGTCAATTGGCTGAGTGCGACCGACGGAAATAACGAACGGCAGCTCTCCCTCGGATTTCGTCTCAGACATGATCTTAAAACCTGTAGTGGATGCCGCATGCCGGAAAGAAGCGCGAGATGATATGGAGCTAAAGAACAGCCAATGTTGGACCTCCCTGGCCACTGTGTGAATGTCTCCCTTCTCTGCTAGCACTTCGAGAAGATCCATGTTCGCGATGCGCTGAAGGTCGGCCGGCGATGGATACAGCACATTAAGATACTGGTCCCATCCTGGATCCTTCTGCTCGCCCTGGTCGAACATATATCCCTTGAAGCCGCTCAATCCCGCTTCCACCGCGTTGCGGAATCCCTCATTTTTCCCTCCGTAAAAATAGAACTCGCGTCGCCCCTCCGTTGTAATTCTCCCGCAGAGGATTGCCTGGCAAGCTTCAGAAACATGCGAGATCAGGGCGTCCTCAATCTCGTAAAGCGTGGGAGCCTCCTCGCTGGAGGAAAGACCGTTTGGTCGCGGCGATTGAAAATAGACCCAAGCCCAAAGTAGCCACGGCTTCGTGCTAATCGGCGCCGTATCTCGGAGCCCGAGATTCACGAGGATTGACGCGAGCTTGCTATTGACGTTGCATAGGTATGGCTTCCAGTTTTTCCAGTCGTGGGTCATAGCGCAGAACAATGATACATTTCTAGACGGGCGCGCAGGGTCTCGATCCTGGAAATGTGAGCTACTATAAGCGCCGTTTCGCTTCCAGCACGCGCTCCAACGCTTCTTCCGCCGTCGCGCCCATCGCGGATAAGTGCCCCATCTTTCTTCCCACACGCGGCGTGTGTTTCTCGTACAGGTGCAGACGCACTCCGGGCACAGCCAGCGCGGCGGGCGGCAGGTTGCACGTGGTGCGCACTAGCTGCTCGAACTGGCTGGTCACGCACCCGCGTTCGCTCTGGTGATAACTGTTGTGCGGGCGTGGCGCAAGCTCGTTCACCAGTAACTCACCTTGCTGAGTTACGAATAACTCCACGCACAGCAGGCCTTCAATACCAAGCCGCGCAATGATCGCCGCGGCTAACGCTTGCGCTTTGGACTCAAGATCGGCGGGTATGCTTGCGGGCAAGACGCTCCACGCCAGAATTTGATTCTCATGGTGATTGCGCGCCGCGGGAAAACTGCGCACCTCGCCGAAAGGATTCCGCGCCGCCATCACGCTGATTTCGTAATCCAGATCGAGAGCCTGTTCGGCAACCGCGGGCCGTTCGCCAATACTCTTCCAGGCAGCGGCGATGGCTTCTTCGGTCGCGGGCGAA
>JBEKFD010000220.1:0-7831 GCA_050013495.1 Occallatibacter sp. | reverse complement strand
AGTTCCCAGCGAGTTATTCCCGACTCGTCTTCACTTAGCTTGCTGAACCCAAGCCTCATGTAATGATCGATGACCAGCTTGTTCCGGTCTGTCGGCTTGTAAGTTCCGGATAACATCGAAATGCCCGCGGCGCGCGCGTGCTTGAGAATCTCTTGTAACACCATGTGTTCCACCTTGCGGCCGAGCACGCGGCAGCTCATCAGCCAGGTGTCGATTTCCCATACGCCGGGCTCGCCGGGGCGGCAGATGACGACGCTGATCATGCCGTTGTCGCCGAAGATGTCCGCCAGGCGAACTTGCAGCGTGAAGACCTGCGGGTCGCTTTCGGCTTGGGCCACTTCGGGGTCAGTGTAGCGGCGCGTGGTGAGATTGTATTGGTTGGATTTGTTGATCAGCTGCACGATGCGGGCCCGGCCGGTCGTATCGAACGGCTGAAAGGTGATGGTCATGTCCAGCGAGGCCAGGTAGGCATCGACGCCGCCCACCTGCTTTTGGAGGCTGGCGCGCCTGGCGTTGTCCTGATAGAAGCCGGCGCGTTTCAAATCCTCATTGGCAAAAGCGACGGCCTCAAAGTAGCCGGCCGCGGCCAGCGTGCGGGCATAGTAAGCGGGTTCCTCGGGTAATTCGGGGACAGCTACCTGCGGCAGCAGTTGGCGCACCAGGCCGCGCTCCACGGGGTTGTCGTCCAGAAATACCATGGCATCGAGGCCCAGCGAAAGCTCCGCGGCAATGGCCTCTATATTCGTTGCTTTGTCGTTCCAGTTTGCCTGGAACACGGCGATGTGGTCGAGCTTGAGCAGCATCTCGGGATGCTTTGCAAATGGCTCCCGCGCCACTTCGTCGGTGTTCTTTGACGAAACGGCAAGCACGATGCCGCGCTTGCGCAAATCAAGCGCCAGCCGCTGCACGCCGAGATGCGCCTCGCCCCTTGCATCGCCTTGCGCAATCTGGATTCCTTCCAATCCATCGTCTCCAATCACTCCGCCCCAGACGGTGTTATCGAGATCGAGAATCAAGACCTTTCTGCTCTTCCCGCGGATGGCCGCGACTGTGCGCGCAACGTGATCGGCGTAGAGCGGGATAAGTTCATCGGAGAAGGCGAACTTTCCCATGTTCCATAACTGGGTGTTATGCCAGTCGGCCAGGCCAACTGTTTCCGCAAGCCCGGCAATGTCGAGCAGCACATCGCCCGAGGCGGAAACAAACTCCGCCAATTCGCGGTTGATGCCATCGATGAGGCTTCGCAGCGTCCCAGGCAACGCGCGGTCCAGACTGCCGAAGAGTGTTTCCACAGGCGGGGCAAAAGTCTGAACGATGCAGACTGCATTTGAATTCGCCTTGATGCCGTCGCGCAGAGCCTGCAGGTAGCCGATCACGCCGAGCACCGTTGAATTCGCTGCCTGCGCATCTCCGAGCGAGAGCTTCAGCGGCAGGGCGCGGTAATCGAGGGCAAGCAATACAGCATCCGGTTTGGAGCGATTGATCTTGGAGTCGGGGGTCAGAGCTTCCTGCGCCACCTGGTCATACGACGGCTGGATGACCTCAAGCGCAATGCCATGGCGCGCTGCGCTCGCAATCAGCGCCGGCACAATCAGATCGACTGTCGAGTTGCTCAGGACCGCAAGCCGGAAGGGCGTGAGAGGATCCATCGATTTGCCCTCCGATCGCGCTTTGCTCATCGCCTTGGCCAGCCTGGTCAACTGGTTTAGATCCAAGGCATGGAGGGCCAGCGACTGCAACTCGTGCCCCAGAGGCCCGGCTGAATTTCCCAATGCCTTCAGCCTCGCCGAAAAATCCTCGGGCGCACGCGGCAGCCATTCCAATTCAGCATAGAGTGGATTCATTGGCAATTACCGTCCATCTTCCTGCACGCAACCGAGGTATTCATGCCTCAAATGATTTAGTTCAAGCCCGCGCTTTGATCAGCGCTACAAGTTCACCCACGTTTTCCAGCTTGCCGATCTCCGAGGTAGAAAACTTGATCTTGAATGCCTTTTCGATGGTAAGAATCAGACGGATATGAGTAAGGCTATCCCAGCCGTCGACATCCTTGGCAGTCAACTCGGGTGTTACTTTAATTGAGTCTTCATCGAAAACATCTTCGAATATCTGCGTCAGCCGAGCGTAGATCTGCGGTTCATCCATCGTGGAGATCACCTCACGCCATCCTTCAAAATGGGCTAGTTAACTGCCTATATTCCAAGACTATCGCAACTTCTTCCTGAAATATACGGTACAGCGGTTACTTACGCGTCAGGGTATGCACTACCGGTGCCAGACACGCCAACCTATTTCTTTGTGTTTTACCCACTTCGTTGCTTTCTCCACAAATGGCGCTTGGTTTGGCTGGCGCTTGCCAGCGCGCATGCAGGTACCCGATCGACCAATGCTGCCGGGACGATGGGCCCGTAACATGACTGCTATAGTATGAGTGGATTTCAATGCATTCGACACTCTACCCGTGCAGGTTGGCACGGGATGGTACCTGCAGCGGACCTGCCCGTCTGCTTCAGTGCAGGGATGAAGAGTGAGGCGGACATATGTTTTCCAGAATCGTATGGCGTTTGATTTACGCATTCAAAGGCAGTATCGATGGCGCGCGCTATCTGGGCGTGAAAGTGGGTGAGGGCTGCAGGCTTTATTCGACCTCGTTCGGAGATGAACCGTGGCTGGTTTCGATCGGAGATCGTGTAACCGTGACCGCAGGCGTGCAGTTCATTACCCACGATGGTTCGACCTGGCTCTTGCGCGATGACAGGGGAAGGCGATACCGCTATGCGCCGATTGAGATTGGAAACGACGTCTTTATCGGAGGGAACTCGATCATTTTGCCCGGAGTGAGAATCGGAAACCGGGTGGTGGTTGGAGCGGGCAGCGTCGTCAACCGGTCGATACCGGATAATTGCGTTGTCGCGGGTGTGCCGGCCCGGTTCATTGGAAGGTTTGACCGGTTTGAGCAACGCGGATTGGCGGAATTCCCTTCCGACGCGGATCGAAAGGGCGAGACCAAGCGTGAGCAGATCGACAGCATCGTCGACAAGACGAGGACACCCGAAATCCAAATCCCGTCAGACGCCAAATCCAACAATGCGGGCGAAGGTTAGATCGCATTTATAAGGGAATTCTTAGTTGCCAAGGTGCGAAAGAGCGTTGAACGGGAGAATGAACAGGCCAAGCCATTCGCGGTCAGAAACGGGCTCAAAGAGTTTTGGCTATTGTGCTTCCGCATGGAAGTACGATTTGATGCCAGGAAGGACCTTGCTTTTGACCGTGTCCCAGAACATCCAGCCGACGGATAAAGCAAAAACCGGCAGCAGGGCAATCGTCTGAAGAACAAATGTGGTCATATGGCGCGCCGGGTAGAGCATATCCACCACGTAGGACGCCATGGCGAACGGGACCGCACAGAGAAAGACCGGCGCCCAGACTTTCAGAAAGACCTCGCGATAACCGATGCCCACCAACTGCTTGACGTATCCCGGCCACAGAATCAGGTTCACCGCCAGGCTCGGCACCAGCGTACCGATGGCCACCCCATAGAGTCCGTAAAAGTGCGCAAGAGTCACGCTTAGCGACAGGTTTGCGATCGCCTCTCCGATGGCCCACATGGCGACTATCTTATGCTTCTCCACACCAAATGCGATCGACGAGGCCGGGGTGTTCTGCAGGGAAAACATGAGCGCCGTCGCCAAAATTGCCAGCACCATTCCCGATTGCCGTGAATATTGCGGGCCCATCCAAAGGCCGATGAAGTTAGGGCCGCGAATGATGAGGGTAATCAGTATCGGCAGCGAGAAGGCCATGGTCGCGCGTGTACCGTTATAGTAGAGCGCGTGCAGGCGCGATGTATCGCCGGCCGCATCGTAGGTGCTTGCGGCAGGAGTAAATGTCGTAGTCATCGCGGTGAAAAGCTGTTGCGTATAGCGGCACAGGGAATTCCCGATGGAGTAGAAGGTGACCGCGGTAGCCGATACAAAGGCGCCCACGACCAGGTTGTCAGTCTGATAGACCAACTGGACTGCAACCATAAGAAGAAAGACATAGAGGCTGTACGACCAGATCTTCTTGAGGATTTCCAAGCTCGGCTTTTTCAGCCCGATCTTGAGTGCAGGGTAGATCTTCCTGGCGACATAGACAAAGAGGACGTTTCCGACCGTGGCTGCGAAAAGCTCGCAACAGGCAATGGCAACAATCCCGTGGCCGAGGAGCAAAACGGTGACAACCCCAATGACCCTGAGAGCGAGCTGGACCAGCACCACCAGGGTATACAGGTCATATCGGTTGAGCGCGGAAAGCACCCCCGCGAAGACGCCGATGGACATGTAAATGGCGAAGCTCAGGCCCATCAGGAGTACGACCAGGCGCGCATGCCCGGCTATATCCCCTGGGATTTTGAAGATGATGGGGAAGATGGCCGCGAAGGCTCCAGTCAGAACCAGGACCAGTGCGCTCAACTGCAAGCGAACCCATAACGCAGCGGATAGAACTTCTGAGGCCCCGCCGTGATCTCCCGTGGTGTGACCTTTGGAAACAAACATGGTCACCGAGTTGCGCATTCCCAGATCGAGGAGACCGAAATAGCTGACCGAGGACATGGCCAGGACCCAGACTCCGTAAGCCTCATTACCGAGTCGATGGACCAGGAATGGTGAAAGGAAAAAGCCGACGGCCATAGAGGCCGCAGTCGCGAACCAGTTGGATAAAACGCTGCGTACGATGTGCCAACCGCGCAACTGCAAGCCAGGCTCCTTGACGTTGAAACGAAGCTGTAATAATCTACTACGAAGGTTTCTGAAAAAACTCTAGAAGTCGCCGTGCTCATGCACTACGATAGGTGGTTTGCGCGCTGGATCGGCGGTCGCGCCTAGGTGGCCAGTTTCAGAGGATCAGGGTGCTGAATGCCTGCAATTCCCTCCCATTCTATATCAGCAGCGGAGGCCTTTGCGGAGTCAGCTGGCCATCGAAATCGCCCATAGCACAGACCGCACGGGTTCCATTGGCCTGCCTTGCGACGGCTGGCCACGGCATGCGACGGGAGTAGCAAGTGCATCTCAGAACCACCGGCCACCATGCTGCGGCCCATTATTATCCCGCTATGATCTCATGCGCAAATTCTAAGTGCCAAGTTCCCCGCACTTTCGCAGACAAGTCTCGCTGCGCAGCCTATCCAGTCATTTCATGGCGTTACGGGAGCAACCCATGAGGCTGCTATTCTGGCTTTCTACAGCACTGATCACGTACGTATACCTGGGGTATGCAAGCTGGATTTGGCTTCTGTCCCACATTCGCAGGCGGCCGATATTGGTGGAGCGTAGTACGCCAAGCATCTCGGTGGTGATTGCGGCGCGCAATGAAGCATCCAATCTGCCCGCCAAATTGGAGAATATTCGCCTTCTGAACTATCCTGCGGATCGCCTTCAGGTTGTGGTTGTGTCCGATGGATCAACTGACCGGACAGCCGACATTCTCCGCGATCATGTCCCCCAAATCGTCCCGGTTATCCTGGATGAGCCGAATGGGAAAGGCATTGCGCTGAATGAGGCCGTCAAGCGCGCGACGGGAGATATTCTTGTGTTCCTGGACGCGCGGCAATCTGTCGAGCCGAACGCGTTAGAAGAGCTCACATCGTGCTTTGCTGATCCTTCAGTTGGCGCAGTGAGCGGCGAGTTGTTACTCGATAAGCCCTCAAATCCGTCGCCTCTGACGGCCATCTCACTCTACTGGGATATCGAAAAGATTGTGCGCAAATTGGAATCTGCCACGGGCTCGGTGGTGGGGGTTACCGGAGCGATCTACGCCATCCGGCGCGAACTTTACCACGAGATACCTCCAGGTACGATCCTTGACGACGTTTTCGTCCCCATGCACGTGGCGCGCATGGGCAAGCGCGTTGTTTTTCAACCCGCTGCGGTCGCACACGACCGCCTTTTCAGCCAGCGCGGGAAAGAGTTCTCGCGCAAGGTGCGCACATTGACCGGGAACTACCAGTTGCTGCAATTGGCTCCCTGGCTTCTTTCCACCAAGAATCCGCTGCTTTTCCGATTTATCAGTCATAAGGTTCTCCGGCTGGCCTCGCCCTTCCTGATTCTCCTCACGCTTTTGACGTCAATGCTGTCGCGTGGATCGCTCTACCACACCGCCTTCTGGATGCAGATCGCTTTCTATGCGCTGGCAGGCCTTGGAGCTTTGAGCAGTTCTGCGAAGCAACTCAAACCGGTTGCTATTGCGAGCACATTTGTGATGCTCAATGCAGCGGCAGCCTTGGCGTTCTACAATTTCATTGCAGGGCGGGACGGAGTGTGGCATTAGAACGCTAGTAATGTCCAATTCAGAACATTAGTAATGCCGATCTGTTCGAAAGCTGTTGATAAACTCCTTAAGAAGACACGGAGACTGCATCTTGGGACTTGGACTATCACATTACATTCCATTGGTCGCTTATATCGGCTTCTGGATCATGTGCCTCGTCTCGTTGGGGGGGAAGCCTAAATGGGGCCTGTACTATTTGATCCCTTTCCTGCCCTACCGCTCCATGCGCGATCACTTTTTGGATTATCCCGTTGGCGAGAACATGCTGACTTTTCTGCTTCTGGCCGTGATCATCGGCGCCATCATCCACGCAAAGAAGCTCCCGAGATCGACGCTTTTTCTCACCTGGCTGGTCATCGGTGTGTATCTATATGTCTCCATGTGGATGGGCGCCGCGCTCGGAAATGCCCCGCCTCCGCTCTGGCTCGCAGATAACAATTTTCTTCTCTGGAAGAGCTATATGATGATTCCGCTTGTATTCATAGCGACTTCCATGGTTATCGAAGACCGTAAAGACATCAAGATCGTGATCATCCTTACCGCAATCACGCTGATTTTCATTGACAGAAGCGCCATAGGCGAGGCCATGCAAAGGTCGTGGGCAAACTTCGACGAGGACAAGCGCGACGTGGGGCCGCTCGCTTATGGCTCAAACCTCACTGCCGCTTTCCTGGCCCAGTTTGCCATGTTCTTCTGGGGCCTGGTGCAGTTTGTAAAGAATAGAAAATTCAAATTGCTTGGCTACGGGTTGATTGGGCTTACCCTTTTTGGAACCATGTACACGTTCTCTCGCGGCGCTTATGCGGCGGCCTTGTTCAGCGTCCTCGTTCTTGGACTGCTGAAGGACCGGAAGCTGCTGATTGTCCTGGGAGTGTTCCTGCTGTCATGGCAAGCTCTGGTGCCTAACGCTGTCCGTGAACGTGTAACCATGACCACAAATGCAAATGGCACGCTGGAAGCCTCTGCTCAATCCCGGGTGGACCTGTGGCACGAATCCTGGGACTCGATCATTCACAGCCCCATTGTGGGGAATGGCTACGCAACCTTTTCATTTGCGCACCACGTCCACGATCTGGATGATACGCACAACTGGTATGTATTGGTGATGGTAGAACAGGGAATCATTGGACTCATTCTGGCTCTTATATTATTCGGGCAATTATTTTCAACATCGTTTCGCCTGTTCAGGAAAGCCCAGGACCCGCTTTTCCGCGGTCTCGGTTTAGGTCTGTTCCTGACGATGTCCACCTCGCTGGTTGCCAACTGCTTTGGCGACAGGTGGACTTATCTTGAAATCTCCGGCCTTCTGTTTGTTCTGTTTGGCGCCGCGGTTCGAGCTACGCGTCTGATGGAACTGGAACAGACGTCGGAAGCGGCTTTGGCACTGCAGCGAGCCCCGGCGATTGTTGCGGATTTGCCTGCACTGTCCTCGCAGGATCACCGCGTCTAAACTCACGGGTTCGGAGTTTCCAACTTTGAAGCCAGGAACGAGCCCCCAGTTTATCGAAAGGTACATCGATAT
>JBEKFD010000219.1:0-15650 GCA_050013495.1 Occallatibacter sp. | reverse complement strand
CTCCAGAAACACGACCCCTTTGTGACCGATATCTGGAATGGCAAGCGTATTGAATTGATTGGCGAAATTGGCCCTGCCGAGTAGGCAATGATCGGGAAATTGACTACTGACGCGACCCGGCCCGCCGTTCCGCCTCCATCAGGTTGGTCAAAATATCGTTGATGCGGGTCAGGTGGCCCTCGCCTTTGCCGCGCAGCCATTCCAGCACCTCGGCATCCAGCCGCACGCTCACCGGCACCTTTCGCCGCACGTCCCGCAGCCGGACCATCCGCGCGAGCTGCTCCTCCGTCAGCTTCGGGATATCGGAGTAATCAATCCCGGAATCATCTCCCGCGGCCTGCGCCGCTGCCCCGCGCCGCACTGCTTCCTTTTCGGCCTCAGTCCATTTCCTGTTCCTGATATCTTCTGACGTCATTCTTGCCAGCCCGTCGTGCCGAGATGATGCGGACAATTTCTTCACCATCGAGATCCTCCCTATAGACATGTGCGACCAGGACAATCAAAGCTGTGCTTGAATCAGTTGAGACCGCGCCAAGAGCCAGCCAGCGCTGCTCACCCGTCTCGTCTATGCGATCTAAACTGATTACTCGGCGCTCGTCTTCAAACGCCAGCATCGCGAGTTCGAACGAAATACCCTCGTGCTTCCGCTGGTTCAGCCGATTCTTCCGCTCATCCCACTCGAAACGCATCGCGTATATACAAATCGTATCACAGAATACAGGCAGCAAATAAATCGCAAGGCTCTTGCACATAATTACGGCCCATCGGCGCAGAATGATCTAGATGAGCTCCCCGTGCAACCGGAACCGGGCTTTCGCACCAACCATTCCGCCCTTCTTGATAGCTTGGGTATATATACCCAATCTATCTTTACAGCCGCCAGCGGGAAAACGGTCCGCAACCCATTGCAATCATGAAAGTTGCTGGATTTCGGAGCGGGTCAGAGTATGGGTATCAATGGGTATATATACCCACTCGTAGCAGAAACCTGGCAGCGGAAACCGCAATTACACCCACCCCTCCCCCACTTTCGTCGCATTCCATTGAAAATGCGAGGCTTAAGTCCATAAATTGCTGTTTGACCTGTCGAAACAAAGCACTTAGGTCCGCTGAAATCACAGGAATCGCATGGTTTTGCTCCTCCCGCAGCGTGCCGAGTCACTCAGAATTGACAGACCACGCACCAAATTGATATCCAATTCACCGGACTACTATACGTTGATATCAAAGCACGTCCGCCAAAAAGGAGAACCCTCGCCATGTTTACCCCCAAAGGAAAATTCACCTGGTATGAACTGATGACCAGCGACACCCAGGCCGCCGGCAAGTTTTACTCTGACGTTGTGGGCTGGACCACCCAGGAAATGCCTGGCGGCGACGGACCGCCGTACACCACCTTCAACATCGGCAACGTAGGCATGGCCGGCATGCTGACCATCCCCGGACATGTCGCATGGATCGGCTACATCTCTGTTGACGACGTGGACGCGCACATCGAAAAAATCGTCGAAGCCGGCGGCAAACTATGGAGACCCGCCACCGACGTTCCTGGAATGCTTCGCTTCGCCGTCATGTCCGACCCGCAGGGAGCGGCCTTTGTGGTCTTCACCCCCAACCCGGCCATGCCCTCGCCGCAACGCCCCGAGGCCCCCGCGCCCGGCACCATCGGCTGGCACGAGCTCTACACCACCGATCTCGACGGCGGATTCGACTTCTACAGCAAGCTCTTTGGCTGGACCAAGCTCAGCGACATGGACATGGGCCCCATGGGCCTCTATCGCCTCTTCGATGAAGGCGATCACAAGGAAATGGGCGACGGCGGCATGATGAATAAAGGGCCGCAAATGCCTGTCTCATGCTGGGGATTCTACTTCAGCGTCGACTCAATCAAAGCAGCCGTCAACCGCGTCGAATCGGGCGGCGGCAAGGTCGTCAACGGCCCAATGCAGGTACCCGGCGGAGGCTGGATCATCCAGGGCCAGGACCCTCAGGGAGCCATGTTCTCTCTCGTCAGCAATCAGGAATGAATTTGCGCCGCAAATGAAGTGACCTCAGGAAGAACTAACCAGAGACGATCGACATAGGTTTGTTCTAACCGATCGGGTGACCCCGGCAGCCGGGTGCCGGGTGCGGGTCCAGGCACAGACGGCGGAAACCGATCGAATTCAATTGTGCCGAACGGTGACTGATATCTCAATGTCTGAGACAACTGGCTCGACGCCGCACATCGCCGGCTTGAACGTGGATCTCTTGAACGCGTCCACTGCGGCCTTGTCCATCGCAGCTCCGCCGGAGTGAAGAATCGCAACGTCGCCCACCGACCCATCGGCGAGATTAGTGAGCGTTGCGGTAACCTGGCCCTCGACGCCCGGCTGATTGAAGATGGGCGAAAACCTCTTGACGGGAATCGGCGGCTTCAGGCCGGGACATTTGCGGCGCTCGATCGCGCCTTTCGGCGCAACCAGGAGCGACGGATCGAATGCGGCGTCATTGAGCGCAGCCACACTGGCTGAGATGCTCACTTCGCCGTTCTTCGATAACTCAAACTTCGTCGGATACGCGGTCCCATCAAAAGCGGAATAGCCCGCAAAACTCCCGATGTCTTTTTCGCCGGACCCTGCTTCCCAGTCTTCGCGCAGCAACTCGTGGGAGGTGGTCTCAAAGCAAAACTCCCTGTTGTTTGTCGCGAATTTATCGATTTGAGTCTCAATGCAGGTCGTTGGGATACCATCCACAGTCCGGCTCTTCTGGCCCGTTGCCGCGTATGCTGACGAGCTTACGTCAAAGCCGAGCAGGTGGAATACTTTCTGAACAACTTCCGGTGTGAAGGCTAAGTTCCTCGCCGTGTATTCCATCTCTCCATTCCGAATCGTAGTCTGCTCGAAACCGCCGACCGCAACCTTGCTCCACCAATGACCCTTCGACTGCCACCTCACAGAAAGATGCCCCGGCATGGGACCATGGGACCGGACGGTGAAATCGACTTCGAGATCGAATGGATTGGCGTTACCCTGAAACAGGTCGCCCGGTTTATGTGCACTATCGAGCATCTGCTGCTCGGCAGCATGATCTTCCGCCATTGCCGGGCAAGCGCCTGCAAAAAGAATAATCGCTGCGAGCACAAGCCATTTCATGAATGCTCAAAATAATAGCAAGAACCGGGTCATCGCTTGGTTGCGAATTCGCTGCGGTGTCGGCTGTAGAAGAAGTAAATGACCAACCCGATGGCCAGCCAGATCAAGAACCGCATCCAGGTGATGATAGGCAATCCGGCCATGAGCAGGAAGCAGAAGACGACGCTGAGGATCGGAATGATGGGACCGAAGGGAACACGGAATCCGCGGCGGCGGTCGGGCTCTCGATAGCGCAGGACGACCACGCCGATGGAAACGAGCACGAAGGCGAACAGGGTTCCGATGTTGGACAGGTCGGCCAGCGTGCCGATATCGAAGAGGCCCGAAGGGATGGCCACCACAATGCCCGCCACCCAGGTGGAAAATGCCGGGGTGCGAAAGACCGGATGCACGTTCGAAAAGACCTTCGGAAGCAGGCCGTCCCTGGACATGGAGAACCACACCCGCGACTGCCCGAGCTGGTATACCAGGATGGACGACAACATGCCCATGATGGCTCCGAAGAGCACGATGAGCCGGACCCAGTGGAGCGAGTGGCCGCCGGGCAGGATGGACAGCTTCTTGAGTGCGTTGACCACCGGCGCTGCATCTCCCACCATAGATTGCCACGGCACCAGGCCGGTGAGGCAGACGGCGACCGCGACGTAAAGCACAGTGCACACCACCAGCGTGGCGATGATGCCGATGGGCAGATCGCGCTGCGGGTTGCGGCACTCCTCGGCGGCCGTGGAGACGGAATCGAAGCCAATATAGGTGAAGAAAATGATGGACCCGCCGGTCAGCACGCCGCTCCAGCCGTTGGGCATGAAGGGATGCCAGTTGGAGGGGTGGATGAAGCTGATGACGGCCATAACGAAGATGAGGATGGCGATGAGCTTGAAGCCCACCATCATGTTGTTGGTCGAGGCCGATTCGCGAATGCCGCGGACCAGGACCACCGTGAGCACCAAGACAATGAGGAACGCCGGGATGTTGAAGCCGAAGTGCCAGCCGGGATTGTAGAGGGTGTTTCCGGCCAGATCCTGAAGACCGCCGGGGAGATAAGCAGGCGAGATCCATGTTGCCGATGGATGCAGGCCGAACCAGTCCAGCAGGTCCACCACGTGGGCAGCAAAGCCGACGCTCACCGTCATGTTGGAGCCCGCATACTCCAGGATCAGGTCCCAGCCGATGATCCAGGCGATCAGCTCGCCCATGGTGGCGTAGGTGTAGGTATAGGCCGAGCCGGCAATGGGGATCATGGACGCGAGTTCCGCGTAGCATAGGCCTGTAAGCGCGCAGACAAAGGCCACCAGCACTAGCGAAATGGCGATCGCCGGCCCGGCGCCGGGGCGGCCGGAGAGTGCCGTATGGGTAATTATGTAGTTGGCTAGCGGGGTATTCAACACGCTGGTGGTATCGAACTGCTCGCCCGAAATGGCTGTGCCGATGACGGTGAAGATGCCTGAGCCGATCACGGCGCCAATGCCCAAGGCGGTGAGCGACCACGGCCCGAGCGTCTTTTTCAGCGCGTGCTCGGGTTCCTCCGAATCGCGGATCAGCTTATCGATGGATTTGCGGGCAAGCAGTTGGCTGGGCAGGGCAGTTCTCCTCATCCGTCGGATTGCGGGGCACTGTCAATTGCTGGCTTCCGCCGGTTGGGGGGCTCGATTCCGGTTCAGAATGCCTTCGCCGCAGTGTACAGGATGAGGTTCCCCGTTTGGAAAGAAACGTTGAAAACCGGCCGCGCCTAAACCGGCCGGCACCCGGCAAGGCGGGTTTGCTCAGGGCAGACGTAGAGCGTGTTGACACAGGTTGCAAAGGAAAAGGGTTCCGGAATGCCGACCAAACTGTGGCCGATCCGGAACCCTCTGTGTGTGGATGCCGATGCTTAGCGCTTCGACTGGCCGCGAGCGAGCTTTTTGACCTTCTTCTTTTTCTCTCCGCGTGCTCCGGTGCGCTTGGCCTTTGGTGCGGCCTTTTTGCGGGCGGTGCGCTTCAGCTTCTTGCGTTCCAGCTTGTCTTCAACCTTGGTGGTGTCTGCCACGTATAACCTCTTTCGCTGCAATCTTTTCTGTTTTCCCGGTTCATCGGGTCGATATGATCTCAAGGATAACAGGGAATTCAAAGGTACGAAAGCGGCGATTCACGCATGAATAGAGTGTTTCAGGCAAAATGAGAAGCTGCATGCAGCCGTTTCCGGCGTACAATCGAAATAGACCGCATCTGTGAAGAGACCAGCCTGCTCGGCTCCGGCCGCCTTAAAGCTTCTGACGAGCTCCGCAACCCCACCGCAACAACCAACCTGATTGCCGGAGTTCGTCAATGCGTTCCGATAAAATTCACCGCGCGCTCGCGCAGGGAATGAACCGTTTTGAAGTTTGCCAGCTCGTGGCCAAGGGCGTGAAGGCTACCCACAAGACCGGCTCGCGCTTTGAAGATTCGATCAACGATGTGCTGCAGTACCTGGGCACCCACGAAACCCCCAAGGAAAGCCTGCACCCCGCCATTCCGCAGGTCAGTGTAAAGAGCCTGAAGCCGGCGGCGTAGTGGCTAGGGACTGGGGGACTCGGTCAGAGAATAGTCATAAGCGGATTTGAATCTTGAGATAGACGCAAAAGAGGGACGGCAGCTTTGCCGTCCCTCTTTTGTTGATTCCCGAACTGATTGCTCGGCTTTATGCCTTAGACAACCTGAACGTTCTCTGCCTGCCATCCCTTGGGGCCCTTGGTCACGTTGAACTGGACGCGCTGGCCTTCCTGCAGTGAACGGAAGCCGTTCGACTGAATGGCGGTGTGGTGGACGAAGACGTCCTCGCCGTTCTCACGGCTCAGAAATCCAAAACCCTTGGCATCATTAAACCACTTGACTGTTCCCTGATTTACCGCGAACGCAATGTGGAAGTTTGCGAGTAGGCGGTAACCGGAACAGGCAAGGACTTCAGATCGAATTCTACGATTGAAAAGAGTATACCACGGATTTGGCAAATGGATCGAATCGACCTTTTGAACCATCCAGAGCCGGCTCCGCGGATTGCCTCCGGAGCGAGCAGGGGATTCATGCCCCTGAAGGTGCCCATCAGCAAGGTGAGCCTTCAGGCCGGGGCTTCTCTTTGCGGGAAACGAGAAGACCGGGGCTAAAGCCGTGTCGCTCCCGGCCTGCTCTCCGGGGGCACCTGCTCCCTCCGTTTGATGCCCCGTTCATTCCGCAAGACATCCTTGTTCCTTGCGAAAGACCGATAGCGAAGTCTGAGCCCGGCTACCTATCGAAAAACTCCCCGTGGCCGCCGTTGGCCCAGGGATCGTACTGCGCGGCGAAGTTGGCGCGGTTTTTCACGCTGGGGTGGTTGTACTCCCAGAACTCGATGAAGGGATTGGGGTTGGGGTCTTCGAGCCAGGCTTCTCCCAGGGCCTGGAAGCCGGCGACGGCGGTCTTCTGCGGGTCGGGAACGAGTGTGTGGATAGCTTCTTGGCCATAGACATCGGCCTGGTGCTCGAAGTAGCGGCTCATGGTGTTGGAAAGAGGCTCAAGCACGAAGCCGGCAATGGTAATGGCGAAGATGAGCACCACGAATCCGGCGCGGGTGGAGAGCGGCGCAGCGACGGTCTCCTGTCCTTGCAGGAGCCATCGGGTGCCGAAGCGGTTCGCCAGCAATGCGGAAAACCCAGCGCATGCCCAATAGATCAAAAAGAGGGCGATGGAGGAAATGACCAGCATCTTGGGAATGTGGTTGAGGACATAATGCCCGCTCTCGTGGCCGAAGACGAACATCACCTCGTCGTCGGGAATGCGGCCGGCCGTGGTGTCCCAGACCACGATGCGCTTGGTGGCGCCGATGCCGTTGACGTAAGCATTGAGCCCATTGGTCTTGGTGCTGGCAATCATAAGGAACATGCGGCCGGGCGGAATGTTGGTTCCGGTGCGGGCGACCACCGATTCCAGCTTGTCGACCAGCGCGGCGTGATTGTTCGCGAGCGGCTCATATTTGTTGAAGAGGGGTTCGAACAGGGGCGAAACGAACAAGGAGATCACCAGCAACGGCAGCGTGACCAGCCAGATGCCGAACCAGTAGCGGCGCGGCCAGCGGCGGACGATCCGGTTGAAGAGCAACAGTACGGGTGCGCCGAACAGCACTGTCAGGCCGAGGGACTTGGCCTGGTCGCCGAGCCAGCCGCCCCAGCTCTGGATGCTGATGCCGTATGCGCGGCTGACGTGGTGGCCGTAAATGTCGAGGGGCAGACTGGCCAGGGTCATGAAGATGAGCAAAAAGGCGAAAAAGACAAGCCCCTGCACCCAGCGGCGGTTCGAGACCCGGTGCGCCCAGGTCTCCAGCCCGGCGGCTCCGCGCATGGCCAGCAGCAGCCAAAGGGCGGCAATGCCCCACAGGCCGAAAACAATGTCCAGGATGTTGCGGATGCGATTGAGGGCGATGGCCTTGGCCAGCTTGTCCGGCGGCAGAGTATAGGCCTGGCCCGCATGCTGAGCAGGGGCCGATGCAGCCTGCGCCTCAGCGGGCTGAGCAGAAGGTTGTTGGGCAGTGCAAGGGCGGGGAGCCAGGCAGGCAACAAGCAGTGCAAGGCAGAGAGCAATCAAGCAACGGTGTGCAATCGCCATAGGTTTTTCCTTTTTGGGTGGGTAACTCTGCGACAATTCTCGCTAGACATGCTTTTACCTGAGCTTCACCAACCTATGCCAGAGAATTCTTGCGTCGTCCGACGGCGGCCAGCATTTCAATTTGCCCCGCGATGCGGCCTGTGCTCGGTTTTCGCTGCCGCTGTTCTCGTTCTTCCTGGTGCGGCAAGCGCGCAGCAACCGGCTACGCCTGTCCTGCTGGACGCAATGACGACGGAGTTGCATCGCGCATTTACATCGCTGGGCAAGCAGGGCGACGACAAACAGCTTCCGCCTTACTTCCTCAGCTACGCCGTAAGCGAAGCAAGCTACGTGGGCATTCGCGCCCAATTCGGAGCGCTGGCGGATTCTGCCTCGAACCACATGCGCGTAGCCGACGTGCAGGTCCGGCTGGGCGATCCCAAGCTCGACAACACGCACGGCACGCATCGCGGCTCGGCGGTCAACAGCATGGAACTGCCGTTGACCGATGACCGCCAAGCACTGGAGCGCACGCTGTGGCTGGCGACAAACACCGGCTACGGCGCGGCGCTGGACAACTACCTGCGCGTCAAGACCGAGGCGCAGGTCCGTGCCAAGGAAGAGGACAGCTCGCCCGACTTCAGCCAGGAGACGCCGCAGACTTACATTGGCAAGCCCGCTCCGCCGGTGGTGGTGGACAAGGCCGCGTGGGAGCGCCGGGTGACGGATCTTTCGAAGATCTTCCGCGAATATCCTGACGTTTACCAGAATGTAGTCATGCTCACGGTGCAGAACGAGACCGACTACTTTGCCTCATCCGAAGGGTCGAAGGTAGTATCGCCACACCTGGCAGCGCGGCTGGTTGCGTTCGCCGTCACGCGCGCCGATGACGGCATGGACATGTTTCGCGCGCAGACGTTTGAAGCCGAGACTGTGGAAGGGCTGCCGGCGCAGCCGGAGCTGGAAGCGGCCATGCGTGAGCTGGGCAAAAGCCTGGAGGCGCTGCGCAAGGCGCCGGTGACAGAACCCTTCGACGGGCCGGCAATTCTGAGCGGGCGCGCGGCGGCGGTGTTCTTCCACGAAGTGCTTGGCCATCGGCTCGAAGGCCAGCGCCAGCGCGGCGACGAAGAAGGCCAGACGTTTACCAAGGATGTGGGCAAGGATGTGCTGCCGACTTTTCTTTCCGTAGCCGACGACCCCACGCGGACCAAATTCGGCGATACCTGGTTGAGCGGAAGCTACGAATATGACGACGAGGGCCAGAAGGCGCGCAAGGTGGACCTGATCGACGACGGCGTGCTGAAGACGTTTCTCATGTCGCGCCTGCCCATTGCCAACTTCGCGGAGTCGAACGGCCACGGCCGCGCGCAATCAGGGCGCGTGCCGACGGGCCGCCAGGGCAACCTGATTGTGACCTCGACCAAGAAGGAGCCTGAGAGCCAGTTGCGCAAGCAGCTGATTGAGGAAGCGAAGAAGCAGGGCAAGCCGTTTGGCCTTTACTTCGAAGATATCTCTTCGGGATTCGCGGTCACCACGCGCAGTTCGCCGCAGGCGTTTCAGGTGATTCCGCTGGTGGTTTACCGGGTGTACGTGGATGGCCGTCCCGATGAACTGGTGCGTGGCGTGAGCATCGTGGGAACCCCGCTGGCGGCATTGAAGCGGATTCTGGCAACCGGCGACAAGAGCGAAGTGTTCAACGGGGAATGCGGCGCGGAGTCGGGGACAATCCCAGTAAGCGCGGTGGCTCCGGCCATGCTGGTGAGCGAGATGGAAACGCAGAAGCAGGCGCAAGGCACGGCGAGGCCGCCGATTTTGTCGATTCCGCAGTAGAGCAGGGACGAGGGACTGAGGGACTAGGGACGTAGGGGCTGGCAGGCTGCACAGAGCCTCGTTCCGGAAGGCGATTTGGGAAGGCTTTGTATCAGGGCACGACTTTAGTCGTGCCGCAAATGGCTCAAAATATTCGTGGGCTTTAGCCCCTGCGTGAATGCAGGATCGAAGCATGGAGGCGCGGTGAGGTTGATTCGTCCTATTGCAATGTTTGCTGCTGTTGGGTTTCTTGCGGCCTCAACGTTCGCACTGTCACCGGCGATTGCCCAGCAAACCCGCGCCGATGCGGAGAAAGACCCGCTGTTGAAGGCCATGCTCACCGAGCTCGACCGCAGCATGAGCCAGCTTCAGTTGCCGGGGTTCGCCAAGCCGTTCTTCATCCAGTACCGCATTGAGGATGTGGACGACTACCAGACCAAGGCGGTGTTTGGCGCTACCGAGGGCGCATCGCACACGCACCAGCGCATTGCGCGCATCACCGTGCGCGTGGGCGATTACAAGACTGACAGCTCCGGCGGCCGGGGCGACGGCGCGCTCGAATTGACCAGCCTGACCGACGATCCCATCGCCCTCCGTTCTTCATTGTGGGCGGGCACTGACCAGGCGTACAAGGCCGCGCTCGCAGCCTATGCGCAGAAGCAGGCGGAGCTGAAGCAGGTGCAGACGGCGCCGCAGGCAGACGACTTCAGCAAGGAGAAGCCGGTGATTTCGCTTGCCGAGCCGGAAAAGCTCAAGCTGGACGAAGCCTACTGGGTGGCGCGCGTGGCGCGCGCAAGCGGCCTTTATCGCACCGACCCCGCAGCCATGGCCAGCCAGCGCGATGTGGAGTATTCCAATGGGGAGTTTCATGCGCGGGTGACCACCACCTGGCTGGTGGACAGCGAAGGCGCCATTGTGCGCAAGTCGGCGGCCGAGTACCAGGATGCGATCGCCGTGGGCACGCAGGCCGCGGATGGAATGCGCCTGGACCGGTCGTATGCGTCGACGGGCAACTCGTTGAGTGAGCTGGACGCACCGGAGGCTTTCGACAAACACGCGCTCAAGCTGATTGCGTCTCTGACCGATTTGCGCAAGGCGCCGGTCGTTGAAGAGGAGTATCACGGGCCGGTTCTGTTCAGTTCCGACGCCAGTGCCGATACGATGCGGTCTCTGGTGGCGAGCGCCGTAACCGCAACGCGTCCCAAGCTGGGCACCGAGGCGCGCACCAACGGCGTATATTCGTCCAGCTATCACGCTAAAGTGCTGCCCTATTACATGGACGTTTTGGACGACCCTGGGTTGAAGAGCTTCAACGGCAAAGGTCTCCTTGGCGCTTATGCAATCGACGACGAGGGCGTGCCGGCGCAGGCGGTGACGCTGGTGACCGGAGGCACGCTGGAGAACTACCTGATTGGCCGCGAGCCGGTGCGGGATGTTTCCCAGTCGAACGGCCACGGCCGGGCTGGAGTAACTGGGGCCGCGCGGCCGGCGATTGGCGTGTTGAAGGTGACGGCGAAGGACGGCCTGTCAGACGGCGATCTGAACAAGAAGCTGCTGGATCTGGTCAAGGATCGCGGCCTGAAGAATGTGTATTTTGTCGAAACACTGGGCGGCGATGTGCCGCGCCTGCTTTACCGCATCACTCCCGACGGCACCGCAACCGGCAAGCGCGAACTGGTGCGCGGCGCACAGCTGGACGATCTGGATCAACGGGCGCTGCGCTCGAGCGTCGAGGCTGCAGGCAAGGATCTGTTTGTCGCCAACTACTTTGGCGATGTGCCGCAGACCGTGATTGCCCCGGCGCTGCTGCTGGACGACGTGACCGTGAAGCGCGCCAACGAAAAAAACGAGAAGCTGCCGTTTTATCCGCCGCCGGATTAGCGGACCTCTGTACAAGTGGCTTCTTAAAAAGCACTGTGTCAGGGCACGACTTCAGTCGTGCCGCAAACGCGGCAAGATGAGGCCGGGCTTTAGCCCCTGAGCGACCGTCAGCATCGCCGGAGCACTTGTGCGGAGCTTCCTCAGCGTGCCAACAATATGCCGTCTTGCGAGACAGGAATTGAAACTCGCGCCGCGCACGAGCTACGTATGCGTGTAAGCTGGTTTGGAACCCCTCCCTCCCATTCGAAGTCCCGGTTTCATTCCCTGTTAAGAGGTGTAAGCCGATGCTCAAATCCATCGCCGTCGTTGCCGGAAGCTACATTCTTTCGATCTTGCTGGTCGTGGCAAGCGACCCGTTGCTTTCGCTTATGTTCCCGGGCGATTTTGCCAAGGGCCGCGTCCCATCCAACCACGCTCTCATGGCCAGTACGGCATTCTTCGTGGTGGTCTCGATCCTCTGCGCGTGGCTCTGCGCCCGCTTTGCCCCCAGCCGCCCAGGGCGCCACGTGCTCTGGTTCTTCGTCATCGGAGAGGTGATGGGCATCGGCGCAACGATTCCCAACTGGAGCAAGGACTGGCCGCATTGGTACTGGCTGTCGTGGCTTCTGACTTGGCCGGTGAGTTGCTGGATCGGGCTCAAGGCTGCCGGTCGCCGCGATACGTGACACGGAAGATTGCCGCTGCAATGCATCCGCGCATCCACGCCCGCATTGAGGTAGGTGGCTCGCGGAACATCACCGGCGGGATTTGCGGCGGAACGAAGAGGAGGGCACAAGATCTGCGCCCTCCTCTTCTCCCTCTTCTTCCACTTGTCCAGCGTCAGTCGGGCAAGACCAGCAGTCCGGTTGCCAGCAGCTTCTCTGTCAAACTGTCCAGGGCCATGGGGAATTTGTAGGAGACAGTGCGAACACTCATCCCCAGCAAACTCGCTGTCTCTATCTGGGTGTACTCCTGGATCACGATCCGGCAAAGCATCTGTCGGTCCAGCGATCCAAGCTGGTTGATGCAGGTTTCCACATCGAGGACAAAAATTACCGCGTCCTCGAAGGTGCGCACGGGGCGGCTGGATGCCCATCCCCGCGCAATCGGTTCGCCCAGGATTGCGGGCGCCCGGCCTACCTGCATGGAAGCGTACAGATAGCGCCGCAGCATCTTCTCAGTGTGCTTTCTGTAGAACGCCAGGCTGACAACCGGCGCTGCCGCAGGTGCTTTTGCCTGGGGTTCTGCTTCCTCCTGTGCAGCTTGTTGCGCGGCTGGATTCTGTCTGCACCTCCCCTGATCCTGCCGGCCCATCCGCTTTGAATTGGCTGCCGCCCAATCCATTGGCAACTGGAGCGCCGCGCTCATTGCGCGCCTCCGGTTTCCGGAGCCACCGCCCAGATTCTGGGAATGACCCTGCGCGATGGCCGCCCCTTGCGCTTGCGGGTTTCCGGCGTGGGAAAATCTTTCAGCTTTACCTCACACCGGTGACAATACACACTCCCTTGGGTCTGGGCACGGTACCAAAGACAACCGCACCCCTCGCAAATTTTCAAATGCACGCGCAATTCCATGACTGTTTCTCCCTATGCGAGCCAGTTCCCGACGGCTGTTGTTATGTGCTCCGCGGGCTAAAGAGAACCAGGCAGGGCAAGTCAGGTTTCTTGTGTCCTGATGGGGGACTGCCGCCTGTGCTCTTTCGTTTTTTGTCATGTTCAAAGCGCGCAGATCGTGGAATTCTCTCGCCTGGGTTGTCCCGCGACGCCTCTGCCGAGCGTTCAGGGGTACAAGTGGGAACCGGCATGGACTTTTCAGCCCTCCGGCAAGTTGCTCGAGCGCCGCTGAACAGGACAGGATTGCGCCCACACAGCGTAGCGTGCGTCGAGCATTTCTTAGAAGATTCCCACAAGCCAGCACAAGATTAAGTAAAACCAATCTAGAAATTGGCTTCTCTTGCGTCAATCTCCCCCGAACGTTTTCCAAAAGTGCTATTCCCGGCCTACGGCAGCGCCATGACATTTGAGGCCATTCATGCCGAATAGCTTTTCCAGGAGCAAACACAAATCCTTCTCTCCCATTGCTGGTGGCGGATTTTCCACAAATGAACTTTACGCAGATGCACGAGAGACTCCGGCTTGAAGTGCTGCGCAGGATCGAGCGGGGCACCGTGAGCGTCTCCCTGCTGGCGCGCCAAACCGGGTTTGGGCAGTCTCACCTGTCCAACTTTCTTCGTAATCACCGCCAGCTTTCTCTCGAAGGCATTGACCGCGTTCTGGCGGCCCAGCACCTCACCGCCGCCGACCTCCTGCCTGTGCTGCACACGCGGCGCTGTTTGAGCCCAAAATCCGCTCGTCCCAGGCGCAGTTTCTGCTGCATCTGCCCGCCGGCACGCTGCAATCGATCCACACCCGGGTCTCCCCAACGCGCCGCGCCTGGGAGCGTTTCGTCGCCGTGCGCATCCCCGCGGGCGACGCCTTGCCCATGGACCCGCTGGTCCTGCCCGACGCCATCGCCCTCATCGACCGGCACTACACCGCGCTGACTGCGTACAGGGTGAACCGTCCCAACCTGTATGCAGTGCGGCACGGCGCGCACCTGACCGTGCGCTACGTAGATTTCGTCTCCAGGCGCCTCGTCCTGCGCCCCCACAACATCGGCTACTCAGTAGAGCTGATCGAAGTAGACCCCGACGAATCCCCCTACGACCTGATCGTGGGCCGCGTGTCGCTGATTCTGAACGAGCCGTGACGAGCCGGTGGCTGGTAATGTGCGGGGTGGGGTCGGCAAGCCGAGTTCTGGATGAGTGCCTCGGCGGTTCTTCGTCAATTGAGGTATGCCCGGGACCTCAGCCGGTGGCCCAATGGCGGGTGCTCTCAATCTAGTACCACCTCCGGCGTTGACGTGCTCGTTCAAAATAGCGTTCTGCCCATTCTGGACACCTCGCCCGGGAGATTCGCTGGAGATTTAGCGGATACATCTTTGGGGTATTTGGAGTCACCGGCGGGTGATTTGGCCACTTTGGCAGATCCTGGGCATACCACCAGCCCCCTTGGAGTACATCTGCCGCAGGAGAGGACAAAATGGATTCAAGATGGAATAAAATAGCGCCTCTTAGTGGCCTGTCGCCTTCTAAAACCGGGGCCCACTCGAAGTAACCGCGTAAAGCAGCGGATTGGAAGGAAACATCGAAGATGTGCGCATTGAGTTGGCTGTTGCCCCCGTAGCAATAAGGAATAAGCAAACGTCCGGACAGGAGGCGCGCATAGAACCGACTATCTGTAAAGGTGTCAGTCCAGGAGCCCTCGAGTTTCCGCGCGATAATTAAATTGGACGGATTGAGCCGGCCCCTCGAATCGGGCTTGACGTAATCTCCGAAATGGCCTTCGTTTCTGTCCGCCGCATCCGACCTCCTCTGCATGCCTACAAGCATTGCTTTGGCATGTTGCACATGAGCTGCTTGTTGAGCGACGCCTGAGGCCGGTTGAAGAACGATTTCCAAAGGAACGCTGAGGTACTTTTCGCGCAAACGATTCATGGCTTCGGAGAAATACGCTGCCGGTACCGGAAGTGCGTTATATTTGCCAAGAATTCCCAGTCTGCCTGAAAGCTGACCTGACGAAACCGCACTCTCGAAATCGAAGTTCTCCAATAGCAAGGGAATGATGTTGCGCTTGTTATCGAGAGCGGCTTCAATCTCGCGCCTCAGCCAATCCGTCGGTTGGCCGCAACGCTCCAATGCCGTGGGAGTCAATAGCACCAAAAAATGTGCGCGTGCCCTTATGTTTTCGAGAATTACGCTTTCGAAATCGCCACTGGCAATTCCGTTGAAATCGAAAAAGACGTCATAGCCATGATGGGTCAAATCCTGAAAGATTGCGAGCGCCCAAGGTATACTTGAGCGGCGATAACTGATGAAGACAGTCTTGTCGATTCGTCCCATAACGCTTCAACTCTGGAATTGCTATTGTCGGTGTGCGGCCTAGGTCTTACAACATACCAGATGTCTGCGTGATTCGCATTCTGAGTGGTTCAGCGCGAGATTCAGAATCGCTGAACGGGTTGGCCTGCACGGCGGATTTCGCGTTCGGGGCTTCGATGTACGTGAACGGCACTTCCAACCCTGATCGCTGCGGATTGCTTCCGCGCTCTCGTTCCTGGCCGAGAACTAGCGAATCGTCTCCTCCATCCACTGGCGCTGCTCATCGATTAGGGGCCTGGCCTAGGCCTAACCGACTGGGCAGCGAAGTTCGGCAGGCTCGTCGCAAATCAAACAAT
>JBEKFD010000218.1:0-7919 GCA_050013495.1 Occallatibacter sp. | reverse complement strand
GAGGGCTGGTCGCCGGCCGGGAACTGGTTGCTGCCGGCGGCGCCGCTGGTCAACGGGGTCAAAACGCCGGACGAAGTTGTGTAGCCCAGAACGTGGCCGCTGTTCATGTCGGCGACGTAGACATAGCTGCCGGTGGAATCGCTGGCGATGGCCGAGGGATGAATGCCGGCAGTGAAAGGCACGCCGCCGTTGCTGAGCGGGCATAGTGTGCCGGGCGGAAGCGTGCCCGCTGGGATTGTGTTGCTCCCCGTCGGGCATGCGCCGCCGGGAGCCACCGCGGACGAGCTTGGAGGCGCAACCGCGAATCCGAAGACGTATCCGGCGTTGGGAGAAGCGGTGGTGTCATAGGCTGTGACGTAGACGAAGGAACCGGAACCCAGGACGTTGACTGCGGTAGGCACGATCACATCCGTCTCAGCGGCCTTGCAGTTGAAGGTTTCGATCTTGATATGGTTTGAAGTGGTTGCGAAAGTGGGTGCGTAGCCGGTCAGGCACAGCGGCATGTAGGTCAGATTTCCGTTGGCAACGGGGGAACCGAGTGAGTCGCTAGGCGGCGAACCGGAGCCGACGGTAATGGGTAGAACCCCAACGGAGCCCGAGCAGGGGGCGGCGGTGGAGCAGATGGGCAAAGGCTGGTAGGTGTCCACCACAAAAAGATTGGTTCCGTTGACGGAAACGGCCAAGGGGAAAATGCCGGGTGTATTCACGGTGTTCTGGGGATAAATCTTGCCGTCGTTGCCGATGACGAACTGGACGATGGAATTGTCGTCCTGGTTGACCACGTAGAGGTTTGTCTGGTCGGTGGAGACCGCTTCGGCCACGGGATCGCGTCCGCCTGAGGGGAAAGGCGAAGTGGGGATCTGGCGCATGAAACCGGATTGCTGGTTGATCTCGAAGACGTCGACCACGCCGTAGTTGTTGGGTCCCGCGGCCTTGGAGCTGGTCACGAAGACGAAATCCACGGTGAGTGTGCTACATGCGGTGACCAACCCAGCCGCCAGGATACTGGCCGCGGAGACCAGCATGAGCTGGCTCGATTTGTTAAACTTCATGCGCATCTTTCGTCAGGGGGCCGGCAAGTCAGGCCCCGGAAAACCCGGGTTTGGAATCGAACGCGCGGTGTGGGCAAGGGCGCTTCCCATCCGGCGTTCGGCTACGTTCTTGAAAACAACTTTGGAACTTCAACATCAAGGGTTGGGTTCAGCCAGCCGGCTGACTCCCGAGCCTTAAGGATTAATTGGGAGCGGTGCTGCGGCGTTTCTCCTGCCCACGTGCCCCCTGCCTGGAACGGCTGCGGGGGCACAGAGAGAAGAGAAATGCATTAGCTGGTACGCCCGTCGATGAGGCACCACGCGGCCGGCCCCTGCAAAGAATACGTACTCGTGACGCGCAAATTATTGAGCACGCCAGAGTTGGGGTCAACCACGCGGCCGGTTATGCTGGAATCGTTGAAATCGGCCGAGTAAATGAACTGGTCAGAGGGATCCTCAACCAGGCATTGCGGCCCGGAGCCGGACCCAAAAGGCTCCCCGGCGATGAAACTGAGCTGATGCGTGGAAGGGTCGATGACGTAACCCGCCAGACCGCTCCCCGAATTGGTCCCCTGGGCGTTGTTTCCCTGGTTGGCAACATAGAGGAATTTGCCTTTGGACTCGACCAGCAGGAAGATCGGGTTTGAGAGCGTGGAGTCGTCCGGTATCACTCCGCCGGTCTGGGCTTGCAGGGCTCCATTGGTGCCAATCGAGTAGGGGAGAATCTGGCTGGTAGCCCCAGTGCCGGCTACGTCGGTGCCTTCGTTGTCGAGCACGTAGACGTACCCGGTTCCGTTGACGATTGCCGTTCCCTGGGAAATGCCCAGAACCTGCGCACTGTTCTGGTTGACGGATAACACTCCGGAGGCGGAGTTGTAGGTGTAGGGGAAGACGACGTCGCCGGTGGCCGGTGTTCCAGAGAGGGTGAGCATGTAGCCGGAGTTCAGGCTGAAGTCGATGGGATTGGCCGGAACCGGGAAGTAACCGACGGGACAGGTTATCTGGCTGCTGGGGCAGTTAGACGAGGTTACCTGGGTATTGGCGATGAGAGACAGACGGCCGGTGGTCTGATTGATGGTGAAGGCCGTGATGTCGCCGCAGGGAGTGGCGGTTGCGCCCAGGGCGAGCGCGCAGACGGCGTTGGAGGGCGAATCGTGGTCAAGCACGTAAAGGAAGTCTCCCGAGGGATCGCCAATAAGGCGGAAGGGGTTGAGTCCTTGTGTGTAAAAGGTCTGCTCGGGAGTGAGGATTCCGTTGCCGCCCACTGCGAACTCGGTAATGTTGGCGTTTTGGCATTCGTTGGCGCCGGTTCCGAAGCAATCGGAATTGCCCAGTGAATTCACGCCGCGGTTGAGAACGAAGAGGAAGCGGCTGCCGGTGACCAGGACCGCTCGACCGGGGTTGGCGCCGCCGGAGGAAATGGGCAACCCGTCAATCGGGCTGAGCTTTCCAGTATTGTGATCGATATGAAAGCCGCTGATAATGCCGTTCCCGCCGGTCCCTGAGGTGATTGTGCCCGTTACATACAAATAGCCGACTGTGTAGCTCTGAACGCAAGATGTCACGCTGAGGGCGACCGCAGCAGAGAGGGCGCTCACCAGAAGTGCCTTGCCGAATTTCGTAAACTTCATGCGATTCCTTCATCCTGGTCAGGCGTGCGCCGCCAAGTTTGCTAGTTCCACAGCAGAGCTGGGTTGGGATGGGTCCCTGCTGCATTGTAAAAGCCAGGGGTCCGTTATGCCTAGTTTCCGCGTGAGACTGGGCAAAACAGCACATTTTTCAGGGTCCTATCGCGTCGGACAAAACCCTGAAGCAGCACCCAACTGACTCGAAAGCGGAGATTTCGGGTGCGGTCTCGGTTTGGACGCCGCAGGGACAGCAAAGGTCACCGGTAAGGCGCGGGGAAAGATGGCGGGAGTGGCGCCGAGCAAGCGCGAGTTCATGGCTTCCTACCCATTCGCAAAGAACGCGAATGGACGGGGCACGGGGCGAAAGTGGGGCACGGGGAGCGTGGGCGCCGATTACCAGACGCGGCAGGATTTTGCCGGATACATGGGCTGTCCTTTTTTGCAGCCAAAGGCCTTGGCGAATTCGTCGAAGTTCTGCACGGAGCCGTTGACACGCCAGCGGTCGGCGGAGTGCTCATCCACTAAGGCCATCTCGCGGGCCAGTTGCTCGGTCTGGTTGGTGCACCACACCTGAGCGAAGCCGAGGAAGTAGCGTTGCGCCTCGGTATACCCGTCGATCTTGTCGTCGATGGACTTGCTTTGTGCGGCGAGCGTGTCCAGCAGGGCCTGGTAGGCGATGCGCAGGCCGCCGTTGTCGGCGGTGTTCTCTCCCAGGGTGAGCTTGCCGTTCAGATTAACCGCCGGTGCGTCGGCGTGCGCCGGAGCAGCCTCGAATCCGTTGTACTCCGCCACTTCGCAGTCGGTGCGCTCGGTGAAGGCCTTGCGGTCTTCGGGGGTCTGCCACTCGCGCAAGTTGCCCTTGCCGTCGTACTTGGAGCCTTCATCGTCAAAGCCGTGGGTGATCTCGTGACCGATCACCATGCCGATTCCGCCGAAGTTCACCGCCGGATCAATGGTGAATTCGAAGAAGGGAGGCTGAAGGATGCCGGCGGGGAAGTTGATGTCGTTCATGGGTTGGTTGTAGTAGGCGTCGACAGTGGGCGGCGTCATGCCCCACTCCTTCTCGTCGACGGGCTTGCCCAGGTGGTTGTAATTCCAGTCGCGATCGTTGACGGTACTGTGATGCGCATTGCCGATGAGGTCGGTGCGGTCGACCTTCACGTTGGAATAGTCGCGCCACTTCTCGGGATACCCGATCTTGTTGCGGATCATGGCCAGTTTCCCTTCAGCTGCCTGCTTGGTGGCGTCGCTCATCCAGGGCAGCGTCTTGATGTCTTCGCCGAGCGCCTTCTCCAGAGCAGCGACAAGCTGATCCATGCTGGCCTTGGCAGCGGGCGGGAAGTTCTGCTTGACCCAGTCCTGGCCAACCGCCTCGCCGAGCGCGCCGTCGGTCATGCTGGAACACTGTTTCCAGCGTGCCTCCGGTTCTTTTTGACCCTGCAGCGTTTTGCCGAAGAAGGCAAAATTCTCATTGAAGAATGGCATTGCCAAGTTGGCTGCGTGGCCGTGGAGCGCCTGCCAGCGGAGATAGCTCTTCCAGGAGTCGAGAGGCTCGCTCTGAATGAGTCCGTTGAGCGCCTTGAAGAAGTCCGGTGTGGCGACGTTCAGCGTGTCGAACTGGCGGATGCCGGAGTCGTTGAAATAAATGCTCCAGTCGAAGCCCGGCGTGAGCTTTTTGAAATCGGCGACCGTGTAGATGTGGTAGATATGTTCCGGGTCGCGCATCTCGGCGCGTTCCATTGAGGCCTTGGCCAGCGCGGTCTCAATCTCCATGACTGCGGCGGCTTCTTTGGCGGCTTGCGCGGGTGTATCGCCGGCCAGGGTAAACATGCGGGTCATGTGCTCGATGTACTGCTTGCGGATGGTGACGAAGTTTGGCGAATCCTTGAGGTAATAGTCGCGATCGGGAAGATTGATTCCTCCCTGCTGGATCTCGGCGATCTGCTTCGACGAGTCTTTCTTGTCCTGGTTGACGAAGAAGCCGAAGAAGCCGTCGGGAGTGCCATCGTTCTCAAGAGCTGCAAGGAGCGCGGGGAACTGGCCGGGGCTGGTGACGCCGGCGACACGATCGAAGGCGGGCTGCAGCGGCGCAATGCCCTTCTTATCAACCGTGGCCGTGTCCATGCAGGCGGCAAAGTAGTCACCGTACTGTTTCTGCAGCGGCGTCTTTGGGTCGTTGGCGGCGGCATCCAATTCCTGCCAGAGCAGGTAACGATTGCGCTCAAAGAGCTGCGAGAACGACCTTACCCAAATGGCCTGGTCGGCGGGGATGGGGTTGGTTTTGATCCAGTTGCCGCAAGCGTATTGATAGAAATCGGTGCAGGGGTCGGCGGTCTTATCCAGGGTGGAAGGATCGAAGCTCTTGATGGCGGGGGGCGCCACGGGCTTCGACGTGGTGTCTTGAGGCGTGGCGGGCGCCTGCGCGATGACGGCTGCGGCGGTAAGCAGGAAGATGGAAGCAAGGCGAAGGGAATTCGAGAAAAGGGAATTCATCGTGACTCCTTCAAGTCAGCGGAACCGTTGTGCCGATCTCAATCGGGTTTCGACTGCGTTTGGGCATTGAATGTGGATGGCACGGGCAATTCAGTGGGGGCCGCTGTGCATTGCAGCGTATCACGCAGAGCGGATTGCTGAGAAGGTTGGCGGGTTATCGAGATCTGCTTTATTGAATGCGCCAGCGGAGCGGCTTGCCTGGTTCGCTTGTTCCGCTTAGTTCCAGCGTATTGCTGGAGCTTCGCTTCAACTCGACGGAAACTCCGTTGACTTCCGCCTTCGTCATTCGGAGCAAAGTCTGGGGCGGCATCGTGATCTTGATGGACCAGGCGCCGGATTGCGAGGGCGCATACCATCCTTCATAACTTCCCGCGGCCGACTTGATAACTGCGAAGAGCGGGGATTCAAATCGATAGGAATCGACCGCCAGGTCGGGGCTTATCGCCAGGCCGTGCTCATTGAATTCAAGTCCGACCAGTTTGGACACGGAATAGAGCGAGCAGGCATGCGAATGCAGATTGAGCACCGGAAAATCGGTGCCGTGAAAATAAATGTTGTTGACGGTCTCGCCGGCCAGCTTGTGCACGGTGGAGTTATACGAATCCGTGCCGCTCCATATCCCGTACCAGATGTCCGGATAGATTTCGGCGTGGCGCGCAAAGGAATTCTTCTTCCACTCGTCCCACGCCATCGCGGGATCGATGGTTGCCAGCGCCCAGATCAGTGTCTGGTTGAGCGACGGCCAGATGCCGCCGTTCACGCAGGTGCCGGGTTCGAAGATCGCGCCTTGCAGCATGTCGGGTCCATTACTCATCTGCATCGCACCGATGGGCGAATTGCGGCGCAGCAATGCGTCCATGGTTTGGATCAGCTCGCCGCTCTGCTCAGGGGTGGTGACGCCGGCAACGATCGCCCAAGGTTGCGGCTCAATCCACAGGGTGCTCTCGCCCAGCCAGCCCAGCGTGGGGCCAAGCCATGCGCGGCGCAGCCACTTGCCGGTCCATTGCTTGCCGGCTGCCTCGCGATTGCTTGCGGCTTGGCGCCGAACCTGCGCGATCATGTCGGCGCCCTCTCCCGCATAGGAGAGTAGGCGCGCGTAGTAGTCGAAGACCCACGCGGACATGGCGGAGTTGAGCACGCTCTCTCCTTGCTTCACGCATTCCTTGAATGCCTTTTGCGCGAAGGTGCCGAGAAGCCCGTCGTTCCAGTCGTCGTTGAGCATGCGCACGATGCCATGCTCTCCAACGCCGACCTGATCAACTTGATGGTGGTAGCAGCGGGCGAGCAGGTTGCGCACGCTCTCGCTGTTTTTGGCGGCGCCGTCGAGGGGTCGCGAGGGGATCTGCTCGTCGAGGAAGGCGAGGTCGCGCGTGGCCAGGACGTATTCGCTTGCGGTCCATAGCAGCCACAGCGGCAGATCGCTGGCGTTGTCCGCGACCATGGGCGCAATGACGCCGTGGCCCACGATGCCGTAGGGAACCGAACCGTCTGGACGAACTTCTTTCAGCGTGTAACGGAGAATGCTCTTGACGATTTCAGGGTCACTGAAAATAAAAGGCAGGCAATGCTGCAGGGGGTCACGAGCTGCGCCCTGGAATCCCATCAAGTATTGATAGAAGCCGTTCTGATTGAGAAGGTGCTGCTGAAAGAAACTGTCGTAGGAGAGACTGCTGCGTAGGCAGTAATGGTTCCAGATGGTCTCGCGCGCGACCCACGGCTCGGAAGCGACGGTGAACCGCATTCCCTTGGCCTTCCAGGCGGCGCTTGAAACTTTCAATGCAGTTGCGGCGTGCGTCTTGTAATGCGCAATCAGTGAATCAAGCTGGAAGCCTGCCGGCAGATAGCCGTACATAAAGTAGAGCGTCTTCGATTCGCCGGGGTTGAGATGCAGTTTGCGTTCGAGGAGCATTGCGCCCTGTGAATCGTGAGCATCCAGATGTCCATCGAGGCTGCTTGCCAGTGCAGCAGGATGCTTTGCACCGCCTGGTCCAAAGAACGCGCTTCCGTCTGTGGAGTAGCCGTCGGCGGGGCCGTCGAGCGAAACAAGAAATGTCGCCGGAGGATGAAGATCGTCGAAGGAAGTCTCGGCTGTCTCCTCGGGAATCGGGCCGATGAACGTGTTCTCGCCATTCGCAAGCATCGCCTTCATGCGCTGCCACAACATTTCCTCTTCCGGCGCGCGCCCGAGGAATTCCTTGGTCTGCATCAGGCCGATGTTCCCATCGATGCGCTGGAACTTGCTTTGAAAGCGCTGGCCGAGCTTGCGCCGAGAATCGACGGCAGTGCCCTGGCCAGTAAACGATTCAATGAAGGAGCGGAACGAGAACTGATAATTCTGGCAGCCCCAGTATTCAATCCATCGCAGCGCGGCGGCGGACTTGCCGTGATTGGCGATGGTTACCTGGGAAAGCAGCACGGGATCGTCGCCGAACGGCGCAGAGATGACCTGGTCGACGCTGAAGCTCTTGCCGGCGACGCGCTTGCGAAAATAGCCGATGCCGAAGATACGGTCGAATGCGGTGGCGTTGCCATCGTAGAAGGTGCTCATCGATTGGCTGCCATCGGTGAGGTAGCCGAAGCCGCCGCCGAATTGGCCCATTTCAGGTGCGTAATCATTGAGGAATTTTGGAGCCCCTTCATCCTGGCGGACCCGGACGGTGCCGTTGTTAGAAGCAATCGCGGTTATGCGGTCATTCCCTACTTGGTGGATGTGGTCGGTGGGCGCGAGGATGCCGGGAGTTACGGTGGTGACGGCCTTGGGGTCGGT
>JBEKFD010000217.1:0-12542 GCA_050013495.1 Occallatibacter sp. | reverse complement strand
ATTTGAACGCGGCGTAAGGCAAAGGCTGTATTACTAGACTGGGTCAAGGAGTCTGGCCTTGCTGCTCCAGAGAAGGTATTCTGGAACCGCATGCTTGAAAAGCCCTCTCGCCGAATATCAGCGCCTCGGAGACCAGTCCTTTGACCGGGCGCTGGGGCGCGGGTTTTGCCGCCGTGGGTCGCTTTGTGGCGGAGGTTGAGGCTGCCGCGGCCGGCACGGGGCTGCTTCGGCCGGGCTACGTGCTGGCCGGCGACGAGGCTTTCCTGCTGGATCGCTGCCGCAGCGCGGTGCTCGAGGGCTTTGTGCAGCCGGATCTGAAGGATTTCTGCCTCTCGGATCTGGACCTGAATGGGACTTCGATTTTCGAGGTGCTCGACCGGGCGCAGACGCCTTCTCTGATGGCGCCGTTCCAGGTGATTTTTATCCGCAACGTGCGCCAGCTTTATACGCGCGGCGCGAAAAAGGAAGAATTTGCGGCTCTGGATCGCTATTTCCAGTCGCCGAATCCACAGGCGCTGCTGATCTTTGTTGCCGATTTTATACGCATCCCTTCCGACATCCGGCGGATGGATATGGACGACAAGAACCGCTTTGAGCGGCTCAGAGAAACGCTGGGCGAACACTGCGGCATGGTTGAACTGGCGCGCGTGAATGAAGAAGACGCGATGCGCTGGACCGTGACAACGGCGCAGGAGGCGGGCGTACGGTTGGAACCCGATGCTGCCCGCGAACTGGTAGACGCACTGGGCGCGGATATGATGATGATTTCCTCGGAACTGGAAAAGCTGCTGCTCTACACCTTGGGGCGCGGGCGCATTACGCTGGGCGACGTAGAGACCATGGTTCTGGGGGCCAAGCAGCGCTCGCTCTATGAGCTGACCGATGCCATCAGTGCACGCGACCGCGTGCGCGCGCTGGCATTGCTGCATGGGCTGCTGAATAGTTCTGACGGCGGCGAGGACTCGGCCATTGGCCACTTGTATATGCTGGCCAGAACCTTCCGCCAGATGCTGGTGATTCTGGAGAAGAATGTGCGTGACTCGCGCGCCATTTGGCAGGCGCTTTGGCAGGGCTTCCGCATGCCGCCGTTCGCTGCCGACGACCTGATTCGGCAGGCCCGCCGCTACAAAAGCCGCCGCGAATTGACGCGTGCGCTCAAGCTGGTGGCGCGCGCCGATCTGGAACTGCGCTCGTCTCCTCCGGACAAAAAGCTGGTGTTGGAGCGGCTGGTGTACGAACTGGCGTCAGAACCCAAGGCCGCATCCCCGCTGTTCTCCGCCCAGTTTTTGTTTGAGGTCTAGGTAATCTCTGAAGAGGTATCTCGGTTAAGCAAACATTCCCTCAGGGGCTAAAGCCCGAATTCATCTTGCTGCGATTACGGCACGACTGAAGTCGTGCCCATTCAAAACGGCGACTTGATCGGAGGTCCCTTGTGAGGCCCTATTTTCCGTTGTCATCCAGGATGGCATGCGCGAGAAACGGAACGGTTCGGTTTGGCTTGCTTTCCAGATCGAAAATCACCAACTCGTTCTTGCCCTTTTTCAGCCACGGTCCCGGCAGGTAGAGAGTTCCTTGCGGGCCGATTTTCCAAAAGCGGCCCAGCGGCTGGCCGTTGACGAAGACTTGACCGTTGCCCAGGGCGCGAGTGTCGATGAACGTGTCAGCCGGCTCGCTGACATGGAAGGTCGCTCGATAGAAACATGCGCCTGTGCATGGCTTTGACTCATACGCTAATGAACTAACATTCTGCATGGGCAATGGATAAATCTGCCAGTTAGTCAGCGGCTGATTCGCGAGTGTTACCGCGTGAGTAATGCCGGCGCGTTCGTGGGGGAACTCATGGCCAAAGTTCACGCGGCCGGTGTTCTCCACAAGAATGTCGAGGCGCGTATTTTCGCGCGTGATGCGAATCGGCAGCGTGGACTGATTCAGCCGCCGGTCCAGCGTCCCCGCCAGGACTCCATCCAGGTAAATTTGCGCATAACTCCGCAACTCATCGAGGCGGAGATCGCCGCTCTGCGCGTGGGCGATATTCGTCCGGTAGAGGATATAGCCGTAATTTTGGCCCACATCCTCCATGGAGAGAATTTGCGGCGACTTAATTGGTTGCGGAAGGGTTTCCCATATCGAAGCCGAGCCTGTGAACTGAACCTGTGAGAGCGATTGGGCAAGAATCGGCGCGGGAGGGGGAGGTGGTGTCATGCCGGTAACTTTGCCGATGACATCACGGAAGAGGTAGAACCTAGGCCGCAGTTCTCCGCTTTCACTTACCGGCACATCGTAGTCATAGCTTGTAACATCGGGTTCATATTTTCCGCCGTCGATATTTGCGCCGGCCATAAACCCAAAACTCGTGCCACCGTGAAACATATATAGATTGACCGAGTAACCCTGCTCCAGCATCCACTGCAACTCTTTGGCCTCGGCAGCCGCGTCCCCGGTGTGATGCCTTTCACCCCAGTGATCGAACCATCCATCCCAATATTCCCCGCACATGCGCGGGGCGTTGGGGCGCGCCTGGACGAATTTGGCAAACTGTTCCTTTGCACTGCCGGCGCCGAAGTTAAGAGCCGCGGGCAAACCGGGAATGGAGCCGTTGGGCATTTCATCCACGCCATCGGCGGTGTAGAGCATCGCGCGATCGAAACCGGAGTCGAGCAGCAGGCGATGAATCTGTTCCATGTAGTTATGATCCGAGCCGAAGGAGCCGTATTCATTCTCGACTTGCACGGCGATGATTGGGCCGCCGTTGGCGCTTTGCAAGGGAGTAAGCTCCTGTCCCAGCCGATGCAGCCAACGGCTGGCGGCGGCCATGAATGCGGAGTTTGAGGTGCGCACCTCCATGCCGGGCTCGTGCAGCAGCCATGCAGGGAGCCCGCCGAAATCCCATTCCGCGCAGGCGTAGGGGCCTGGCCGCAGAATCACGAAGAGCCCCTCCTGCTGCGCCTCGCGGACGAATTCGGCAATGTCGTTCTGTCCTGAAAAATCGAATTTGCCCGGCGAAGACTCATACACATTCCAAAACACGTATGTCTCGACCGTATTGAGGCCCATGGCGCGTGCTTTGCGCAGGCGGTCGCGCCAATAGGCGCGCGGCACACGCGCTGAATGAATTGCGCCGGAAATGATCTGGAACGGCTTTCCGTCAAGTTCGAAATGATCGCCGTTGGCGCGCAGAACATGTGGACCTGTCGGAACTGGGGGCTGCGAGCTCAATATTCCCATCGCGGAGCAAATACTCGCAGCCAGCAAGATTCCAAGTCGCGCGCGATTCATAGGACTCCGTTCGTTGCGTCTGCTCCGCAGGCCCTTGCTAAGGCTGAGGAACGGCTTCAAGTGTGAGCACCTGAAATGGCGCCAGGTGAAAGGTGTGCGGCTTGTCTGCGTCCAACTCGATGCGAGGCTGCGCGGCGTCGGCGGCCCACGGACTATGTGCGCGGAATCTGCGGGCCGCGCCAGCCGGCAACTCAAACGCTTGCGCAATATCGAGTTCGAATTCCTGCGACTGCGCGCTGGGATTGCGCAGGGTGAGGATAGCTTTCTGCGGTGACCATGCGGCCCAGCCATAGATTTGCAGCCAACGTGGATCACCTCCGACCCAATGTGTATCAACCAGTGTTGCTGCATTGCGCCGCGACCATTTGGCTGTTTCTGCCAGCACGTCCCAGTTGGCCTCGGTCAGCAGCGATGGAGTGATGTACATCTCCTGCAACTGCGTGCCGGTTCCGAAGTAAGAATGCACTTCATTTGCAAAATCGCCGCCTGGGTCGGTGGAGAGATGCGGCGCCTTTTGCGCGAAGACGATTCCATGCAGCATGAGCGAATTGAGCGGATACAGCCGGCCGGCCTTCACGATTCCGTCGTAGGTGTCTCCATCGCGATAGGTGATCCATCGCTCGCGGTCCGTGCCTACGCCGGCAAACTCCGTGTCGTCGCCGCCGCGCCAAATCGAGTCCGCATAGAAGAGCCAGAACGGGGAGGGCCAGGTACCGGTGGTGAGATTGATGTAGAGGTCGGGCTTTAACTGGCGCAGATCGCCGATGAGGTGAATGGCCGCATCGAAGTCGGAGCTGAAGGCGCTTCCTTTCACCACCTGATCGACGTTGCCAGTGCCATCGAATTTGAATTGATTCACGCCGTACTTTGCAACCATTTCGGTCGCGGTGCCGTGGAACGAAGCATAGTAGCGCGGCCCGGAGAGCGCCAGGCCGCCATCGACAATCTCGTAGCCGTCGCGTTTTGCGGTTGTTACGCGCGCCTGTTTGGCGGGGCCATAACCGCCCCAGGGCGAAAGCCAGACGCCGGGAGATGTGCCGTATTCCGCGGCTGCTTCTTTCAGAGGCTCAAAGCCATCCTTGAAGTCGGGACGAATCTTCCACAGATTGTTGGTGTCATCCCAGCCGTCGTCAAAGAGAAATGAGTCCAGAGTCACTCCGCGCTTCTTGTTCAACTCGTCGCCGAATGCATGAATGCGATTGAGGGCCTCTGGCTGGGTGTACGGATTGAAGAAGCCGATATCGAACCAACTGTTGTAGTGGAGGAAAGTGCGGTAGGGATGCGCGCGTTCGCGCTCGACGTAGGTCAAGAACGCGCGGCGCATTTGTCCGGCAGGTGCTACGCCGACCACGGATGAAAACTGGGCCGACTGACCTGCGCCAATGGGCACCCCACTGTGCAGTTCGCTCACTCCGCGGCCGGCCACCACGCTGCTCTCGGAGAGTGGCGACTCGAAGCCCAGAAAGAAATCGCCGGCGGTCAGCGGAGATCCTTTCACAGTCCCGGCCACGGCGATGCTCGGAGGGCGCACGTCGATCATGACCACACCGCTCACCGGCAGGGCGTTGCTACCTGCCGTGATGGTGAGGGTCTGGCGGATGTAGCTCGAGCCTTGACGCAGGATGATGGCCCAGTCCGCGTTGAAGCGTCCTGCCGGATCGGCAAGCGGGTAATGAACCGCTACTCCGGGCAACCGCTCGGCAGCGCGAGAGGCTGAGGGATTGGGCTTGAGCTGTTCCACTCGCCCCGGACCGGAGAGCAGCAGATCAGAGGCCCGCACCACGCCAATGTCTTTCAACTCGATTGCGAATGGGCCTTCCAAAAGAAGCGATGGATCGACGTCCGATTCGTGTTGAACCTCGCGGATATCCAAGGAAGCGAGATGTCCGCCGCGGAGAAATAACCAGGTGGCGATAATGCTTTCATTGCTAATCGAACCACTGGCCAGGCCGAGGATGGAAACCACCGGGTCGCCCGCCCCACTGTCCATGGGCTGCTGCGCGAGAGCTGGGTTCAGGGCGATCGCACACAGTGTGGCGAGGAGCGCTAGCCGCTGCAGCGTGAGACGGCTTACGCGGGATTGCGTGCAGCAGATTGACACAAGTCCTCCTCGCGTTCAGGAAACAGTGTATCCGACGAGTTCGTTCCCAGAGTTTTTCGCAGGTGAAAATTGGTGGTAGAGCCTTAGGATTGCGCCGCTGAATGTCATTGCTGCCTTGCTCACACTGATTCCGCTTTTTGCGGCGGCGATTTTCCCTGAGCGCGTGAATGGATTCGCCCGGCAGGTGCCTGGGTGGGCGCAAATTCTATGTCCGTCGGCATTGAGTGCCATCTACGCTCTGGTTACGGCAACCTGTCGACCTATTCCAGGATGATGGCCGGTTCCGTGGGCGAACCCGGTTGGTGGTCGCGGGTGGTAAGGGTGATGGCCGCGGCCAGAATCAGCGCTCCGCCAACCCATGCGTAGGGGCCCAGGTGCTCGCCTAGCATGCGCACGCCGAGCCATGAGCCCAGCGCGGGTTCAATGTTGAGGAAGACGCCTGCGCGCGAAGCCGGCACATGGTGGATTCCCCAATTCCACAGCAGCGTGGTGAGGGCAGTGCAAAACAGGCCGCCGATGGCCAGCGCTATCCATGCGGTTGCGCTTACATGGGCAAACGGCGGCGGCTGCGCGTGGCCATGGGTGAGCGGATTCAGCAGCCACGGGCCCAGCACCACCACGGCCAGCATCGCGGTGCCGGAAAGAATTGTGTATGAGGTCACCACGCGCGGGCTGTGCGTCTCCATGAGTTTCTTACTGAGCAGAACCCAGGCCAGCGCGGTCACCAGCGAGGTCACCACCAGCAGATCGCCGGCCAGCGAGGGCTGCCCGCGCGTTGCCGGGCCGCGGCTGCCGCCCATTACGATGAGCGCCGCCCCGCACGTGGACCCGGCCAGCGCCAGCCAGCCGATCCAATCGAGCCGCTCGCCGGCAAACATCGCAGCCGCGGCAGCCAGCAGCACCGGCATCGCGCCCACCATGAGCGATGCGTGGCTCACCGTGGTCAGGGCCAGCCCATGAAACTGGAGCAGAAACTGGATGGGAATGCCGAAGGCCGCGGAGAGCAGCAGCGTGCGTGTTTCGCTCGCCGTGAGGTGAAAGCGCCGTCGATTGGCGATCGCAATGGGCAACATGCCCAGCGACGCAAAGAGAAAGCGGTAGAGCACCATGTGCTCCACGCTCATTTCGTTCATCGCCAGCCGGCCCCAGTAGAAGCCCGTGCCCCACAGGCTCCCGGCCAGCGCGCAGGCGCCGTAGCCGAGAAAGGCGATCCTGCGCCTGTTGATGGAGTCATTGTGCATCTATATTTACTGTCGCACACGGCTCATCCGGCAGCGACCCTGCACAAAACCGCGCCCCATGGGCGAGAATAGGGTTCGATGGTAAAGCGGCTGCGAACTTTCACACGAAGGGCCGGCGTTTGGCTGACACTGGTGCTGCTGGCTCTCGGCGCGGCTCAGGCTCTGCAGGGGCAGGCCAGCGCTGCGTTTCCTGCCAAAGAGACCCGCGCCGGAAAAGTGCGGCCGATGCCCGACCGGCTTCCCGAAAAACCATCGATTCCGCCGGCGCTCAGCATTCCCGTTGAGCCGCTGGGGTTTTCCAGTCCGGGGCCCATCTACCTGGGCCAGCGCAACTGCATGGCCTCACTGGATTTTCTCGACGAGAACCGGCTGCTGTTCACCTTTCGCGTGCCAGGACTGATGCATCGCGATCCGTCCGGCGAGGGGACCGACGAGCGGCAGATTCGCGCCGTGGTGCTGGCGCTGCCCGCTGGAACGGTGGCGGCCGAGGCCTTGTGGACTGTCCACGACCGCGTGCACTACCTGTGGACGCTCAAGGATGGCCACTTCCTGTTGCGGGACAGAGACGGCATTCAGGAAGGCGACGCCGCCCTGAACCTGAAGCCGCTGCTGCATTTCCCCGGACCGCTGCTATGGATGGAGATGGATCCCTCGCAGCAGTATCTGGTCACTAACTCCCATGAGCCCGCGGAGGCCGTGCAGAAGCCCGGCGATGTCGCCAGCCCGGCAACCGCACAGGCCAGCATGACCGTGGATGGCCAGAAGCACGGCGTTCCTGATATGGTGGTGCGCATTCTGCGCATCGACTCAGGGCAGGTGATGCTGGTAAGCCGTGCCCGCGCGGCTGTCCATTTGCCCATCAACTCCGAGGGCTACATTGAGAGCCTGCGCGGCAACAGTGAGCAGTGGATGTTGAACCTCAATTACTTCAGTGGCGGAAGCACGATTCTGGGGCGTGTGAATTCGACCTGCCCGCCCAATATCGACTTCATTTCCCAGCGTGAGCTTCTCGTGACCGCCTGCGAGAACCTGGGTGCGCACAAGCTGGTAGCAATGAGCACCGACGGCCGTCGGCTTTGGGAAGACCTGATCTCGCCGCAGGCCGTGTGGCCATTGCTGGTGATGGCGCCGGATGGTTCCCGGCTGGTGCGGGAGACGCTGGCCGTCAACCACGAAATCAACGCCTACTCGCCGATCGATTCTGAGGACATCAAGGGCCAGTTGGTGCGGGTCTTCGATGCGGTGAGCGGCAAAGTCGTAATGGAAGCGCCGGCCACCCTCCCCCGCTTGCGGACTCCGCCAATGTACACGCTGCGCATTGAGCAGTGCCTCGTGCCAAGCTGCCCTTGCGCCGTGTAAACTGAGCGACGGGAGATTTTTATTGTCCACGGCACTTCTCCACTACACGGCTGCGGCAGCTTCTGACCGCGGCCGAAAACGTCCTTCCAACGAAGATTCTTTCGGTTTTTCCGTTGAGAACGGGGTTTACCTGGTCTGCGACGGCATGGGCGGCGCCGCGGCCGGCGAGATTGCCAGCTCCCTGGCGGTCGACGAGATGCTGCGACTGCTCGATCGCCAAACTGCCGGCGAAAACGGCGCAAAAACTGCTTCCATGCCGCTGCTGGCCGAGGAAGCCATCTTCGCGGCGAACCAGGCCATCTTCTCCCGCGCCCAGCGCAACCAGAAGCTCAGCGGCATGGGGACCACGCTGGTGGGCCTGCTGGTGGAAGAGCAGCGCGTGTGGGTGTTCAATGTCGGCGACAGCCGCTGCTACCGCTTGCGCAACCGCCGACTGGAGCAGGTCACGCTCGACCATTCGCTTGTCGAGGAGCAGGTCCGCCTGGGTCGCATGAGCCGAGCTGAAGCCTTGCGTTCGCCGCTCAGAAACGTGATTACCCGCGCGCTCGGCACGCAAAGCCGGGTGACGCCGGATATCTTCGAAGTGGAACCGGAGCCGGGCGACATGTTTATGCTCTGTTCCGACGGCCTGACCCGCGAACTGAACGACCCAATCATTGAGTCGTTATTGGTGACCGATCTGCCGCTGGAATCCATCTGTACCGTCCTGGTGGATGCCGCAAAAAAAGCCGGCGGCCACGACAACATTACTTGCGTGCTGGTGCGCGCCAGCGAATAGGATGGCCCCCGATCAAGTCCTTAGCCCATTGCACCGCGATCGTATTGAGCAATAGCCATGATGTAGGCAAGAGGCAAGAATGAACAGAGAATCCACGAGCCAGCTTACCGATATTGATCCCGCGGCAATTCCGCGGCGCACGCTGCACACAGGGGCCGCTATGCCCGCAATCGGCCTGGGCACGTTCGGTTCAGACCACGTAACGCCCGCGCAGGTTGCTGCCGCCGTGACAGGCGCGGCCGTGGCCGGCTACCGGCATTTCGACTGTGCCTCGGTTTACAGCAATGAGCCGGAAGTCGGCGCAGCGCTTGAATCGGTGATGGCCGGCGGAGTGAAACGCGAAGAACTTTGGATTACCTCGAAACTCTGGAACGACAAACACGGCGAAGACGACGTAATTGCTTCCTGCCGCAAATCGCTTGCCGATCTTCGCCTTGATTACCTCGACCTCTACCTGGTGCACTGGCCGTTTCCCAACTTTCATCCGCCGGGTTGCGATGTCACCTCGCGCAGCGCCGACGCCAAGCCCTACATCCACGAAAACTACATGAAGACCTGGCGCAAGATGGAGGAGCTTGTGGACCGGGGCCTGGTGCGGCACATCGGCACTTCCAACATGACCATCCCCAAACTGAAGCTGGTGCTGCGCGATGCACGCATCAAGCCCGCTGTGAACGAAATGGAACTGCACCCGCATTTTCAACAGCCCGAGCTTTTTCAATTTGTTCTCGACAACGGCATTCAGCCCATCGGCTATTGCCCCATCGGCTCGCCGGGGCGGCCGGAACGCGACCGCACCCCGGAAGACACCGCGCCCACAGAAGACCCGGTGATTGTAAAAATTGCCAAGCAACATGGGATTCATCCCGCGGTGGTCTGCATCAAGTGGGCCGTGCAGCGAGGGCAAACACCGATTCCATTTTCGATCAACAACTATCGCGCCAATCTGGCGGGCGTGGTTGAAGATCCGCTCAGCGAAGAAGAGATGCGGCAGATTGCCGGCCTTGACCGCAACTGCAGATTGATCAAAGGCCAGGTCTTCCTCTGGAAAGACGGTCAGACCTGGGAGGATCTTTGGGACATTCACGGAGAGATTACTCCGCCGTAAGCCTGCACGGATCCAGACGCGCGTGCGCCGGCGAATGAATCGGATCGAGAAGCGGAGAACTTGGTAATGAATGCAACAATGACCGCGGCATTTCTGCCGGGAGACTCGACCGTGGAGTTGCGCACCGTGCCCGTGCCCACGCCGGGCCACGGCGAAGTGCTGCTGCGCGTGAAGGCCTCTACCATCTGCGGATCGGACATTCGCTGCATTTATCACGAGCATCTCGGCAAGGGGCCTGAAGGCTACCAGGGCGTGATTGCGGGACACGAACCGTGCGGCCAGATTGTTGCTGCAGGGGAGGGCTGCCGCCGCTTCAAGACGGGCGACCGCGTGATCGTTTACCACATCTCCGGCTGCGGTGTTTGCAACGATTGCCGCCGCGGCTACATGATCTCATGCACCAGCGAGAAATATCGCCGCGCATACGGCTGGCAGCGCGATGGCGGGATGGCCGAGTACATGGTGGCTGAAGAGAAGGATCTCATCGCGTTGCCCGATGAACTTTCCTTTGCCGATGGTGCACAGGTTGCGTGCGGGTTCGGAACCGTATACGAAGGCCTGACCAAAATCGGAATCGACGGCAACCACGCCGTTCTCATCACCGGGCTGGGGCCGGTTGGCCTGGCGACGGGTGCGCTGTGCCGAAAGCTCGGAGCCAACAAGATCATCGGCATCGACGTGGTTCCCGACCGAATGAAAATAGCTCTCGATCTTGGTGTCTGCGATGTGGTGCTGTCGTCGGGGCCTGACAATGTAGCGCAGGTGAAGGAACTTACCGGAGGCTTCGGAGTGGAGCGCGCGGTGGATTGCTCGGCGCATCCTGCGGCGCGTGCAACCGCGGTGCGAGCCACGCGCAAATGGGGACGCATCGTTTTTATCGGCGAAGGCGGAACGGTTGAGTTGAATCCATCTCCGGATATGATTCACGATCAGAAGACCCTGTATGGGTCGTGGGTTACATCGACATGGTTGATGGAAGAACTGGTGGAGCGCCTGGTGCGCTGGAACCTGCACCCGGCGGACATTATCACCCATAGGTTCCCGCTTGAGCGCGCGGCGGATGCGTATGCTTTGATGGCCTCCGGCAAGTGCGGAAAGGTAGCTGTGTGCGCAGACGAAGAGTTGAATTAGCGGCCTATCGAGGAACATTCCGATGAGTGAGTCCGCATCATCAGCGACTGGCTGGGTTGCGCAGTTGGAAGCGATTCTGCCGCTGTTCGGGCATCGCAACTGGATTGTGGTTGCCGACGCCGCTTATCCCTCGCAGTCGAGGGCGGGCATTGAAACCATTGTTGCCGGCGCGGATCAGGCTGACGTGCTTCGCAAAGTCCTGAATGCAATCAAGACGAGCAAGCACATCCGCGCCAACGTCTATGTTGATGACGAACTGCGCTTCGTTCCTGAGCGGGACGCGCCCGGCGTTGAGAATTATCGCGAGGAACTGGATGTCCTGCTGGCGGACTTTACGCCCAATCGGCTGCCGCACGAGAAGATCATCGCCAGGCTCGATCAATCCGCACAACTCTTCCGCGTCCTCATCGTCAAGACGGACATGACCATCCCTTACACCTCCGTTTTCTTTGAACTTGATTGCGGCTACTGGAACGCCGAGGCGGAGCAGCGACTGCGCGAGACAATTCTGCAAGCCGACGCAGAATGAAGGTGGTCGCCATGAGAAATGAATTAAGATTTCAACCTTGAAGCAGTGTGCTCCGCGAAAGGAAGGACATTCGAATGGCAGTGAACAGGCGCAAGTTACTCCAAATCATGGGCGGTGCAACGGCCGCCCTTGCTCTCCCGAGGATTGCAAGGGCGCAGAGCGGGAATTTCCTTGCCACCAGGAAGTCTCTTGAAGGGTATCGGATTCCGGAATGGTATCGCGACGCGAAGTTCGGTATCTGGTCGCACTGGGGGCCGCAGTCGGCAATCGAGTTTGGCGACTGGTATGCCCGCACCATGTACCTTCAAGGCACGCCCCAATATCTTTACCACACGGAAACGTACGGCCACCCATCGAAGGTTGGATACAAGGACCTGGTGGATAACTGGAAGGCCGCCAAGTGGGACCCCGACCATCTTATGGGACTTTATAAAAAGGCAGGAGCAAAGTATTTCGTCAGCATGGGCGTGCACCACGATAACTTCGACCTATGGGACTCGAAGTACAACCGCTGGAACGCCGCGAATATGGGTCCCAAAAGGGATGTTGTGGGAACGTGGCAGAAAGCTGCGCAGAAGCTTGGCTTGCGCTTTGGAGTTAGCGAGCACTTATGGATCAGTTACAAGTGGTTTTCTCCGAGCCATCAATCCGATAAGTGGGGCTCTCTCGCCGGCGTTCCTTACGATGGCGCCGATCCGCAATATGCCGACCTCTATCACGATGCCGATTGCGCGCGCTTCGGCGACAAGCTCGATTGGAACGACGATGGCATTCCCGATTCCTGGAAGCGCCATTACGTTGACCGCATGACCGACCTTATCGACAAGTATCAACCTGACCTGCTGTACACGGACGGGCACTTGCCGTTCGAGGACTACGGCCTCAAGGTGGTCTCACACCTCTACAATGTGAGCGCGCAATTGCACGGCGGCCCGACGGAGGCGATTTACACCAGCAAGGAGAATGCAGACTGCGCCATCGGGACCTGCCTGCTGGATCACGAGCGCGGCGTCTCCGAC
>JBEKFD010000216.1:0-7982 GCA_050013495.1 Occallatibacter sp. | reverse complement strand
CTCGCAGTCGGCGCGGGCATTGAATTTTTCCTCGTCGTTCCTGGTCCACCAATTTTTCAGGTTGCCGTCTCTGTCGAACTGGCGCCCTTCGTCGTCGAAACCATGGGTCAATTCGTGGCCTATAGTCGATCCCATGTCGCCGTAGTTGGCCGCGTCGTCTTCCGCGCCGCTGAAGAACGGCGCCTGCAGAATGCCGGCGGGGAAGTTGACGTTGTTCTGCTGCGGATTGTAATACGCGTCCACAGTGGGCGGTGTCATTCCCCACTCGCCCTTGTCCACGGGCTTGCCGATCTTGGCCAGCTCGCGCGCGATCTCGAACTCCGTTGCCCGCATCTGGTTCCCTAGCGCATCGCCGGGGACGATTTCGAGTTTGGAGTAATCGCGCCACTTGTCGGGATAGCCGATCTTGTTCATCACGGTGTGCAGCTTGTCCTTGGCCTTGACCTTGGTCTCGGGGCTCATCCAATCGAGAGCATCGATGTCCTTGTCCATGGCCTGCTCGATGGCAAGCGTCATGTCGAGGGCGCGCTGCTTGTCGGCGGGCGGGAAATACTTCGCTACGTAGACCTGGCCGAGCGCCTCGCCAAGCTCGCTGTCCACGCGGCTGGTGCAGCGCTTCCAACGCGCCTGCTGCACTTGCGCTCCATTGAGAATATGGGAATAGAAATTCCAGTTTTCCTTGTCGAAGCTTTCCGGCAGGCTGGTGCCTGCGTAGGCATTCAGCAGTTGCCAGCGCAGATACGTTTTGATATGGACAAGCGGAGTATCTGCAATGAGGGTGTTGAATTCGGCAAAGAACTTGGGCTCCATATCGTTCACCTTGCCGACTGCGGGAGCATGCGCGGCGGCAACGTAATCGGGCAGCGAGAAGTGCGTGAGATCCTGTGAGAAAGCGGCGACATTGGTGGGGTGATTGAGATTCTGCGGGTCGCGCTGCTCGGTGACGGTGAGCGAAGCCTTGGCCAGGCGGGTTTCGATGGCCAACACCGTTTCGGCGTCTTTGGCGGCTTTGGCTTCCGGCTCGTCGGCGAGGGTGAAAATCTTGCGCACATGGGCCAAATACTGCTGGCGTTGCTCCCGCGATTTGGCGTCGCTGCGGGTGTAGTAGTCGCGCTCAGGAAGGCCCAGACCTCCGGCGCCGTAAAAGCCGATCACCGAATTCGAATCGGCAAAATCCTGATTGGAGCCGAGGGCGAAGAAGGCGTTGACGCCGATGGAATGCAGGTGCGCGAGCAGCGCGGGAAGCTGGGCAGTTGTCTTCAAGGCTGCAATGCGGTCGAGCTCGGGCTGGAGGGGCGCAAGGCCGAGCTTGTTGATGGCAGCGGTGTCCATGCAGCTCGAGTATTCATCGCCGATCTTCTGCTCGTTCGCATTGCGCCCGGTTGCCGCGGCCGGCGCGGCGGCTTGCTCGAGAATCTGCCTCAGGTGCAGGCGGTTGACTTCGTAAAGCTCGGTAAAGCGGCCGTAGGAGGTCTGGTCGGCAGGCAGCGGATTGTGCTTGAACCAGCCGTTGCAACTGTAGCGGTAGAAGTTGTCGCAGGGATCGATAGACTTGTCGATGAGGGATGAATCGAAGACGTGGGGCTGGGGCGCGACGGTCTGGGCGTGGACGGCGCTTGCGGTGAACACGGCCGCCAGCAGTGCGCCGAATGCGAGCGAAGATCGGAATTCAGCTGAGTGGGGGAACATGCGAAAACTTTAGCAGATCGGCGGCGCAACAAGGCAGAGCGGCTGTGCGCCCTCGGCCATTACAATAAACGGGAATACGGAAATTAATGAAGGAGCAACACACGTGGCGCAACGAACATTCAGCATCATCAAGCCTGACGCAGTTCGCAAGGGATTGCCCGGGGCCATTCTGGCCGAGATATCTAAAGGCGGATTCCAGATTGTGGCCATCAAAAAACAGTCCATCTCAAAGAAGCAGGCAGAGGGCTTTTACTACGTTCACAAGGAAAGAGGATTCTTCGATGAACTGACGACATTCATGTCTTCGGGGCCGCTGGTGCTGCTGGTGCTCGAAAAGGAAAATGCAATCGCCGACCTGCGTAAGCTGATGGGCGCCACCAATCCGGCCAATGCGGAAGAAGGGACGATCCGCAAGAAGTTTGCCGGATCGCTTCAGGAGAACGCGATTCACGGGTCGGATGCGGAAGAGACGGCGGCGTTCGAAATCGGCTTTTGGTTTGCGGGGTATGAGCTGATTTAAGGTCTGCTTAAGGTCCTCGGTGCACAATGGTTGTGAATTGCTTGCGTTGGGGGCGAGAATGCATTCGTTGAAGAGCGTTGAAGCTGAGACCGAGGGGCAGGGATTCAGCAAAGTCGCGGCGGTAACAATATCGTTCTGGATCATCAAGATTCTCTGCACCACGCTGGGTGAAACCGGCGGCGACGCTGTAACCATGTCGATGAATCTTGGTTACGCTGTCGGCACCTCGATCTTCGCGGTGATATTTCTCGCTGCGGTGATTGCGCAGGTATTCGCGAAGAAGTTCTATCCATTTCTTTACTGGTTCACCATCATTGCCACCACCACCGTTGGCACCACCATGGCGGACCTGGCCGATCGATCCGAAGGGCTGGGCTACGCGTGGGGAAGCGCGTTGCTGCTGGTCCTGGTTCTTGCATCGCTCGGCATTTGGTATTGGTCCACGGGCTCCGTGGCCGTTGGCACGGTCAGTTCGCCGAAATCGGAAATCTTCTTCTGGGTCACCATCATGTTTTCGCAGACACTGGGCACCGCGCTGGGCGACTGGGCCGCGGACGATGCGGGGCTGGGCTATCTGGGCGGCGTCGCAGTGTTCGGGGGCGCCTTGCTGGTGGTTGCGGCGCTGCATTATCTGACAAAGATACCCAAACCGGGGCTCTTCTGGGCAGCCTTCATTCTCACGCGGCCTTTGGGAGCGGTATCCGGCGACCTGTTCGACAAGCCCGTTGCGCAGGGTGGAATGGCGATCAGCCGCTACACCGCTTCCGGCGTATTGGCTGCGGCCATCCTGATCTGCATTCTGATTTTTCCGCAGCGCGCGGCCAGGAGCACACATTAGTCTCCGAACAGGTCGTCGATCTTCTGGCGAAGGGCGGCCACTTCCTGTTTGGGCGCGGCGACCGTGGCTTCGGGTTGGGCGATGCGAGCTTCGTGGGCCGGGTCGTCGCAGTCGGTGCGGGCTTCATAGAGGACGAATGCGCGCGGCGCGGCTTTGTGCTCGAAGGCGATTCTTGGATCGGACGCTGAGGATACAGCAGCTTTCAAGATCGGGTGTCGGTTTGCGGGGTATGAGCTGGTTTAACAGCGGGTGTTCGATGCCACCCACCGGCTTGGCTTCTCAGTAGCTCCCAGCCTTGGTCCGCAGCAATTCAAAATCGGATGCGCTGAGCCGGTTGAGACAGGAATGCCACGCAGTTCCATCGCCGTCGCCAGCCGCCACCAGGTCGGGAATGATGGTGGTCGCCCATGGGCTCACTTGGCCGATCGCCGTATAGCTCAGCTGGTGCTGGGCCAGCAGCGCGAGGCCGTAGTTTCCTGTGTCGTAGGTGTAGGCGCCATACGTTGCAAGCGCGGTAAGCACCGTCTTGCACTCCGCCGAGTAGGGGCTGGCAGCAATTTGCGCCGGCGTCCACAGCAGGTGAATCATATCGCCGTACGACGGAGGTCCCGTGCCGCCACACGATTCGTCGGTACCGTTGGCGTTCTGGTCCGCGGGATACACGGTCGGGTTGTTTAAGCAATTGGTGTTCAGCCCCAGTGCGTGATCGATCTGCCCGTTCAGCAACTCCTGCGCCGTGATCTCAAATAGTCCCGCGGCATATCCGGCCTTCACCGAGCTTGAGCCCACGTCTTCAAGGCCCGTGCCTCCGAAGGCGTGCTCTCCACCCCACTGGCAGGCCACCGTCGATGTGTTCACCGTGCAGGCCCATCCGTCCACCTCAAGATTCTGCGTGGTATCGATGATCGCGATGTGCGCATCGGCCTGCGGCTCCGGCTCAGCGCCGCTGGGGATGTGAATCGACAGATCGTCCGCATCGCACGCGGCGTATTGATTCCCGCAGGTGAACAGTTTCACCGGATCTTTGGCCGACGAGACGTATACCGGATACATATAGCTTGTGACCGATAGATCCTGGTTGGAGATGCCCTGGCTCCACAGCGAAACCATCTCTGCCTGCGGCAGCGTCACCGCGCCGTTCGCCTTCAGCGCCGCAACCGTGGTGTGGAAGGGTGAGGCGGTTGAGAATATCTGCGAGTAGACCCACGGCAGCGGAGCCGTAAACGTGGGGGTTGGAACCGGCGTTGGAGCAACTGTGGCAGAGCTACTGCCCGAACAACAGACGACGACGGAAGCGGCAAGAGCGAGCACAACACCGCATCCGGCCTCAAGATACTTATTCGATCTTTTCTTCCAAAGCCTCCTCGTCATCGCTCTCGCCATTGGCTTGATTGAAGGATTTCGCGCGACCGGATTTCGCACAGCGTGGATTGTAGTGGAAGAGCGCATATTAGTCCCCGAACAGGTCGTCGATTTTCTGGCGAAGCGCGGCCACTTCCTGTTTGAGCGCGGCGACCGTGGCTTCGAGCTGCGCAATGCGAGCTTCGTGGGCCGGGTCGTTGCTGACAGTGTCGGCCTCGGAGCGGACTAATGCGCGCGGCGCGGCTGCATGTTCGAATGCAATCGCTGATTCGACCGGCCCGGAGAGCAGATGGGCATAGCGGGATTCCTTGGTGCCGGGCTGGCGGGGCAGCATGGCGACCAGCGATGGATCGCGTTCAGAAAGCTTCTGCAGGCCGGCGAGCACTTCGCTGATTTCGTCGAAGCGATGCAGGCGGTCGGTGCGGCCGCGCAGCTCGCCGGGAGTCTGCGGGCCGCGCAGCAGCAGCACGCAGATGAGCGCGGTCTCAGCGCGGGTGAAGTTGAAGGCTTCGCCGAGCCAGTGCTCGTACTTGGTAACGCGGCCATCGGCGCCGCGGGCACGGCCAGCCAGGCCCTGCTCTTCAAGCCTGCGCAAAGCCAGGCGTACTTCTTCCTCGTCCAGATGCATCACCGGCTCGCGGTTGGTGAGCTGGTTGCAGGCGTTGATCAGGGCGTTGAGGGAGAGCGGATAGTAATCCGGGGTGGTGACTTCTTTTTCAACGAGGGCACCGAGAACGCGGGCCTGGGCGGGGCTGAGGTGGAGGGGTTGCGTAATGGGCATAGGCTCTTCTCCACTTTGCGCCGTAGGAGCCGTTCCGGTCAATCGGCTCCCTTGCCCCTTCTTTCTGGCAAAAGGACGGGAAACCACGGGTCCTATCCCACGTGATCAACGGCGATCACGGTTTCTGCCCCGGCGTTTCCTTCTCCTTGGGGCCGAGCAGGAACTGAATTCCCAGGTAGGCGATCCAGTTGGGCTCGGAGTTCTGACGGGTGACGGCCTGAAGAGAGCGTCCGGCCAGGAAGAGCAGGCGGATGTGGTTGCCGCGATCGAGGGTCTGACGGCCGCCAATGTCGAGGGTCAGCTCGCGCTGCTTGGGAAGGTTGCCGATGCGGTTGGCATCCTGCAGGTCGTAGATCTCGGTGTACAGCTCGAAGCGGTCACTGAACGCGTGGCCTGCAATGAGACCGCGCCCCCAACGGCTGGGAACGCGACGGTTGCCGAACCAGTGGCCCACTTCGCCGTTGAAGTCGATGGGGCCGATTTTGGTGGTGGCTTCCAAAGGCAGGTAGTATTGCGGGCCAGTCTCGACCAGTCCGCGTTGGACTGCACTGGTGGGGTTGTTGATGTAGACCTGGGGATAGGTGCCGAGCGAGAAGTTCATGTTCTCGTCGGACTTGGGCTCCCCTGCTATATGGTGCTCGTAGAAGCGCCACTTGACTCCGGGGAATGAGTCGCCCAGCCCCGCGTGGGTGGTGTTGTTGGGATCTGTGTACACGGCCATAGGCAGCTCGTATTTGAGCTGAATGCGGTCGCCCCAGCCGTAGTTCAGGTCGATATCCGGTGTCTGGTAATACGAGTTGCCGGGGTTGTGATTGGCAACCCAGCCTATATTGATTTCCCAATGCTTGTTGCCGGGCGTGCCGGGATCGTCGGTGATGAAGGGCGGCCCGCCCTGCGCGCGAGTCAAAGGCGCGGCCAGTGCCGAAGCGAGCAGAAGAAAGAAGAAAGGCTTGCGCATGAATCTGAAGAGGTTTTTCCGTGAGAGCGAAGTATCGCGGACCAATTGAAAACGCCTGAGTCTAAAGGTAGCACCGGGCGGGTGAAGGCAGGCTTAAGACGCTGCGAACGGTTTGCCCTCGAAGTCTGAAAGGGGGAATAGCGGGAAGATCAGCGGGTTTCAGCTCGTGTGAAGGCGAAATCAGCGGCGGTCAAGCTCGGCGAAGAGTTCGCTGAGCACAACGCGGATTGGAGTTCCCTCTACCGCGAGTTCACCGGTATGAACCTGGTCGAGGCCGGCGCCGGAATAGGCATAGACGATCCGCTGCTCAGGATCGATGATCCAGATGTTTTCAATGCCGAAGCGGCGATACTCTGCGGCCTTCTCCCTCATGGTCGTCAACCGGTCTTCGGGCGAGAGGATTTCAAAGGCAATGAGCGGCGGCCGAGTGATATATCGCTCGAAGTTCTCGCCGGCTCGAACCACCAGAACATCCGGAACGCGAAAATTCGAGGATGCGGTTTGCGTGCGCAGTTCGGGAAAGACTTCAACCCCCCAATTTGCGCGATTAACCGCGAAAAGAACGGTGAGGAACCGCTGGATGATGGAATGCTCTTTCTCGCCCAAGTTCCGCTCCTCGATGCGACCATTCACAAGCTCGCGGTCCGGGCTCCAGCTCGTCCGCAGGTATTCCTGTACGGTCCAGAGTTCTTCCGAGTTGGTCTGAGTCGCCATGCTGTCATTATCTCCCCGAATTGGGAGCCGCGTCCAAGGAATCTCTTTTCTACCTCCGGCAGTTTCCGGTCAATTGCGCGCCCGCATCCCGCCCGGCTCTGCGATACTGGTTTGTTATGCCAATCGACGACTTGCAGCAAGCAGCGCAGAAGATTGCGGGATTCCTCGCCAACCTCAACAAATTGGGCGGATTGCGCCTGAAGTACCGCATCACCGCGGGCGACGGCGCGCGCGATCCCCAGGGCCTTGAGGCTCGCCAGATTTATGTGGAGCTGGCCGGCCCCGACGTTCCCCTGGTCACGCAGCATAACGGCGAGCTGCTCCGAGCGCTGGAGACCGTTGCCGCGCAGATGCTGCGGCTCGATCAGCGCGAAAACGACCTGGTGAGCTTTGACGCCGCCAACTTCAAGGCGCTGCGCGCGCAGGAACTGAAGCTGCAGGCGGAGACGGCCGCGGACAAAGTGATCCGCACCGGCGTACCCTATGCCTTCCCGCCCATGAACAGCCGTGAGCGCCGCCTGCTGCACATGTCTTTCAAGGAGATTGAAGGCGTCGAGACGGCCAGCTCCGGCGAGGGGCAGGACCGGTTTCTGGCGGTGTATCCGGCGGGCAAGACGCACTTGCCGGTGGCCGCGCCGGCAAAGCCGCGCGGATTTGAGCGGCGCAGGTAAAGGCGCGTCCCTTCCCGATTTTCAAATTCAGTTTGAAAGCCTTCTGTTTTCGCTGAAAAGTGCCTGGAAAATGCCTGATTTCCCGCGAAAACAGGGCCATTTCGAGGGGTTCTGTTTACTGATATATACATAGGCTCGTTTTTCAACCTATTGATTTTATTGATCTTAAATAAGAAACGCCTCCTCGGGAGCCGGCTTTTTGGGGTTGGGGTTGTACTGTCTGGTTTTGGCCCTTTGACCTTTGCCCCTTCTCACAATCATTGTGCGCCGAGAGACGGTAATTCCATGCAATCCATTGCGGTGGAGCGGATAGGGTTCGGCTTGCGCGACCTGCCAGAGTCGTGTCCGGGTGGGTGACGATCCGGGGCGGCTCCGTTCCTTGCCCCTTCGGCGTTTTCGAGTACTAATTCGGGAAGGACTGCCGGAACCGCGCTCGATGAGTGATTTGG
>JBEKFD010000215.1:0-8069 GCA_050013495.1 Occallatibacter sp. | reverse complement strand
ATCTGCGCTTCCTCTACGAGAAACCGGGTGAATATGGCGGCTATCTGCCCCCGCGCGACGTTATCCATTGGCTTATTGACACCGTGAGCAAGAACGGCACGTTCATCCTCAATGTTCCCGGCATGCCTGACGGAACCATTGATAGCAAGGAAATAGCGGTGCTGGATGGCGTCACGGCATGGATGCAGACCAATGGTGAGGCAATCCACCAGACTCGGCCATGGAAGGTCTACGGCGAAGGCCCCAACAGCATAAAGGCCGGGTCCTTTCAGGGCGGGAGCATCAAGAAACTGGGAGAGAAAGATATTCGCTTCACGCGCAATAAGGCGAACACCGTGATCTACGCGCTGGTGCTAGGCTGGCCGGGAGAATCGTTTACTGTGCAGTCTCTGGGACTTTCCGCTGCGACAAGACCAGGCAAAGTCGCGAAGCTCGAACTTCTCGGAACCGACCAGTTGGTGAGTTGGAAGCAGCAGACGGACGCCTTGAGGGTAGAGCTTCCAAAGCTCTACAAACCAACGGCAGATTATGCAGCTGTGCTCAAAGTGACATTGTCCTGAGCGAGAATAGTACGGGGGCTCGTTGGTCGCCTAACCAATCCCTCGGAGCCCGATTGAATGCCAAGGCAACGGGTGCTGCCACTGCGTCGATTGTCGAAATCACAACTTCAAACTCCGGAGAAGTATAAATTCATGCTTCGATCTTTCATGCGGCACCTGTGTATTGTCGGGGTTGGTTTTCTCGCAGTCTCGTTCGCCTCACTTGCTTCCGCTCAGACTAGTCAAAACGCGTTGCGAGAAGTCGCCGCCAACGTGAAAGACACGCGCGGCCCGGTTGATCGCTTCTTCGACCTTTCAATCGGCTCCGATTATCCCGGAACGTTGATTCGGGATGACAGCCAAGCGCAGCTCAAAATTGTCACCGACGAACTTGGGTTTCGCTATATACGATTCCACGCTATCTTCCACGATGTTCTAGGAACGGTCCGCGTTGAGAATGGGAAAACCGTGTATGACTGGGCGAAGATCGATCAGCTCTACGACGATCTGCTGGCGCAGCATATCAGACCATTTGTCGAGCTCGGCTTTACTCCAAATGTGCTGGCCACATCGCAGAACAGCATCTTCTACTGGCACGGGAATACATCGCATCCAAAGCCGGATGGCTGGCATGATTTGGTGGAAGCATTCACGAGACATCTAGAGGCGCGCTACGGAAAGGACGAAGTGCGCATCTGGTACTTCGAGGTGTGGAACGAGCCCAACCTGTCCGGTTTTTGGGAGGGCGGCGACCAGAAGGCATATTTCGAGCTCTATGACTTGACGGCCAGGACAATTAAAAGCGTCGATCCCAGTTTTCGCGTCGGTGGTCCCAGTACGGCCGGTGCAGCATGGGTTCCTGAATTTCTGGCGCACGTCAAGCTCAGCGGCGCTCCAATCGATTTCGTGACGACTCATACTTACGGTGTCCAAGGCGGGTTTCTGGATGAGAACGGAAAGAGCGATACCAAGCTCGATCCTTCTCCGGACGCAATCATCGGCGACGTGCGGCGCGTGCGCGAGCAGATTTCGGCATCAGCTTTCCCTGGCCTTCCGCTCTATTTCACCGAGTGGAGCACCAGCTATACGCCGCGCGATTCCGTGCACGACTCCTACATCAGCGCGCCCTACATCCTCAACAAGCTGAAAGCCAGCCAGGGGCTCTTGCAGGGTATGAGCTACTGGACTTACACCGACCTGTTCGAAGAACCGGGACCACCGACTGCTCCATTTCAAGGAGGATTCGGACTACTCAATCCTGAAGGAATCCGCAAGCCGACGTATTTTGCGTACAAATATTTGCATGCGCTTGATGGAGACAGCCTCGCAACGAGCGATCCGCATGCGATGTTGTCCACAAAGGATGGGAACGTAACTGCTGTGATCTGGGACTTCGAACAGCCGGACCAGAAGGTCAGCAATCGCTCCTTTTATACGAAGGCGATTCCGTCGCATCCGGCCGCGCTTGTCCATCTGCGTCTCACGCAACTTGCTGCAAATGCCTCGTATCACCTGGAAGTGCATCGAACCGGGTTTCATGCCAACGATGCCTATACGGCGTACATCGAACTTGGTTCACCCCAGAAACTGACTGAAGCGCAGGTCGCGCAGTTGAGCGGACTCACGCGTGATCTTCCCGAGACGGATAAGGTCGTGCGCAGCGGCGCCGATGGCGCCGTAGAAGTCACACTACCGATGAACAGCAACGACGTTGTTCTGGTGCAGCTGTGGCGGAACAAGACAGCCAGATAATTGACTCGCGGCGTCCCATACCGAAGAGGAGCAGATGAGCGACAGGATTCGAATATTTAAGGCCAATAGGAACGTGTATTTTTGCGTCATCCTGCTCGCGATCGTTTCTCTGGGGTGCTCCGGCCCGGCATTGGCCGCGCAAGATGCAACAGCTCATCCAACCTGGCCCGGTCCCGGACAGCTTTTTGTGGGCACATGTTATCAGCCCATCGACCGCTCACCCGAGCAAATCGATCAGGACATTGCCATCATGAAGCGCGCCGGTTTCAACGTCGTGCGCATGGGCGACCTGTCGTGGGACTCCTTTGAGCCATCGCAGGGCAAGTTCACCTTTGAGTGGTTCGACAGGATCATGGACAAGATGCAGGCCAATGGCATCCGGGTCATTCTTGACATTCCCGGTCTGCCCGCGCCCATCTGGCTGCATCGGGCACACCCGGGCGTCGATATCGTCGCGCAGAACGGCACGCGGCTCCCGCCTGCCGAGCGTTACATGGATAACATCAGCGACCCTGACTACGTCCGCGAGGTCGGGATTATGGCAGACGCGCTGATGAAGCGCTATGCGAATCATCCCGCGGTTATTGCCGTCGGCTATGACAACGAAATCGGGAACGGCTTCATGTCCTACGCGGAAGCCGACCGGCAGCGTTTCATTGCATGGCTCACGAATAAATATGGCAGCATTGACGAACTGAACCGGGCATGGGCCACGCAGAGATGGTCACGCCGCTTGAACAGTTTTGACGATGTGGAACTGCCGTTCGCGGATGGGCCTGGACCGTCGGAGCGCTACCTCGACTTACATCGCTACTGGTCGGATGTAACCGTAGCTCGTCTGAACGAACTCGACGCATTCCGTCAGCGAGACATGTCCGACGTTCCATCCATTTCAAACCTGTGGGACACTGCTGGCCGGCGCGGATTCGACTACCTTTCTTCGTACAAGGCTTACGTTTCGTATGGGGCTGAAGGTTTCTATCCTGGAGACCCCGTCAGCGGTGCATTTGGCGCGCTGATGACCAAAGGGGCACTGACCACGCCCATTTGGTTCAACGAGTTCACTGCCGGCGGCGGTGGCTTTTACGGAACACCGGGCCGAAGCCGCATTTATGCATACCTTGGGCTCATGATGGGAGCGCAAGGGATTCTCGCCTGGACCTTCAACAGTCACCAGGGCGGAGAGGAACAGGCGCTCTTCGGGCTGCTGGATCACGACGGAACTCCTTCGTGGAAAGTTGATGAATTTGCACGGATAGCAACGGAATTCAAACAGCTCGCCAAGTATGGATTCCCTCGGTTGACGCAACCCGAAGTAGCCATCGCCTATTCATTCGACTCCCTGATCGACTCTCATCCTAATGGTCCTTCCAATACAACGCTGCAATACTTCAAGCCTGCCTACGCCGAGCAGGTGCAAGGCGCCTTTGAGCCATTCTTCCGTGCCAATCTTGATACCGCCATCATCAATATCGGGCATGAGGACCTTTCACCCTACAAACTAATCGTCGTACCAGCCGATTATGTGATGGATGCGGCCAGCGCAACAGCATTAAGGGAATATGTAAGCGGCGGCGGGACAGTACTCATGACGGCATTCTCAGCCAAAGTGGATGAGCATGGGCAATGGTTCGACACTCCGCTGCCTGGCAGGCTGAGCGATGTCTTCGGGCTGAAGACAAATGCATTCTATGATTCGACGGTGTTGAAATTCGATCTGGATGGCAAGTCGATCTCTGCCAACTCACACCGATACGAGGTGCTCGAGCCGTCAACGTCCACGGCGCTCGCCCGCCTCGTAAATGCCCCGGATCATAGCCCGGCAATCACGATCAATAGATTCGGTAAGGGTAACGCCATCTACCTGGCAACCGATCCCAACCCTTCCACCATCGGTCCTGTACTCGAACGCGTCCTCCGCCTAGCGGACATTCAAGCTGGGCCTTCCACTCCAGAGGGTGTTTTTGCTCGCTCAGTAGATGGCCGAACTCTGTACGTAAACACGACCGAAGAAAAAAAGACTGTGATCCTGGAAGGCAGCAAGCGGGGAATGCTGACCGATCGGATATATGAAGGCGCTTTGGTTTTGGGTCCGCTAGAATCGGATCTCGTCCAATGAAGAAGAATTGCGGCTCTGGCGTATTTCAGTCCAGACAATCTGGAGAGCTGACGGCGCCCCATCCATTTCTGGATACGTGCGTCACCGAGTCCCTCTTTGAGCTACTCGGTAGTCGAAGGTAGCTTAAGCGCCGGTCAGATGATCGCTGATGCTTATAGGGAGAGGCGCGAGACAAACCCCGTCGGCGGACCGTTTGTCCGCCGCGCATTCCGTCATTGAACGCAAATAAGGGAAACTGAACGCATCTCCGGGACGCCATGAAAGTCTCTTGACCTTCTAAATCATTCAAAGTGAAAGGAATGTGCACTGTACCTGAATTCGTATCTGAAAACGGCAGGCAATCGCTCTGCGGCGCATTCGAGGCGGACGTAAGTCACTAATAGAAAATGGCTTATGGGAGAAACTAGTTGGTGCCGGGAAGAGGAGTTGAACCCCCATGGAGTTGCCTCCGACGGATTTTGAGCCCACTGCGAAAATCTCGAAAATATTTGACTGTCTGTGGACCTGATCGGGACCGAACCGATGACCTCTTCCATGCCATGATAGGAGTCATGGGCCAAATAATAGACGGCACAGTACTTACGAACCGGCACAACCGGCAGAAACGGCCCAATGGGCGCTATTTGCGGGCAAAATGCGGGCAAGACTTCAACCAAGTGGCCAAAGGGCTGATCGTGTGGAATCGGCCCAAATTCCTTAATTACGCCCCCGAGCAATTGTGCAGCAGGCTGCTGCATAAGTGCCCGTGCTGGCGCCTGCCGTGCGCGAATTCACCGCCTCGGTTCGGAATTCCATCCCTCAAGAAGGGGCTTGGGTCGTTGATCTTTTGTGAGCGTACTCCAGTCCCTATTGACCGGGGGTAAGGCCGGAGCTCGGCGGATTTCGAGTCTCTCAAGAGTACCGTACATCTATGATAAACAAGCGAAATTGACTGTAATGTCGGATATCTATAAGTGACTTCCTGTCAGCAATTTGGCTCAATTATCCGTAATCAAGCCAAACTGATGTCTTTATCCGAACTTGTACCCGATCACTGCACTCATCCAACTGCGATTGGGACAAAATATCGTTTGCGAATCCAAAAAGAGACGTTGACCAAACCGATCAGGGCGGGCACCTCGATCAGCGGCCCAACGACTCCAACAAACGCCTCTCCAGAGTTGAGACCGAAGACAGGGACCGCTACGGCGATCGCAAGTTCAAAGTTGTTTCCTGCTGCGGTGAAGGAAAGCGTTGCCGATTGCGCATAATTTGCGCCGAGCCGCTTACCCATCCAGAAGCTGACGAGAAACATGATAACGAAGTAAATCGCGAGCGGAATCGCAATACGCACAACATCCAGAGGCAATCTCACAATCAGGTCGCCCTTGAGTGAAAACATCACCAGAATCGTAAACAGTAATGCCACGAGGGTCATCGGGCTAATCCGTGGAATGAAGCGAGTCCTGTAGTCCCGCGCACAATCCCTGAATTGGACGCTTCTTCTTATGAATGTGAAGGATATACAATGACCGAGCAACCTTCTTGTGCCGTTCTGCTATCTAAGGACATGAGGTTTCTCGCCCCGCTACGGAAGTGTGCTGCGAAAACTACTGCCCGCAGGCCTGGATAAAGGTCCTAGTTTCTATGCATTGTTGGAGCACAAATCGGCCATTCAGTCGCTTGGGCACATTCGCGTGCGTTGCTCTCGCGATTTGCCTCTTTGCGTGGGGTCTGCAATACAAGCTTTCGCTGTACGACCCGCCTGAAGCGGCTTCTCATCATGTTCCGACGGCCAAGCTGCTGTCCAAGAACGAGCAATCCAGTTCCACGGAAAGCCCATTGGTGGTTCGGACTCGAACATCCACGAAGGTTATTTACACCACCCCAAGTTTTGTCGCCTTCATTCTGTTGCTGGTCCTCAGCATATTCAACCCGTCAATATCAGGTCAGAGGCAGCAGCGCGCAAGCGGTTTGTGGAATGTCCGTCGCGCTCACCTAAGAGCCCACTTCGTTCGTCCTCCTCCGGTTCTCGCCTAGCCATTCCCCTAAAACCAATGCTGAAGTATTCGATCAGGTTCAATTGTCGAATACAGCGGTAGGCGTTCTCCGTCTGAGAACGTGTCCGGCCTTCGCTGACCCTACAACCAAGAATCACTTAGAGGTGCATTCGAGATATGCGAAAGCGATCCTCCCCAATTCTCGTCGCGGGAATGATATTTCCTGTCCTGGCCGCCATCGTTGCGTGCGATTTCAAGAGTCAACATCCCAACGCGAACTCCGCAGAGATTCCATCGGCGAGAGTGGCCGCGGCAATGCGAGGGGACATTGCGCACACGCTGAGTCTTGCCGGCCAATTCCAGCCCTACCAGGTGGTGGATGTTCACCCCAAGGTCACCGGCTTCATGGTGAAGATCAACGTGGATATCGGGGATCGGGTCCACAAAGGCGAAACTCTGGCTGTGCTGGAAGTGCCGGAGTTGAATGCACAATTGAAAGGCACCGTGTTTGAAATGCAGCGGGCCAAGGACGATTTGCTTCGCACTCAGCATGAGATCAAGCGCGCAGAGGCCATCCATTCGGCGCTGCATGCGGACTATGAGAGATTGCTTGAGACTTCAAAAGCGCAGCCAGGCCTGATCGCGCAACAAGAACTGGACGATGCCCAGAGCAAGGATCTTTCCTCGGAGTCGCAAGTGGATGCGACCAAGGCAGAAGCGGCTGGCGCGCAGCAGCATGCGGAAGTGGCTCACACTGACAACGACCGGGTGCAGGCGCTCCAGAACTACACCAACGTGGTCGCGCCGCTGGACGGAGTCATCGTTTGGCGCTATGCCGATACTGGCGCGCTCATTCAGAGCGGTACCAATTCTAACGAACAGGACATTCCGATCGTCCGCCTCTCGCAGAGCGGCTTGTTGCGCCTTCGGATGCCGATTCCGGAGAACGATGTGCAGTTTGTCCATATCGGCGATCTGATGAAGGTTCGTGTCGATGCAATCGGCCGTTCTTTCACGGGGAAGATCGTCCGGTTCACACGTGACGTAAACTTCGAGACCCGGACGATGGAGACCGAGATAGATGTGGAGAATCAGGATCTCTCGATCTCGCCTGGCATGTACGCCAATACTGAAATGCAACTTGGACATGCGGAGAACGTGGTGACCATTCCTGTCGAGGCACTGGTGCTCAGCGGTAGCCAGGAGACGGTCTATTTGCTGGACGCGAGCAATCACATTCGGACCCGCAATGTAGAAGTTGGACTGCGTGGATCGAAACTTGCGGAGATCAAGAGCGGGCTTGAGGCAGGGGACCGGGTGATTCTGGGCGCGCAGGACAAGTACAGCGAAGGCCAACAGGTTTCCCCGATCCTTACCCCGGAGCCGGCCTCCGATGTCATGCACGAGGCAGGCGGCGTGATCGACATGAAAGCGGAAGAAGAGAACAGCGGAGGGGCTAAGTAATGCCGAAGTTTGCTCTCAGATTTCCATTCTTCGTCCTCATGCTGTGCCTGGTGGTCGCGCTGGTGGGCGCAGTCAACGTGGCCCGCATGCCGGTCGATCTGTTACCCAACATCGACATGCCCGTCGTCGTGGTGGCTACGTTCTACAACGGTATGCCTCCGCAGCAGATTGAAGCCGACATCACCAACACCTTCGAGCGGTTTTTCACTCTGGCCG
>JBEKFD010000214.1:0-8108 GCA_050013495.1 Occallatibacter sp. | reverse complement strand
CATTTCCTCATAGTGTTCGTTATAGGGCTCCCGAAATTCTTTCAGCTCTGGAATATCAAAGTCGATCACGCTGAATGCATCATCTTGTTTGCGAAGGCAGACATATGAGGTATGCCTATTATTTTGGCCAGGCTGACCCCAGACTGCGCTAAGCAGGCGTTCGTCACGTGCATCGACAAGTTGCTTGAAGCTCTTGCAGGCGGTTGCCGTATCGTGATCAACGCATTTGATAGCAGGGATGGTTCTTACCGCATTCGCTGGGGGGCGTATTGAAGGGGCAGTGGAAGGGCCTTTAATCTGTGCAGATGCAATTATGGTAAGAGAAGCGCAGAAGACGACTGCATAACTCAAAGTTCGCAAGGTGTTCTCCCTAACTTTCGCGTCAAAGCATACCACATGCCAGATGAAAAGGAATCAGTGCTACCTTGCGGTGGCGGATCATTCTGAACTATCTCAGGTTGCGGAAGAGATCGTCCGTCAATTGCAACTTTCTGGGGAATGGGAATTTCTCGTGAAGCTCCGCACATTGTTCCTTTGTGAAGACTGGATTTGACATTCGGATTCGCCAATGCTCACTTTCCTTACCGAACTCAGAGCCCTGGTATACCTCCTTTTCCCATGTCTCCGCACGATCTTCTAGTGGGCACGCTTCATCTTCTTGAATCCAACCTTTCAACGTCAGGTGATATTCGGATCGATAATGGTCGTAAGACATAAGAATCTCCTATAAATGAGTACACTCAGCAGGTAAGAGCCCGATCTTCCAGCAGAGACCTGGCTGCTACCAGTTAGCAAAATGTAGCTGGGATGTCCTCTATTGGCCCTGCGAATTATCTATGCGCGCCAGTATAGATTTGTAAATCTCATGCAATTCGAGAGCGATCTTGTGGATTCGACTGAGTTCATTCTCAGTGAAAGGGCTGGAGCACTGGTTGATTGTATTGAAGATCATATCCCTGTCTGTATCAGGAATCATTGCCATAGATTGTGAACTCCTTATATAAGAATGATTTGTCCCCTCAAGGGGCCTAGCGATTATGCCCCTACGCGGACAGGAAGTCAAGACTGAGATTGGAGCCTCCCAGCGAGACCAAAATATTCGATTGCGCGTGAGTCACCGGCTATCCGTCAGTTGAGGGACAACTCTGTCGGATTCGACGCGTTGCTTCATATACCCACCCCCGGTATACTATTTCCATGCATGTCCACGCAGCGCCGTCGTCTCCCGGCGCCAACCGAACCAAATCCGTGTTGCGCTTTTCGCTCGTGGCCACGCTCGCCTACGTCGTTATCACCTTTGTGGCCGGTCTTCGCGCGCATTCGCTGGCGCTGCTTTCGGAAGCCGGCCACAATGCTTCGGACTTCCTGGCCCTGCTGCTCAGCTTTGCCGCCGTCTACTTTCAGACCCGGCCGGCGAGCGACTCGAAGACCTTTGGCTACCACCGCGCGGGCGTCCTGGCTGCCTTCATCAACGCGGCAACGCTCATCGTCATCTCTCTCTGGATCGGCGTCGAGGCCGTGCATCGCCTCTCCGCCCCGGTCGCCGTGCAGCCGCGGCTGATGATGATTGTGGCCGCTGCCGGCGTGCTGATGAATGGCGTCATCGCCGCTTTGCTGTGGGGCGTGGCGCGCGACGTCAATATGCGCTCCGCCTTTCTGCACATGGCCGGCGATACACTCTCGACCGCCGCCGTCATCGCCGGAGGCGTGGGCATCCTGCTCACCAGCAAGAACTGGATCGATCCTGTCCTCTCCCTGCTGATCGCCGCGCTCATCCTCTGGTCCAGCATCGGCATCGTCCGCGAAACGCTGAATATTCTGCTGGAAGGCACTCCGCGCGATTGTTCCCTGCCTGAAATCCGCGCCGGCATGGAGGCCGTCGAGGGGGTCATCAACGTCCACGATCTGCATGTCTGGAGCCTGGGCTCGCAGTCGCGCGCGCTGGCCTGCCATGTCTGCATCCCCGACATTCCGCCCTCAGAGAGCACCTGCATCCTGGAGAAGCTGAACCACGTTCTGAAGGAGCATTTTCAGATTGCCCACGCCACCATCCAGTTTGAGCACACTGGCTGCGGCGAGTTGGATGGATGCGTGGTTCCGATGGAGGAACTGGCCGGGGCCGCCCAGAAACACGGCCACCACCACGGGCATTCGCATTAGTCCTTTATTTCACTAAGGCTGCTTCTGCGCCGCCAGCAGCTGCTCGAAGTCCGGAACACCCCGCAACCCGGCAAACTCCCCGTCCGCCTGGATTTTCTTCTCGTCGGTGAACCCCTCGTTCAGCGCCCTGCGCAGGTGGTCGATTGCGCAATCGTTCATGCCGGCCCGCACGCATCCCCGGGCCATGTAGTAATTCATGGCGCCGCGATCCTGCGCGGAACCGGGGTCGGCCACCTTGGGGTTGGCGCGTTCGAGGAAGATCTGCGGATCGAGCGAGAGCGCCGTCTGGTAGGCCTCCCAGCCCTTCTTGAAGTTGCGTTGAATCAACAGGGCGGTGCCAAGGTTCTTGAAAAGCAGCGCCGATCCGGGAGCCAGCTGAATCGCTTTTCGATACATCCGCTCCGCGTCGCCGTAGCGTTTCTGCGACTCGTAAACGGTGCCCAGATTGTTGAGCACATGGGGGTTGTCGGGATTCAGCGTGAGCGAAGTCTGGTAGCAGCGAGCGGCCTCCACCAGGTTGAACATCATCTGCTGGGCGATACCCATCTTGTTCCACACGGCGGGAGAGCCCTGGGAGGCCCGGCGGTAAGCTTCGATCGCCGCCTGGTAGCGCTGGTGGATCATTAAGGCATCGCCCACAGCCTCCGGCGGAATCGCAGAGTCTGTCGCCATCGGTGCGGGCTGCGATATGGCGGCGACGGCAGTGGGCTGGCTGACCACGTCGGATGCGGGCAGCAAAGAACTCTGTGCAAAAGCGATGGAGTACCCTGCCGCCAGGATCGCCAACACACCAGTCGCAGCCAGCCCGCGGAATTCATGAGCACATCGCATCTTTGCCCTCTCAGAAGGAACCGGAGCGGCCCACCCTCGCGCCGTCCAGTTCCCGGGAACACAAGAAATTAACCGTATATTAATGCTCCTTTCATGATGTATTCGTCAAGCGGTGTTTATACAGTTTCGGCAATCTGTCCCGTAAAGGGCAAATGAAGTGCCCGGCCGATCTGGGAAGGCGCACTTTCCCAGGGATCGGAGGCCAGTCTTGCTCAAGTGGGAGCGAAGATCCGCATGCCGGGAGCTGCCGCAAGGATGGGCAGTCAAGAGCTTGGAAATGGCGGGATTGCGAGGAGCAACCTGGTCTTCGACCGACGCAGCGCTACTGCTGACGCTGCGAAGCCAGGAGTTGCTGAAAGGCGGGAAGGCCTTTCAGCCCGGCGAACTCGCTGTCGGCGGCGAGCTTCTTGGGGTTGGTGAAACCCTCGTTCAGCGCCATGCGCAGGTACTCAATGGCGCAGTCGTTCATGCCGGCGCGCACGCATCCCTTGGCCATGTAGTAGTTCATGGCCCCGCGCTCTTCCACCGATGCCGGATTTTGAATGCGCGGATTGGTGGTGTTCTTGAAGATGCCCGGATCGAGTTCCAGAGCGGCTTTGTAGGCTTCCCAGCCCTTCTTGTAACGGTGCTGGGCCAGCAAGTTGGTGCCCAGATTCTTGTAGATCAGGGCCGATTTCGGATCGGCCTTCAGAGCTTTGCGGTACATCCGCTCCGCGTCGCCATATTCCTTTTCCGCGTCGTAGATGGTTCCAAGGTTGTTCATCACGCGGGAGTTCTTGGGTTCAAGCCGGAGCGACGCCTGGTAACAATGCAAGGCCTCCTGCTGGTTGAACATCAGCTGGTACGCGATGCCCATCTTGTTCCAGATTTCCGCCGAGCGGTCGGGAGACTTCCTGTAGGCCTCAATGGCAGCCTGGTAGCGCTGCTGCGCCATCAGTGTGTCGCCCATATCCTCCGGCGTGGAAGGAGGAAGCACAATGGGCACAGTAGGCTGAGGCGGCTTGGCAACCTCCGGCCCCGTGGTCATCGCGGGCACCTGGGAGGATCCCGCTCCGGACGTATCGATCGAATTCTGGCTTGCAGCCTGGGCCGGAGTTTGCTGCATCGTCTTCAAGCCCGTTTCGCTCATGGCGATTCGAGCGGAAACGGTCAAGGCCGCAAGAACTGCGACCGCCGGCAGCCAGCGGTGCTGATAGGGCCAACCCATTTTCCCTCCTTCAAGAAGGGGCGGAGCGAAATGAAGCCATCGCTCAGCAGCAATCGGACATCACATATTAGACCACCGAACGATGTAAAGGCGTTGGCTAAAATCGCACATTTGAGGGTGGTCGTGCAAATTCGGTGAAAGTGGCCGGTTTCGGGTTAGACTCTTCTCCATGCTGGAGTGTGCGCAATGAGTGCAACAGGCGAATGTAGTACGCAGAGTGATCTGGCCGCCCGGTTCCGGGCCACGCGCAGCCGGACCCAGGCGTTGTGCGAACCCCTGACCGCGGAAGACATGATGGTGCAGTCCTGCCCTGAGGCTTCCCCAGCCAAGTGGCACCTGGCCCACACCGCTTGGTTCTTTGAGTCCTTCATTCTGCGCGAGTTCCTGCCCGGCTACCGGCTCTTCAACGAGGATTTCCCCTGGCTCTTCAACAGCTACTACCAGAGCTTTGCGGCCTTCCCGGAGAAGCGCCTGCGGGCATCGTTCTCGCGCCCTGGGCTGGACGAGGCGCTGCGCTACCGGGAGCACGTGGACCGCGGCATTGAGCAGTTGCTGGATCGGCTTTCTGAGGACCGGCTTGGCGAGGACCGGCTTGCCGAGGGCCGACTCGAGGGCAGTCAGGCCTCCGAAGCGCTCGCCCGCATCGAGCTGGGCGTGAACCACGAGGAGCAACACCAGGAGCTGCTGCTTACCGACATTCTCCACGCCTTCTTCACCAACCCGCTGCGTCCGGCCTATAAATCGTCCGCCGCCAAAATCGGCAGCGAACCTTCCCTGGGCCTGGCCAGAAGCCTTGAGTTTGAAACCTGGCAAGACGCCGGCGCGGAAGATGCCCCTCCCTGCGCAGCCTCCAGCATCGGGAAAATCCCCGCTCTCCGGTTCCACAGTTATCCTGGCGGCCTTTGCGAAGCCGGCCACAGCGGCTCCGCCTTCCGCTTCGATAACGAGCGGGCCCGTCACCGCGTCTGGCTCGATCCCTACCGCCTGGCCACGCGACTCGTTACCTGCGCGGAGTTTGCCGCATTCATGGCCGACGGCGGTTACCGCCGGCCAGAGCTATGGCTCTCTGCCGGTTGGGATGCGGTGCAGGCCAACGGCTGGCGTGCTCCGCTCTACTGGACAGAAAGCCACGAAGCATGGAGCCTCTTCACCCTGCGCGGTGAGTTGCCGCTGGCCAGCCTGGAGAATGTTCCGGTTAGCCACATCAGCTATTTCGAAGCCGATGCCTACGCCCGCTGGTCAGGCTATCGCCTGCCCACCGAGTTCGAGTGGGAGAGCGCCGCCGAAGCCCAGGAAATCACCGGCAACCTGCTCGACTCAGGCCGCCTGCTGCCCGCACCCGCGCCGGAAACCCTTCACAGTCAGGACGATGCAGATGCCGCGGAGAAGCCAAGCCAGCTTTTTGGCGATTGCTGGGAGTGGACTTCCAGCGCCTATCTCGCCTATCCCGGCTTCCGGCCGCTGGCGGGCTCGCTGGGCGAGTATAACGGAAAGTTCATGAGCGGCCAGATGGTGCTGCGGGGCGGTTCCTGCGTCACGCCGGCTGCCCACATCCGCGCCAGCTACCGCAACTTCTTTCCGTCGGAAACCCGCTGGCAATTCTCAGGAATCCGGCTGGCCTCGTGAATCGTTCTTGTATTGAAGGCATTCCGCAATATATGTTGTGAATTTTGATGGACTTGGTGTAACCAACATCATTTCAGCCGCATCCAACAGACCCAATGACAACGATCGCTCTTCCCCAGATCGCGATTCAGACGGAAACGCCCGTCGCCGCAGCCGTCCGTGAGGGCCTGGCCGCTCACCCCAAGCGGCTGCCCGCATGGCTGTTCTACGACGACGAAGGCTCGTGCCTCTTCGACCAGATTACCCACCTTCCGGAGTACTACCTCACGCGCACCGAACGCGCCATCTTTTCCGCCCATGCCGCCGACATCGTAGCGCGGGCCGCCCAAAGCGATCCCAACGTCACGTATGAGGCCGAGCCGGTCCGCCTGCGCATAGCCGAACTGGGCGCCGGCTCCGCCGATAAGACACGCCTCCTGTTGAAGGCTGCAGCCGCGCGCCAGGGAACTATTCTCTACGAGCCTGTCGACGTTTCCTCCGGCGCTCTCCAGGCCGCGCGCGAGCGCATTGAGGGCGAACTTCCCAGCGTCCATGTGTTGCCGCGCGTGATGGACTATACGCAGGGCCTGCACTTCTATCCCGCAGCCCGGGGCGAACGCCGCCTGGCGCTCTACATCGGTTCCAGCATCGGCAACTTTGAGCCGGAGAAGGCACGCCAGGTACTGGAAATCATTCGCGCCGGCCTGGAGACCGGCGACGCCTTGCTGCTGGGCGTGGACCTGCGCAAGGACGAGGCTACGCTGCTGGCTGCCTATGACGATGCCGCGGGTGTGACTGCGCGCTTCAACCTCAACATGCTTGCACGTCTCAACCGCGAGCTTGCCGCGGACTTCGACCTGGAAAGCTTCACTCATCGCGCCGTCTGGAATCCCGCCGAGTCCCGCATAGAAATGCATCTCGAAAGCCTGATCGATCAGCGCGTGACGCTGCGGTCGATTGACCTTGAGGTGGATTTCAAGGCAGGCGAGACCATCCACACCGAGAACAGCTACAAGTATGCCCCCGGGCAAGCGGAAGCAATGCTCTCAGCGGCGGGATTCACGCCCGAGTCCACCTGGATGGACGCGCGCGGCTGGTTTGCGGTGTGTCTGGGCCGCGCAGAGTAACGTTGTAGGCCCTCAATCAGGATTGGGCAACCTGAGTCCGGTAAGTCCTTTGTTTTGGAGATTGGCTCGTGAAGCAGAATCCGTAAGCCCTTTATTTCAGGGGGTAGAAATGGGGTAATAATTTACTTGACTCGCCCACTTTTCTTTGGTATCTTTTCATTATTGGGGGTGAGCAAAAATGGTTAAAGAGCCAAAGAGTCTGCAAGATGCGGTCGTTTACTTCTCCAATCAGGACAACTGCATTGACTATCTCGCCTCCCGCCGCTGGCCGGATGGAGCGATCTGCCCGATTTGCGGGTCTGAGAAGGTCAGCGCCTTCAATCCAACGCGCCGCACATGGAAGTGTGGAAGCCATCACCCGCGCCGCGAATTTTCTGTAAAGGTGGGCACGATTTTCGAGGACTCGCCCATTCCGCTTGACAAGTGGCTGACCGCTGTTTGGCTGGTAGTGAACTGCAAGAACGGCGTTAGCTCCTATGAGATCGCCCGCGATGTGAAGGTCACGCAAAAGTCCGCATGGTTTATGCTCCACCGCATTCGGCTTGCGATGAAAAATGAGTCCAAGTTGAAGATTGGCACTGGCGGCGGTCCGGTCGAGATTGATGAGACCTGGGTGGGCGGAAAACAGAAGAACATGCACGCGAAGAGGCGGGAGCGCATCAAGGAGGGATGGGAGCGCGATAAGAAAACAATCGTGATGGGAATGCTGGACCGTGACACCCGGCAGGTACGCGCTAAGGTCATTCCTGATGTGACTCGCCTCACCCTGCAAGGCGAAATTCTGAACCAGGTTTCGCACGCTGCCAAGGTCTACACCGACATGGCGGAAGGCTACAACAGAATGGCTATCAAGAATTTCGTTCACGAGACGGTGAACCACATGGAAGAGTATGTACGCGGCGATGTTCATACAAATGGGATTGAAAACTTCTGGTCGCTGCTCAAGCGGGGATTGAACGGTACGTATGTTTGCGTCGAGCCATTTCATCTTGAGGCCTATGTGGATGAGCAGATGTTCCGCTTTAACAACCGAGCCACCAAAGACAATCCGCTTACCGATTCCGACCGTTTTGCTCTCGCGGTTTCGCAGATCACAGAGCCGGTACCGCAAATTCGGACAGGGGTATAAGTGGGGGTTCTGTTCTTCGGCAGCCTAAGATGGCTGAGAAGAGGAGAGC
>JBEKFD010000213.1:0-8115 GCA_050013495.1 Occallatibacter sp. | reverse complement strand
ACATGCAAAGAGTTAATCCAGTCGTCGCGTTTGCCGAGCAGTGAGCGAAAATCGAAACAGCGTTGGGCTTCAGTGTCTGCGTGAGAACTTACCCCTGCGCAAACTTGCTAACTCGCTATCGCCGCGAAGCGGAGCTAACTTGCTGCTTTTGAGTTAAGACGTGCTCTTCTCAAGTGCCAAGTATCCGCTCTCACCCACGCTCTTTTGCCCATGAGGGATGTTTTAAGGCAATTTGAACATTCACCACAGGCTGTTAGGAGCCGCTGTTATGATCCGGGAGAACCCGGAGCGCCGGAAGCGCGTTTCCTCAATGCGCGCCGCCATTTCAAGGAGAGATGAAATGCAACTGTCCGCGGAGGAGCCAGCAAGACAGCACGGACCCTCCGCGAAAATTGCCAATTCTGTGCGACCCACCGCCTCCCCGTTCCACGGCTGGCGCAAAGATCTGCGCCTGCGTTGGCCGGAATGGTGCACGGTTTCGTTCTACGCCGGGCTGGTCGCGTTGGCCATCCCGTTCCATGAGCCCTGGGTTGATGAAGCCCAGGCATGGCAGTTGGCGCGAACCCTTTCTCTCCCTGCTTTGTTCAAGACGTACATTCGTTACGAAGGATCTCCGGGCCTGTGGTATCTCCTGCTCTGGATTCTAAATCGCGCCCACATCGGTTACACCGGGCTGCATTGGATGTGCGGAGTGATCGCCGTAGCCGCCACATCGCTGCTGGTCTTCGCTTCTCCTCTGCCCCGCTCTCTGAAGCTCTCGCTGCCATTTACTTCCTTCCTTCTGTTTCAGTACGCCGTGGTGGCGCGAAATTATGTGCTGGTACCGATTCTTTTGTTTGCCGTGGCGTACTGCTGGAAGAAAAGCCCATTGGTTGTGGCTCTGCTGCTGGGTTTACTCGCCAATACGGCGCTTCACGCGGCCGTAATCTCCGGCGGACTCGCCCTGGTTTACGGCTTCGAGCATCTTCGCGACAGAAGCCTCAAAAGCGCCAGTCAACGAAGCAAGCTGTTGCTGTGCGCATTGATCGCGGCTGCCTTCTACGCCTTTGCAATTTGGACGGCGTGGCCTCCTCACGATCTCGCACTCTCCCGCGTACGCGGACAATCTCCAACGCCCATCGCCCATGCAATCGCCTCGCTGGTTTGGGGAATCTGCGAGCCATGGGGCCTCTCCATTCCGTTCTGGATCGTCATTGCAGCCTGGTTCGCCGCGCGCCGCAAACTCCTCTATCTTCTGCCGGTGCTTTTCTTTGCAATCTTCTCCGGCGAGGTATATGCCAACTGGTGGCACGTTGGACTCCTCGTGCCTCTGCTGATTTGCCTCCTGTGGATCACCTGGCCCGAGCACGGCGCCGGACCTTCCGCTGGCGCTTCCCATGGCGATTCAAGAATCGAAACAATCGGCCAGTTCGCAATGTTCTTCATGATCGCGACCCAGTGTCTATGGTCAGGCTATGCGCTTTTCTACGATCACTACCACCCCTACTCGGGGGACCGCGCAGCCGCTGCATTCTTGAAGCCGTTCGTCCAAAATGGCGCAAAAATCGCTGTGACATTTATCGACGATGAAGGCAACCACGCCTTCGATGGCGTTGGAATCCTGCCCTACTTCGACCATAACATTTACATAAACCAGGCCAACTCTTTCTGGTGGTGGAGCGATTTAGACACAACGGAGCAGACGTTCGACGAGTTGCTGCCCACGCATCCCGACTTGGTGTTGGTCGAGGTCCGTTACAAAGGCGGCGTCGATCGCATCGATCTAAACCAGCCAAGGATCGAATCCGTGGAGAAAGCCGGATACAGGTTTGTTCACGCCTACTGCGGAACCTATCCGGAGCGCGTGCAACTGGGACTGACCACCTGCCATGTGATCTTCGAATATGCCGACGGATTGCCTGCTTCAGTGGAATCCGAAACACTGGTGCCGGTGAATCGTTAGAATATGGTCATGAATCCCAGCCAGGACACAGGAACTTCGTTCATGTTGATCGAAGCAGGGCTAACGGCGATCACCGTCGCCGTTGCCTTCGCTGTGCCGCGCCTCGGTTCTTCCTGGTTCTCTTCAATCGAGAAGAGCTTCAGACGCATCGCGCAAAGAAAAACACTGTCCGTCCTACTTGTCGGCGCCGTTGCATTTTTCCTCCGCCTTGCCATTCTTCCCTTCTGCCCCATTCCTCTTCCTTTTGTCCAGGACGATTTCAGCTTTCTGCTTTCGGGAAATACCTTCGCGCTGGGCAGGCTTGCCAACCCCACGCCCGCCATGTGGACGCATTTCGAGACCGTGCAGGAGACCATGGTGCCGACATACGCGTCGATGTATTTTCCTGCGCAGGGACTGGTGCTGGCCGCGGGCAAGGTACTCTTCGGTCATCCATGGTTCGGCATTCTCTGCGTGACTGCGCTCATGTGCGCCGCGCTCTGCTGGATGCTGCAGGCATGGCTGCCGCCGGCATGGGCTTTGCTGGGCGGAGTGCTGGTGGTGCTGCGCATTGGCCTGTTCAGCTATTGGATCAACACCTACTCCGGCGGCGGGTGCGTTTCCGCGCTCGGCGGCGCGCTGGTGCTCGGAGCGCTTCCGCGTCTCACGCGCACAGCGCGTCCGCTTTACTGCGTGCTGCTGGCGGCGGGCATCGCTCTGCTTGTGCTCTGCCGTCCTTACGAAGGGCTGCTGCTGTCGATTCCCGTCGGCCTCATGCTGGGCCGCTGGGCTCTCGTCGGAAAGAATCGCCCGCCGACAATTGTGCTGCTGCGTCGCGCGGTGTTCCCTCTCGCTCTGATTGCTGCTGCGCTGGCGTGGCTGGGCTATTACGATTACCGCGCATTCGGCAGTCCATTGACTCTGCCCTACAGCGTTGACCGCGCGCAATACGCTGTGGTTCCTTATTGGTTCTGGCAGGCGCCCCGCCCTGAGCCAGTCTACCGGCACAAACTCATTCGCGAGTTTTATACAGAAGTCGAACTCCCCTACGCCCAGCGGCTGCGCACCATTCCCGGCTTCTTGAAAGAGACTCTGTTCTTCAAGCCACTGCGCGCGTTGCTGTTCTTCGCCGGCATCGCACTTCTGCCGCCTTTGATCATGCTGCCCCGCGTCTTCCGCGATCGCCGCATTCGATTCCTTATGGTGTGCGTGTTGATTGTGCTGTGCGGCGTCTTGTTGCAGACATGGCTCATTCCCCACTACTTGGCCGCGGTAACTCCGGCAATCTACGCCGTGGGGCTGCAGGCGATGCGGCACCTGCGCCAATGCAAGGCAGGCGGGCAACCCGTGGGATTGGCGATACTGCGCTCCACAATTGTTGTTTGCATTGCGCTAGCCGTACTGCGTTTGTGGGCCGAGCCGCTGCGCCTGATACTTGCCCCATGGCCCAGTCCGGCGTGGTGCTCCACGTGGTCCGGTCCAGGACGGCTCGGAGTTGAACGCCAGCGCATCGAGAGGGAGTTGGAGCAACAGCCCGGAGGCCAGCTCGTCCTGGTTCGCTATGCGGCGGATCACAGCCCCATGGATGAATGGGTCTATAACTCACCGGTTATCGACGGAGAAAAGGTGATCTGGGCGCGCGAAATGGATGCAGCCAACAACCTTGAAATCGCCAACTATTACAAGGACCGCAAGGTGTGGCTCGTACAACCAGATGCAATGCCTGCCAGTGCAACACCCTATCCCGCTTCGAAATAACGAGCGTCACACCGAGTCATTCAATCGCATTCAATCTAGGGAATGCCGAGAAGCTTATGTGTCTGCAGGCTCAAGCGCCATTGCGGATGCGATTTGCAATATGCGACAGCAAGTTCTGTATTGGCGCTTAGGGTTGGGCCGTCCATGGGCTGCAAGAAGAAGCGATTGAAATTTAGCAATAAGAACTCATCAGGATCGAAGGCGGCCTGCGGAAAGACGAGTTTCAATTCGTCCCCGCGGCGCTGGACAAGGCTTGCCCCGGCCTTGGGGCTTACGCAGATCCAATCCAAACCTTCGGGAGCGACGACGGTTCCATTGGTCTCGACCGCGATCTCGAAGCCACGCGCATGAAGTGCTTCAATGAGAGCCGCATCGAGTTGCAGCAGCGGTTCCCCGCCCGTGCATACGACGAAGCGCCTGCCCTGATTTGAATTTTCAGGCCACTTGTCTTCAACGGCCACGGCGAGATTTTCCGCTGAGTCGAATTTGCCTCCGCCCGGTCCATCCACGCCGACAAAATCCGTGTCGCAGAATCGACAAATCGCAGTGGCGCGATCGGCTTCGCGACCGGACCACAGATTGCAGCCCGCGAAGCGGCAGAAGACCGCCGCTCGGCCTGCCTGCGCACCCTCGCCTTGCAGCGTGTAGAAGATTTCCTTGACGCCATAGCTCATGACCGAGGCCCATTTCCCGAGCCGGCGTAGGAGAGCGGATCGTCGATGCCGTTTTCGCGAAAGCCCTTTTGCCGCAGCAGGCACGAGTCGCATTGGCCGCATGGTTCGCCGCTCGGCGACGGGTCGTAGCAACTGCTAGTGAGACCGTAGTCCACACCAAATTCGATGCCCTTGCGAATGATTTCGGCTTTCGATAGTGCGATGAGCGGGGTGTGAATCCTGAGCGACTGGCGGCCTTCCGCGCCGGCCTTCGTCGCCAGGTTTGCCATCTGTTCGAAAGCGTGAATGAACTCCGGGCGGCAGTCGGGGTAACCGGAATAATCCAGCGCATTGACGCCGATGAAGATGTCGCTCGAACCCAGCACCTCAGCCCAGGCAAGCGCGAAAGAGAGAAAGATAGTGTTGCGCGCGGGCACATAGGTGATGGGAATGCCGTGCGACATGTCGTCTGTCGGGCGGCCTTTGGGCACAGCGATGTCGGCCGTAAGCGCGGAGCCGCCGAAAATGCGCAGATCGATGTTGGCGGTGCGATGCTGGACAACGCCGATGGATGCGGCGACACGTGCAGCGGCTTCCAGTTCCCAGATGTGCCGTTGGCCGTAAGAGAACGATAGCGCGTAAACCTCGTAGCCCTGGCCCCGCGCAATGGCCAGCACAGTGGCTGAATCCAGACCGCCGCTCAATAGAACTACCGCTCTTTTAGGTTCGATGAACATTGTTCTCTCTGCATGCGCGATGCGCATCGGGGAAATCTACGTCAGGTCTCCGCCCTTGCCGATATCCATCGACGGCGGAATGGGATTGCTCTCGTCGATGGAATCGGCAATGCATTTTCCGAGCAGGCCCTGGGTTGCGAGGATGAATTCAATCACATCTCGCCCTGCGCCGTGGCCGCCTTGGTTGGGGGTTACATAGTGGGCCTCAGCTTTAACCTGCGTACGCGCGTTAGCGACCGCGACTGCGAACCCGACTTGGCGCATGACGGGAAGATCGATCATGTCGTCGCCGACGTAAGCGATCTCATGGAGCGTGACTCCGGCTTTCTGCGCAATCTCCCGTACCGCCTTCATCTTGAATGCCTGGCCCTGGTAGACGAAATCCAATTTCAAGTCGCGGGCGCGAATGGCGACTGCCTCGCTGATGCGTTTGGTAATAACGCCCACTTTCAAGCCGCCGAGGCGCGCCAGAGTGATGCCCGCTCCGTCGTGCGCGCTGAAGCCCTTGGCCTCAACCGGCTTGCTTCCAATGGAGCCGTCGGGCTGCACGAAAGGGATAGGCAAAACCCAGATCGTGCCGTCGGTGAGAACTCCGTCCACGTCGAAGAGGATGATTTTGATGCGGCGAGCGCGATGTTCGGCGGTTACGGTCATGTTTCAATTTTACAGTTTGATTTTGGCGGCGCTCGGCACCGGCTGGCGGTTCAGGAGAAAATGGAGGAATGGATGACATTCTTCCCAGCGCCGCGCGGCTTGCGCTCGAGCCTGAAGACTTCTATTTCGAAGGGCCGTCCATGGTGTTCACCGCGGCTTATCATCTGAAGCGCGGCTCGTGCTGCGGCTCGGGCTGCCGGCACTGCCCTTATGGGTTTGCGGATGCGGATGCGGCTCCCGCAGAAGACGCCCCGGCTGCCGGCTGAGTTGCGGGAGCGGCGGCATTCGGTTCACGCAAAAGCAAGGCAAATCGTGGAAACGCAAAACTCCCGCCGGCGTCGTCGATTACATTAAGCTGGCATACGTATTGGCCGGTCTTCAGGCCAGCCAGAGGGACATCGAGCTCAATGGCCACTGCGTCGCGGCCTTCGACGTTGATGGCTCGCGCCTGAACCAGCGGCGTCTCATACACCTTGGTCGATCCCTGGATGAGTTCAAGGCTGCTCAACAGATTGATGCCGGGCTTGGTGGCCTTTGGAGCTTCGGCTGCGGCTTTCTCATGCGCAGGGCTGTAGATTTCGTACAGCAGGTAGAGGTGCTGATCCTGGCGAAAGACGTGGCTTATGTTGGGCACGTACTCTTCCCCTCCGCGCACCAGGGGGCTTTGCTTCTTGCTCGGCTGGCGCATGGAAGCGAGCACGATTGAGCTCATCTTCAGCGGAGATTTCTTCATGTCGGGCAGCGTGATGTCCGCGACAAACGAGCCCATGCGGCCAGTCTGATTTTCGCGCACAACAAATTTCACCTGGTATTTGCCGGGCGGCAGATCGAAGCTGGTGGTGTATTCAATATTCTTTTGCCGCGCCTGCAGGCTGGGGTCGAGATTGAGCTTCACGGTTTCGCGCGCGTGCCCGATGGGGCGCTTCACTTCGTCGATGACCGAGCCGATAATATCGAGCGTCGCCTTGTCCTTGTCGCCGCCTTTGACGAACGGAATTTGCGAGCCCGGCACGATGATGGAAACGGGCACAAAGAAGCGGTTTTCATCGAGGCGGAAATAGAGCGCATCCATGTAGACAGCAATGTCGGTTGCAGGCAGGTCGCTGGCTAGCTCCTCGTCCAGTTCGCGCTCGCGGTCCTCGTGTCCGGAATGCTGAAAATCTGCCGGCGCGTAGTAGCCGGGGCGGTATTCGAGCTTGATGCCGGGGCGATTGATCTTGATAGTCAGCTTGCGATAACTGCCATCGCGCGCGGGGTTGGTGCTGCGAAATCCGATTGCGTAATAGGCAGAAGTGTCGCGCTCCACCTGTGCAAATGCGGGAGCAAAATCGTTGGAATCGAAGAAGGCCTTGCCGCCCGTATCGGTGCTCAACGTGGCCATCAATTCCTGCGTGGCGAAGTTGGCGTTCATGTTGTTGGTAATGGCGCTGCCGTTGTAGGCCCCGGTGCCGCGCAGGCTGCCGGTAGATGCATCGCCCAGCGGCGAAACCGCCTGCAGGCCGCGTGTATCCACGCTGTAAATGGCCAAGTTGGCACGCACCGCCGAATTGATGGCGGCGCGCAAGGAAGCCTGGTTCTCGATGCCGTCGCGCTGAATGCCGCCGGAGAAATAAAGCAGCGACTTTTTCTCCGTGATCTTTTCGAGAGATTTGGACACGGCGCGTAGCGCATACAACTCGCGGTCGGTATTGATGTCGTTGTATTCGCTCTCGTCGGGGGTGTAGCCGGTGGCATCTTCCACCTGGTTTGAATTCGCAGTGGCGCCCTGCGCAAAGCCCTCGCCTTCAGTGCCGTTGTAGACGCCCACTTCGTTGATGAGGGCGTTCTTGTCTGCAGTGAAATCCTGGTCCACTTTGAGGGTGTCACCGAGGGAAACGAGTGCGACAAGATCGGCGGGCTGCATCTTGGTTCGAAGAAAATCCTGCGCGGCGGAAACGCTGCGATCGAGATCTTCGGGTTGCATGGAGGTGAGGTCGAAAAACATGACGATCAGGCGATGATTGCGAAGCTCCTCTGGTTTGGCCACTACGACCGCTTTGCTACCGGGGCCATTGGCGCCCGCGGCCAGGCCGCTGACCATTGCCTCGTTCAGCGGGATAGCCTTGTCCACGCTCTCAAAGTCGAAGGTGTCAGTGCGCTGCTGCTTGCCGTTCTCGTAGATGCTGAAGTCGCTCTGCTTCAGGCCCTGCACCACTTCCCCGGTTTTCGCGTCGCGCGCTACTACGTTCGTCAGAACCAGCTCGCCATTCATTCTGAGGACGAATCCACTTTGGGGGGTTGATGAGACTTGACCGTTGGAGGGCTGATCGGAGTTCTGGGCTGAGGCAGGTTGCGCACACGGAAATGCAAGTGCGAATGCCGCGAGCCCTGCTCCGATTCTTTGCGACCAGCC
>JBEKFD010000212.1:0-12252 GCA_050013495.1 Occallatibacter sp. | reverse complement strand
GGTCGCATCGCTTTTTCCCCAGTTTCCAGGCCATTTGCCGCGCCCTCAGGGAAATTCTAGTGCAACAAACACCGCATTTCATCAGGTTTTATGAGGGTCTTGTTGGTCTTTCAGGATCGACTGGAATAGCGCAACGCTACCCCTGTGCGTCCTGAAACTCTTCATGCCAGGCCATCTGGATGGCTTCGAGACGGCTTTCGTTGGACTTGCCTGGGTCGTCTACAAAGCCGGGAAGCTCGGTCACGTAGCGGTGCAAGTCTGTGAAGCGCACCGTCAACGGGTCCACATCGGGGAATTTCTCTTGCAGTTGAATACCGATTTCTTCGGCGTCGGTCCATAGAATTTCGCGCGGCATAGGTTTGATCTTAACCTCGTTGGTTATTTGCCTTCGGCCAGTGTAAGCGGCTTACCCTCTGACACGTAGTTGCGGTTCCACTTGGGAATTTCAACCACATAATTGCCGGGCTTGGTGATAACCGCCTGGCAGCCAAGGCGCGAGTCGAGTTGCTGGTCGGCGGCCATATCCATGCGGTCGATCTCGTCGTCGTCCGCCTCGCTGATTCCGGCCTGGTCCTTGATCCACAGGTGGCAGGTGGTGCAGGCGCAGACGCCGCCGCAGGCGTGGTCGAGAAAGATGCCGAAGTTCTCCGCGACGTCGAGGAACGACATCGGCTTGCCGTGATGATCGTAGGGCAACGTGCCGAACTCGAACTCTACGGTTTTGCCTTCGGGTTGAAAGGTGACGCGCACGAGCTTGTCGGCGGCGATATTTTTCTGGTTTGCTTCGTTCATGGTTCCTTGCCTTTCGCTGCTGTTCGGTTCCAAGGAATTCTGGTCACGATTCAACCCGAATTCCGAACAAGCTCACCTCAGGGGCCAAAGCCCGGTGGTCTTTGCTGGGTTTGATGCCGGGGTTAAAACCCCAGCCTACCAGCCCTACTTGAACTCCGCCCGCGCCATGGGATGAGGCGCGGTTACGGCCTCGCCCAAATCCTCGTCGGCAGCATCCATCGTCTTGCCGCGAATGGTCGTCGAGACTGCGGCTTCCATCATCAACTCGGCAAAGCGCCGCGTTGCCTGGTCGAGAGCCAAGGTCGCGTCTCGAATGGCCTTTGCGTCTTCGCCCAGCTTGACGGCTTGCAGCCGGTCTTTCGCTGCGGCGATTGCGGCTTGCTCCTCGCCGGTGAGCACGGCCCACGCGGGACTCCGCGGTGCGCGCTCGACGGCGGAGAGAATCGTCTCCGCTTCGTTGCGGGCTTCGATCAGGAGGCGCTTGGCGAAGTCTTCTTCGGCGTGATCGAAGGAATCGAGAATCATGCTCTCGACCTGCTCGTCGGTGAGTCCATAGGTCGGCTTCACTTCAATCTTCGCGGCTTGGCCGCTGCGCTGCTCGCGCGCCGTGACCTTCAGGATACCGTCGGCGTCGATGAGAAATTTGACTTCAATGCGCGGCAGGCCGGCAGACATGGGCGGAATGCCGCGCAGGTCAAATCGCGCTAATGACCGGCAGTCGGCGGCCATCTCGCGCTCGCCCTGCACCACGTGGATGGCCACATTGGTCTGGCCTTCTACGCCGGTGGTGAAGTGCTCGGTGGCCGATGCGGGGATGGTGGAGTTGCGCTGGATTATCTTGGCGACTGTCCCGCCGAGAGCTTCGATGCCGAGGGAAAGCGGCGTCACGTCGAGCAGCAGCATTTCTTCGGTGGACTTGGAAGCGCCGGCCAGAATGTCCGCCTGCACAGCCGCACCCAGTGCGACTACCTCGTCAGGGTTGAGCTCGATGTGCGGGCGTTTGCCGCGGGCGGCGAGGTGAAAGAGATCGTCGACGAGTTCACGCACGGCCGGGATGCGCGTGGAACCGCCGACCAGCACCACTTCATCGATCTGCTCGGGTGTGATGCCGGCGTCGGTAAGGGCCTGCTTGCATGGACCGACGGTGCGGCTGAGCACCGGCTCGATGAGGATCTCGAAGACATCCCGCGGAATTTCGCGCTGGTAGCGGTCTCCATTGGGCAGTTCTATGTCAAACCTGGCTGCCTGCTCGGTCGAGAGCGCAATCTTGGCGTCGATGGCGGACTTGCGCAAGGCCTGCACCGCGCCGGGATGACTGCGCAGGTCAACGCCGTGCTCGGCGTAGATTTCGTCGAGTGCGATGGCCAGCAGCAAGTTGTCGATGTCGTCGCCGCCGAGGTGTGTGTCGCCGTTGGTGGACTGAACCTCGAAGATGCCGTCGCGCAGCTTGAGAATGGAGATGTCGAAAGTCCCGCCCCCCAGGTCGTAGACGGCGATGGTGCCTTCCTTGGCGCGGTCAAGGCCATAGGCGAGCGCGGCCGCGGTGGGCTCGTTCACCAACCGCAGAACTTCGAGGCCAGCCATTCGGCCGGCATCCTTGGTCGCCTGGCGCTGCGCATCGTTGAAGTACGCGGGCACGGTGATGACGGCCTGTGTGACCGGAGCGCCAAAAAAACGCTCGGCGTTGCGCTTGAGCTGGCGAAGAATGTAGGCCGAAATCTCAGGCGGCGTGAACCGGAGCTCGCCAAGCTGGATGCGCGGGACTTCGCCCTCTTCAACATCTTCCGCAATCCGGAAAGGAAAGAGCTTGAGCTCGTCTTGAATCTCGTGAAGGCCGCGGCCCATGAGCCGCTTGACGGAGTAAATCACACGCTCCGGTGTTTCAATCAGAGCGCGGCGCGCGGTGTTTCCCACTGTAACCGTAGGACGACCGCCCTCGGCCGGAACTTGATCCAGCGCGACCACGGAGGGCACCAGATTCAAGCCGTCGGCGCCGGGAATGACCACCGGCGCATCGCCCTGCATATAAGCGACCAGGGAGTTGGTAGTACCGAGGTCGATGCCAACTACGCGGCCGGTCAGATTCGATTCCGCCATTTTCTGTATCTATGCTCCAAGGGTCTCGGTAACGTCGCGTACCAGATTGCTGAGATAGCGGCGCCGGTCAAGCAGGGCCACCATGATCTTCTGCGCGGCCTGTCGCGCCGTGGTGTCGCCGGCATCCCATACCAGCCATTGAGCGCGCAGGTCTTCATCGACAGCCGCAAGCAGGCCTTCGAACTTCGTCTTTGCCTGTTCCAGATCGGCCTGCAGAGCGGGGTCCGATTCGCCCATCTTGCGCGCCATGCGCATCTCTTCAAGCTGCATGTTCAACTCGAAGACTTCTTCCAGCAGATCGGCTGGAACGCGCGAGGGGTCCTGCTGGTTCTTTCGATCCTTGCCCGCGTGCTCCTCGCCGATCTCCGCGCCTTCCAGCTTGAGGAGGTATTCGGTGCGGTGCAGCGGGTCTTTGAGGGTGCGATAGGCGTCGTTGAGCAGAGCTGTGTCGGCAAGGCTCCATTCACGCTCCTGCTCGGTGGCGCGCGCAAAGCGGTCGGGATGCAGCTTGCGGCTCATGCGGTGGAACTCGGTTTCGAGCGCGGAAAGGTCGATTTGGAAACCGCGGTTCAGGCTGAATACCTGAAAAAAATCGCCCGCAGCGGCGGGCTGAATCTTGCTGCAATGCGGGCAGAACAGCGTTGAGTCGTTGTGAGCCACCGAACACGACCAGCACGCAATTGGAACCGCGGTATCGACGATTTTGAGCATTGAACCGACCCTGACCCTTGCGCAACACAAGAGAGTTGAAGGGTACGGGCTTCAGCCCGTACATTGCCAAGAACTCTCGATCCATGGCTTTAGCCTCTGAGGGAATGCGGTGCGAATGGGAGAATTGCCTCAGGGGCTAAAGCCCAATTCTCCATCGTAGCTCTCAATGTACGGGCTGAAGCCCGTACCCTCCAAGCAAAAGCCCGCATCCTTCAGCCTGAGGCCCGTACCCTGCAAACGACACATTCCCAGTTAGGAGGAGAACGACGAACCGCAGCCGCAGGAGCGCGAGGAGTTCGGATTGATGAAGTTGAATCCCCGCCGCATCAGCGTTTCTTCGTAGTCCAGCGTCATGCCGTGCAGGTAGAGGAACGACTTCGGATCGACAAAAACCCGCACCCCGTCGAAGTTGTAGATCCGGTCGCGCTCGCGGGGGCGCGTGTCGAACTTGATGGAATACGAAAGCCCCGAACAGCCGCCGCCCATAACGCCGAGGCGCAGGCCGCCCTCTTCGGGCGAAACGCCTTCCTTGGCCATGGCCACGCGGATGCGCTTGATGGCGCGATCCGTCACCTGCAGGCCACCTGCCACCTGCCGTGGGGCAGACTGCTGTTGCGCAGCCGATAGGCCTTCCGCAGGCTTCGATTCAATTGTCACCATGTTCGACATGCTTGCCTTTTCATTTCCGGCACCGAGCTTTTGTGGTTTCCCACCCATCCGCAAAAAGCGCGAATGGACGGGGCACGGAGCCTTGGTGCTTGTGCCAGCGTCCCCTAGTGCGCTGCGGCTGTTGCCTCAACTGCCTCGGCAACGCCGTTCTTTTTCTTCCAGTCGCCGATCGCGGCGCGAATCGCATCCTCGGCCAGCACCGAGCAGTGAATCTTGACTGGCGGCAGCGAAAGTTCCTTCACAATGTCGGTATTCTTGATTTCGAGCGCGTCGCTCACCGTCTTGCCCTTGATCCACTCAGTGGCCAGCGAAGAGCTTGCGATTGCAGAACCGCAGCCAAAGGTCTTGAACTTGGCTTCTTCAATGACCTGCGTCTCGGGGTTCACGCGGATCTGCAACCGCATCACGTCGCCGCATTCCGGCGCGCCTACCAGGCCGGTGCCCACCTCGGTGGAAGCCTTGTCCAGTTGGCCCACGTTGCGGGGATTATTGTAGTGGTCGATTACCTTGTCGCTGTATGCCATTGGTGCCATCCTTCTGCGGGGAAGCCGCGGTGTTAGCTCTAGCCTTTAGCTCTTAGCTTTTAGCTTTTAGCCTTTGCACCCTTGGACTTGATGTCGAATCCTATCCGGTTCGATGCTCAAGCTGAAGGCTGAAAGCTAACGGCTAAAAGCTGCTTCTCAGTGCGCCGCCCACTGAATCTTGGTCAGATCGATGCCTTCCAGCACCATCTCATACAGCGGCGAAAGCTGGCGCAGGTGCTTCACAATGTCGATCACCTTGGCGGCCACGTAGTCCACCTCGGCCTGGGTGTTGAAGCGGCCCAAACCAAACCGAATGCTGCTGTGCGCCACATCGTCGCCCAGCCCGAGCGCCTTCAATACATAGGATGGCTCAAGCGTTGCCGAGGTGCAGGCCGAACCGCTGGAAACCGCAACATCGTTGATGCCCATCAGGAGCGACTCGCCTTCCACGTACACAAAGCTCATGTTCAGATTGCCGGGCAGCCGATGCTCCCAGGAGCCGTTGACGTGGACGTAGTCGAGTTCAGACTCAAGCTTGGCCTTCAGGCGGTCGCGCAATTCGCGCAGGTAGGCAGCTTCCGTGTCCATCTCCTCTGAGGCGATGGCGCAGGCCTTGCCCAACCCGACAATGCCGGGCACGTTCAGAGTACCGGAGCGCATGCCGCGCTCGTGGCCGCCGCCGTCAATCTGCGCTGCGATCTGCACGCGCGGGTTGCGCCGGCGAACGTACAGAGCGCCCACGCCCTTGGGGCCGTAAAGCTTGTGCGCCGTCAGCGACATCACGTCGATGTTGTCCGCGATCACATTGACCGGAACCTTGCCCACGGCCTGCACAGCGTCGGTGTGGAAGATAACGCCCTTTTCGTGGCACAGCTTGCCGATTTCGCGGATAGGCTGCAGCACGCCAATCTCATTATTGGCCGCCATGATCGAGACCAGGATGGTCTTCTCGTCCATGGCCCGGCGCAAGTCTTCAAGATCGATCAGCCCATCGGCCTTCACCGGCAGATAGGTCACGCGGTAGCCGTACTTTTCCAGGCGCTTGCAGGTGTCCAGCACCGCCTTGTGCTCGGTAACCTGGGTGATGATGTGGTTGCCGCGCTCGCGGTACATCTCCGCGATGCCCTTGATGGCCAGGTTATTGCTCTCCGTGGCGCCGGATGTGAAGATGATCTCCTTGGCAGTGGCACCAATCAGCTTGGCAATCTGCTCGCGCGCCGTTTCCACGGCCTGCTCCGCTTCCCACCCAAAGGAGTGGTTGCGGCTCGCCGCATTGCCAAACTTGGTGGTGAAAAACGGCAGCATCGCTTCCAGAACCCGCGGGTCCATGGGGCTGGTTGCGTGATTATCCATGTAAATCGGCAGGCTTACGCCTGCGGGCACTTCCACATTGCTGGCAAATTTAGCCATTTTCTCGATCTCCATCCTTCTCGATGCTCGTCTCCGCTTTTGGCCGGAGGGGGAATTTTCAACCTAATGTCAGGGCAACCAGCCCTTGCGGCGCGTGGACCCTGTGTGCCGGCTGCTCGTGCTCTGCCAGGTCCTGAATGCTGATGCTTTTCAGCACCCCGGCGATGGTGTCGTTTACCCGCGCCAAGGGCTCTTTGATGGTGCAACTCGGCGTCAGGTCGCAATTCTTGGCGCCCTTGGTGCAGGAGGTAATGAAAAACGGGCCGTCAATGGCGTGGATCACCTCGTAGGCGGAAATCTCGCGCGCATCGCGCGCCAGGGCGTATCCGCCATTCATGCCGGCATGCGAACGGAGCAGCCCGTGCTTGGTAAGCAACTGCAGAATCTTGGCCAACAGCTGCGCCGGAATCCCGTATGCGTCAGCAACATCCTTGGCGCTAAGCGCAGGCTTCTCCGGGTGCTCTGCCAGGTACTTGAGCGCCATCAACCCGTAATCCGCCTTTTTGGTCAGCTTCAGCATTCAATATCCGACTTCTTCAGTCCGTGTTCAGTATACGACCGTTTCTGTCGGGATTTCAAGCCCTGTCCGGATTCGTTTCAGTTCCCGGCGCAAAGAATCTTCCTCGGACCACAAAGATTCAACAAAAATCCGTTTCAAATTAGGCAAAAGCCCGCTACAATCTTGCGGAAAGAGGACTCGAACTAAACCGACCCGAAGCAATGGCGACCATCTGCAAGCACCCAAGGGTACGTATCGTTTCCCGGCACGAAGACGCTGAGTTTGTCGAGTGCCTGGAGTGTGGCGAGGTCTTTGACTCCGAGGAGTTTCGCGACATGGAGATTGAGGAAACCGCCGAAACTGAGGATGCCTTGGACGAAGACTAAGACCGAAAACACTTCTGTTCACCTGGCGCTGGAGCTTCCGATCATCGGAACACCGATGCGCCGTGAGACGAGCCATGCGTAGTGCAGGCCCGAAACCACGGTCAGCAGCATGGTGGAGTCGAGGGCAATCATGCGCACCTCAGCCACCCAGTAGGCTTCCGTCAATTGATAAAGCAACACAGCGGCTACCGCGGCGATCTGCGCCAGCGTGTTGGCCTTGCCGAAGATGCTGGGGCTGAACTCACGCCTGCCGGCGGCGGCGTAGAGGATGGCCGCGACCACCAGAATTCCCACATCGCGGCCAAAGACCATTACGGTCACCCTGGCTGGAATCAGGCCTTTGTGCATCAGCACCAGGAAAAGCGTACTCAGGAGCAGCTTGTCGGCTACCGGGTCAAGATACTGCCCCAGCATGGTGCGCTGCTTCAGAATGCGGGCCAGGGCGCCGTCCAGCGCATCGGTCAGCCCGGCGGCAAGAAAAACGTAAAAACTCAACGCATAGCGATCTTCCAGAATGGCCGCGACCAGGAACGGAGCCATGCAGATGCGCGCCAGCGTGAGCAGGTTGGGCGCGTAGCGGAATGGGTTCAATCGCGTGCTTGCAACGTCGGACATGGAAGAATCAACTTATAGCAGACCGCTATGACCCACAACTGGCAGCGCTTGACAGGCTAACTGCCTGGTTCGCAATCCAAGGCCTGGAGCTGCCGAATATCGGGCGCAGACGGCTCTTGAATCCGGCTCACCCGGAACTTGAAGGGTCGCGGCCGCTCCCTGATCTCGATCTGCGTCTACGCGCAGTGTAGGCGCCGGAGCGCGAAGTCAAGCGCAGATGCTCTCTGTGTTCGTGAACGATAGTACAGTACGAACCGGTGAAGGAGCATCGCCTTCCTCGGCTGCCCCGATCCTGATAAACTAATTCGAGTAGATTTCAAATAAACTAATTCGAGTAGATTTCAAAGGCGCGTAGCTCAGTTGGTTAGAGCGCTTCCTTGACACGGAAGAGGTCGCTGGTTCGAATCCAGTCGTGCCTACCATATTTATCAATAACTTACAGCAATTGGGCGGAAATCTCCAACCCGAGATTCGACCCGAGATTAGTTAATTGCGGAATCGCAAATTCCAACCCGTTTGAACTGCGGCGGCGACACGCTTGGCTGCCAGGCTTTGAACCGGCGCCAACATTCTTCCAACGCCAGCAACCAGTCGCGCTGTGGATTCTTTGGGCATCAGCTCGAGTAGGCGCGCGCAAATCGATCAACTGTTCTATGGAATGACCGTGCATTTGTCGATCAGCCGGTCGGCCTTATAGGAAATGCTGCGGCGGAAATTCCGCACCTGCCCAACGATTGGCTTACCTTTGCTTCCGAAGATCTCTTGTGCACGGATCAGGTACGTCCAAAACGTCCACCTGCTTGGGGTTGCAGCGACAGACTCAAAGTCGCGGACCTTATAAAACTGTGTCAGCACAGCATTCACATCAAAAAGTCTCTTTAGTTCGGCTCGTCCCTTGCCCGGATTGGCTCGATACAGCCGTCTGACAGCTGCGTTCACAGCAAACGTCATTTTTCTCTGGAGCCTCGAGCGTGTGCTGTCTCGAACGAATGCCTTGCGTCCGTCGAACCGGAAGCCGAGATATTCCAACCCATTCTTGCCGGTGCTTCCAGATAGGAGTTGGCATTTAGAGAAATCGGCGCCATCGATTCGAGAGAACTTGTGCGCGGTGGTCTTGGCTTGTTGAATCTTCAGCTTATCGCCACACGCTTTTAGCTGTATTTCGACCTGCGCCAACCTAGCAACATAGTCATCCCCGTGGCCGGGAACTATTAAGAGAATGTCGTCCGAGTAACGCCGATATGTTCCACCGACCTTGGCCAACTGATACACCATCTGTGTGTCAAACTCAAGTAGGTAGAGGTTGGCCAGTACGTCTGAAATCGGCGAGCCTTGCGGGATACCGTAGCTTGTCCTGTTCGTTTTGACCAGCGAGAGCAATTTCTCGCGGAATATCCTTCCGGAGCAGAGGTGCATAGGTACCCGTTTGACTAAGTAACCTATCACTTGCCTCGTTCCCATCGACTTCTGACCGATGAAGCCGAGGGCCTTGTAGAGCATCTCCCGATTCACACTGGCGTAGCGGGTGACATTGCGGAAGACTTGATAGTGATCAGGAGGCATGCTTTTGAAACCTAGGATCTTCGTCCAAAGCCGCTTCAAGTATGAATGGCTGAGGCTCTCGAAGAACTTGCTAATATCGAGCGTGTAAACAAGGCAGTCGCCCAAGGTCAAAATCTCGGAGAATACATCGTTTGCAAAGTGGATGTTGCTCTTATTGCCCCTCGAGTTGCTTCGGGGGATGCGTCTGTACGCTAGGACCGAGTGTTGGATTCCGCGGTCCGCAAGTTCCTTCTCATAGGCCTCGCTCAACAGGCCCCTGTAATAGGAGTAGATGCAGCTATCGCGCCGAGCCGCGTACATTATTGGACGGCTCTTGGACTTTCCCTTTGTTCCCTTGGCCGCGAACTTGGTCCAACGTTCCGAATACTCTATGAAGGGGAAAAACGCATGTTTGCATACGAGCAAGGGATCAGAGACAAGAGCGGTGGCGTCGGAATCAGTTAAAGCGGGATCGAAGTGCGGGTAGGTTTTGATTTTCACCATTGCGGGAGCTACGCAACAACGAAAGGGGGTAGCCAATTCGACAGCCTCGAATTAGCGGCTACCCCGCACTGGTGCTTGGTGGGCTGATAACTCAACTACATCGTGTATACTGTAGGTAGGCTCGTAAGAGCCGCGCTGGCAGTATGCGACGCTCATCAGAGGACGAAGACAATGCTCCGACTTGACGGTATCAACGCACACTCCGTTCGCTGTATCTGACCGGATACCCTGGATTATATCACACTTTAGGTTCTTGCCAGGGACTTAGGTAATTCGGGGCCGCCCGGACCATCATCTCGTCTTCAAAAGCGAAGGAGTTTGGTGCCCATTGGTTGAGTTGACCATTGTTCAAGAGGCGCAACTGACCAAGTTTTGCCATCTTGGGCGCTTTCCACATTCGCATAGATCCCCTTCTTACTCATTTGCAAAAGACAGATAAGGAAAGTGAACCTACCTCCGTGGTAGCTCAACCAGGCGCATCCCGCCAACGGCCTGACTGATGCATCGGCGGAGCTGAACGCTGTCATGGACGGCCATCGAATATAATCCTGAGCATCCGGAAAGGCAGGGTACTTTGGCTCCCTTAATCTCGCTGTTCAACCACAAGGGTGGCGTCAGCAAAACCACTACGGCTTTCAATCTCGGCTGGGCGATGGCTGACAGGGGAAAGCGTGTACTGATTGTTGACGCAGACCCACAATGTAACCTCACGGGCACAGTCCTTGGCTTCGACGGCGTGCAAGACTTCAGCGAATTCTATAAAAATAACCCCGGCGCAAACATCAGCGACTGTTTGACACCCGTCTTTCAGGGAACTGGGGCGAAACTGGCCCCAGCAACCATTACTGCAACTCCGAATAAGAATCTCTTTCTTTTAGCTGGGAATATCGATCTCTCAGAGAATGAAACGCAAATCTCAGTTGCTCTGTCCACGAGTGCCGCGATCCCCGCCCTTCAGAATATTCCTGGTTCGCTTTGCGCGCTGCTGAGAATGACTGCGGATGCCAACCGACTGGACGCTGTGATCGTGGATATGAGCCCGAGCGTTGGCGCGTTAAATCAGTGTCTGTTGATGGGCAGCGATTATTTTATTGTGCCCACTTCGCCAGATTACTATTGCAACCAAGCGATTTCATCACTGGCCCGCGTGCTGCCGCGATGGAACACTGGCGTCAGCATCTTTCGCTCCTCATCGCTCTTGTATCCGTTCCCCGCCGCGGCGCCGAAATTCTGTGGGATTATCTCTCAGCGATATCGTCCGCGTTCTGGAAATCCAGCGCAGTCGTTTCAACAGTGGATCGATGTAATTAAGCAGACTGTGCTGAGAGAACTTGTTCCAGTTCTGATTTCAAACAAAATGACAATTTCTGTCCCGGAATTCAACGCATCTGCACCTTCGGACTCACCATACAATCTGATCAATATCGCAGATTTCAATTCACTCATTGCGCAATCTCAGAAACACAACACACCGGTGTTTGCATTGACAGACCAGCAGATTGAGCAGGTTGGAATTATTCTTAAGACGATGAAGGAAAGTCGAGACGCCTTTGAAAAGAGCTTCCACGCTTTGGCGAAAACAATCGAGTTGATTGCAGGGATCTAGGCAAACGGCGATCGGGCCCCGATCTTGGCCGACAGACCGGTGGAGATCCAGAACTCGGCTTCTCTGATGAGATCAATTCCCTCGTTGGCACCGAAATTGAACTCCGCTGCGTATCTTGATCGCAGGCGATGAAGGTTTAGCGTGATCCCAGGTGTTAATGGCCTCGAATCACCTCTAAATAGGTGGTGCAATTCGGACTTGTTTCGATCATGCGGCCAATTCCAGAACAGTCCTTCTTGAATGGAGCAAATCAGGCGCATGAGGCGTAATTGTTATGGTGACCGGCTTCACTTGTCCCCACGAGAACATCTCTTCCTCGATAGCGGCGACCAATTCAGCAAGTTTCTGCTCCGTTGGGACAGAAGTGAGAGCTGTGCGGATTTTCTGCCGGACCGCAAGTCTCCTGCGCTTCTCGGGCGGCATGAGGGAGGCTGCGACGGCACCTCGGCTCCTGCCTATCTGCTCAGCCGCCTTAGTCGCCAGGGCGGCCTCCGTCACGGCGATGTCAAGATCCAGGTCCACCGGCTTGTCCGGCATCCCAAGAATCTTGGCAATCATGCCTGCGTTCTTTCGCGCGGCCGGATCAAACCCAGCTTGCTGAAGGGCCTTGATGACCACATCAGGGACCTCTGACACCCTCTCAAAATCATCAATGATTCGGCGAATCGTTCGTTCCTCGCATCCCATCGCGTCAGCAATCGCCGTCGCGGCAACCATCCACCCCTGGTTGGCCTTGAAAAACGCCTTGTATGCAGACAGTTTTTGGCCGAGGCGATAGCAATGCCGGCGAACTAAGGCACCAGGCCGATGCCGCAATGTATGACGCCAAACGCGCCGGCGGCAGTATGATCCGCCCGCAGTTCGAGATACCCGTTTCTGAGCCCCAAGCAGCCCCAT
>JBEKFD010000211.1:0-8705 GCA_050013495.1 Occallatibacter sp. | reverse complement strand
GCCCACGCAGCCGCAAACCACCGTCGTCCGCAACAACGACGGCAAGATCGTGATGGAGGTCGCCAAGCAGGATATCTCCAAGCTGCTGGTTTACGGCTGGGTTCCGGCTACGCCGATCAAGGTGAAGGCGCGCGATGGCAAGACGGACCTCTATGGCCTTATGTTCAAGCCAAGCAAGTTCGATGCTTCGAAGAAATATCCCATAGTCAACAATGTCTATCCGGGGCCCCAGATCGGCTCCTGCGGCGGCCGCGAATTCCGCGCAGCGCATGGGGACATGCAATCGCTTGCCGAACTCGGATTCATCGTGGTGTGCATTGACGGCATGGGCACGCCGTTTCGCTCCAAGACCTTTCACCAGGCGTACTACGGCGATCTTGGAGACAACACCATCCCCGACCAGGTGAGCGGGATGAAGGACCTGGCCGCGCAGTATCCGTTCATCGATCTCGATCGCGCAGGAATGTACGGGCACTCGGGCGGCGGCAACGCTACGGCCGCAGCCATGTTCCACTATCCTGACTTCTTCAAAGTCGGCATCGCCGAAAGCGGCAATCACGACGAGCGCGACTACGAAGACGACTGGGCTGAAAAATGGGCCGGCATTGAGGCGAAGAATGCAGACGGCACAAGCAATTACGACTCGCAGGCAAACCAGAACTACGCGAAGGACCTGAAGGGCCACCTGCTGCTGGCGCACGGCACCATGGACGACAACGTTCCGCCGAACAATACGCTGCTCGTAGTGGATGCACTAATCAAGGCCAACAAGGACTTCGATTTGCTGCTCATCCCCAACGTCGCGCATGGCTACGGGCCGGCTTCGCAATATATGACGCGCCGCCGCTGGGATTACTTCGTGCGCTATCTCGCCGGCGGAATTCCGCCAAATGAGTATGAGATGAAGCCGTTCTCCGCGGTCATGGCCGTGCTACGCGGCGGGCCTTCTGTCGACGACGATTTGCAAAGCGATTTTTGAAGGCGCTCAATCCGCGATCAATAAGACAAGGTCGCCGTTTTTATTCACGGCGGCCTTGTTTTGCCCTACTGGCTATTCAGCTCATCCCTGGTCAGGATGAATCGTGCGATAGCTGGCGTTGCCCTTGGACCAAACCAGCAACAGAATGTCTTTTCCGTCCTGGTTCTGATGCATTTCATTCGCGAATTGGCTCGCCGACTCGGCCGGCTTGCGGTTCACTTCGAGAATCACGTCGCCGGGTTGAATGCCCGCTTCATCGGCCGGGCTGGCCGGACGAACGCTCTGCACAACAACGCCCTTGATCTGGTCCGGAGCGTTGATCTGCTGGCGCGCGTCCGCTGTCAGGTTGCTCACCGCGAGTCCCAGCTTTCCAGTCTTCGCGGACCCTGAATCGTCCTGGCTATCGTTGCTGGCCACTTCAGAGTTTCCGTGAAACTGACCAACCGTCAGGTTCAACGTTTCCGGCTTGCCGTTGCGAATCACGCCCAGAGCGATCTTCGTTCCCGGCGCTGTTTCGCTCACCACAACCTGCAGCGTACTCCCGTTGACCACCTTGGTTTCATTCACGCGGACGATCACATCGCCAGTTTGCAAACCGCCGCGGCTTGCCGGTGAATCAGGCGTGACCTGCGCAACAATCGCTCCCTCCGCATTTTGTAGATTGAAGAAGTGCGCGTTCTCCGGCGTCACGTCGTTCATGCTGATGCCGAGGTAGCCATGGTCGACTTTGCCGTGCTGAATCAACTGCTCGGCCGTGGCCCGTACAATCTGCGAAGGAATCGCAAAGCCCGCGCCCGCGAACGAACCGCTGTTGGTGATGATGAAGGTGTTGATGCCCACCAGCTCACCGTGCGCGTTCACCAGCGCGCCGCCGGAGTTGCCGGGGTTGATGGCCGCGTCCGTCTGAATGAAGTTGCCCGGCTTGCGCGGGTCATCGGAGTAGGGGTTGGGACGGTTGACTGCGCTCACGATTCCGCGGGTCACCGAGAACTGGAAGTAGCCAAAGGGGCTGCCGAAGGCCAGCACTGTCTGGCCCGGCTGCAGTTTGGTGGAGTCACCCCAGGCAATCGCGGGCAGGTTGCTGGCGTTCACCTTGATCACGGCCAGGTCGTTCAGCTTGTCCACACCAACCACCTTCGCACTCAGGATGCGGCGGTCGTTGAGGGTGACCTTGATGTTGGAGGCTCCGTCCACTACGTGATCGTTGGTGACGATGTAGCCGTCAGGCGAAATGATGATGCCGCTGCCCACGCCATGCTCAATCTGCGGCGGCTGCGGCCTCATCTGCCCAAACGGCGACTGGCCGAAGAACTGTTGCAGGCCGGGTGGCAGTCCCTGCATCTGGCCCTGCTGTTGGCCTTCCGCGGCGTCCATCTCGCCATTGCCGCGCGAGGTCACCGCGACGTTGACCACAGCCGGAGTGACCCGTGCCGCTACTGCTTCCATGGCGCGATCGAGAGCCGTGAGAGCTTCCACGCTGTTGTCGTCGATAGGCAAGGCCGCAGTTCCGCTAGCAGCGTGAACATTGCCGTGACCAACAAAGAGAACCGCGCCCAGCGCGAACGCGCCCACAATGGCCGCGGGCATTGCCAGCTTCTTCACCGATACTACTAATTGATTAGTTGCTTGTTTCATGATCTGTCTTCTCCTTGGTTCGTGTTTCAGGTTTCATGTTGGGGAATGCCGCGGGTGCGGCCTCTCATGTCTGAATCTGCAACGCTAAATCTGAATGATCAGCCAACCGTTTCCAAACGGAACGGCAGCATACGAAACGCGATTGATTCTGAGCTGTTTTTCCACTGGCTGTTTGCTCACGCTTTGGGATTTGCTTCCCTGCTGGCTCTGATCGCTTTCTGCCCGGTTCATCTGGGCAACTGTGAACACCATCTGCGCCCCGGCTTCACTCTCAGTCCACGTGGTCATCATGACCCAGGCCTGCTGGCTCTGAGCAGGATGCCTCCGGACGCTCCGCAACGCCGCGCTCGTCTCGACCGGCTTGACTGCAGACGTGGGTTGAAGCCGCGGCTGCGGCATGATTGCTTTCACCATTTGCGCGCGGGCAAGCAGCGCCGATTGCCCCGGGCCGAAATGTCCGGCATTCGCAGTGCGGAGATCGGATGCCGGAACCGCAAGGTGCGCCTGCGCAGACTGTGCTGGCGAAACAAAGCTGACCAGTTGCGGGCTGCGCGCAAGGGCAAAAGCGCAGACCAGCAGGCCCACGATCAGGCTGCCCGTCAGAACCCAGGTCTGCTTGCGGCTCATCGATTCACTGGGCCGCCGCAGAATGCGATGAACGCGGCGCACCAGTTCCGACTGCCGTTCCCACGCGCCCAGCACCAGCGACAAACTGCGGCGCAGCATCGAGTACTCAGCCAGATGCGTGAGGCAGATGGCATAGGCCTTGCGCCCGCAACTGGAGCGCAGAACGCTGTCGTCGCAGGCCAGTTCCCGTTCTGTGCAGAGCCGGCGTTCTACCCAGAGCAGCGCCGGATTCAGCGGGAAAAGAACCAGGGCGATCTTCTGCAGCAGGTTTGTCCAGTCGTCTGCGCGGCGCAGATGCTCCATCTCATGGATCACCACCTGCTGCAATTCAGCCGGCGTCAGCCTCTCCAGCAAAGCCGGAGGGATGAGAATGCGCGGGCGGAAAAAACCAAATACGCTGGGACGCTCCACCGCTGGCGAAGCACAAAGCTCGGCGGCACGGCGCAGTCTTCCCGCATCGCTTCGGATTTCCAGAAGGGACTGCAGGGCCGCGTCACAAGTCACAGGGGTTGCGCGCTTCACCAACCGGCGCAGGCGAACGGCGCTTGAGAGAAGCTGCGCCGCTCTCCAAAGGGAGAGCAGCGCCCAGACCACGGCGATGACGACACTCCAAAGCAGGCTCAATTGCAAGGTCGCGTGACGGCTTGTAGGTCCGGCGCTGCCGTGAACGCCCAGCAGGGGCGCGACGTGAAGCAGCAGAAGCAGCAGGAAGACGTTCATCCAGATGAAGGACCGGGCAGCAGCGCTCATGCGGGGAAAGAGGCGTAGGCAAAGAACCACGCACGCGGCGAGAGCCGCACCTTCCCAGATGGCTGAAAGAAGGTTGCCGACTGCCGAGGCTGCAAACGATGAGGCAACAGGAAAGAAAGCGTCCACCTAGTTCACCTCCTGTGCATCGTCCGGGGCCAGCGCAATGGCTTCTTTCAAGCGCTTCAATTCGTCTGGGCTGATCTCGTCGTCGCCCAGCAGCGATAGCAGCAGCCGCTCCCGGGAGTTGCCGAAGAACCGCTGCAGCATATGACGAACCTCCGACCGGCTGGCTTCCTGTTCGCCGACGCTGGTGCTATAGAGGAATGCCCTACCCTCCTGGCGGTGCGTGACATAACCCTTGGTCTCAAGGACGCGGATTGTGGTGAGGACGGAGGTATAAGCCAGTTCGCCCTCGGGAGATGTGGCCGTCACCATGTCGGCAACCGTCGACTCTCCCCGGTCCCAGAGCACCTTCATGAGCCGGAGCTCGGCTTGGGTCAGCGTGATGGATCTCTTTGGAGGCATGGAAAAAGGAGGGCTCCGAAAACCGGCCGGTTCAACTTCTCTTTCCTATACAGACGTTGAACTAATCATTTAGTTGCTAGATTATCGCAAGATTTTTCGCCGTCACCACTAAAATCATGTGAGACTTGAAGAATCGAGTACATGTTACTGAATATAAGCCGCTTAATTTAAGCCGTATTTTGACGACTAAGCAGCTATGGGCTCTTTCTGGCTAGAGCGCTTTTGCAATCATTCAGATTCTCCTCGGACCGGAGCGCACAGGCGACCGGTCTTTGTCTATCGGCCGGAATGGTCGTGCGAGGTTGATTCTGCGCCCGATGCCGCAAGGGGCAATCGTTCTTCCGGCGGATAATGGGCGAAGTGGTCGAGGGCGCTTTGCATTTCGATGAGAAGCGCGTCGGCCATTTCCTGCGTAAAGCCGTGGCGGATCAGGATACGCTGGATGACAAGATCTTCGCGGTTAGGTGGCATGGAATAGGCAGGAACCAGCCAGCCCCGCTCGCGCAATCGATCGGCATACTCGTAAAGCGTGAAGCTCGACGATGCGGACTCTTTCAGTTCCCAGCAGAGTCCCGGAATCCCGCCCTCACCGTCGTAGATGATCTTGAAGGGGCCAAACGCGGCGATCTTCTCCGCGAGATAGCGGCCCAGCGCAGCGCACCCGGTTTGGATTTCGCGATAGCCCTCTTTGCCCAGACGCAGAAAATTGTAGTACTGGCAGATGATTTCGCCCCCCGGCCGGGAGAAGTTGAGCGCGAAGGTGGGCATGTTGCCGCCGAGGTAGTTCACGTCGAAGATCAGCTCTTCGGGAAGGTCGTGCTTTTCGCGCCATAGCGCCCAGCCGACGCCGAGCGGAGCCAAGCCAAATTTGTGGCCGGAAGCATTGATTGACTTGACGCGAGGCAGGCGGAAGTCCCAAAGGAGGTCGGGCTCCAGGAACGGCGCCAGAAAAGCGCCGCTGGCCCCGTCCACATGAATGGGAATGTCGAGGCCGGTCTCCGCTTGCAGCTTGTCGAGTGCCAGGCTGATTGCATGTACCGGCTCGAACTGCAGCGTAAACGTGACGCCCAGTGTGACAATGACGCCGATAGTGTTCTCGTCGCAGCGCTTGATCACCTCTTCCGGCGTAAGCAGCAGGCGATCACCCTCCATGGGCACTTCGCGGATCTCGACGTCGAAGTAGCGGCAGAACTTATGCCAGCAGACCTGCACCGGGCCCATGATCAGATTGGGCGTCTCTGTGGACTTGCCCTGCGCGCGGCGGCGCTTGCGCCAATTCCACTTGAGCGCCAGGCCGCCCAGCATGGCCGCTTCGCTGGAGCCGGTGGTGGAGCAGCCGATGGTGCTGGCGGCTTCCGGGGAGTTCCATAGATCGGCGAGCATGTGCACGCAGCGCTCTTCAATGGCCGCGGTCTGCGGGTACTCGTCCTTGTCGATCATGTTCTTGTCGGCGGACTCGTCCATGATCTGCTGCACCTCAGGCTCGATCCAGGTGGTGCAAAAAGTGGCCAGATTCTGCTGCGAGTTGCCATCGAGAACAAGCTGGTCGTGGATGGTCTGGTAGACGGCCTGCGGGTCGAGCTTCATTTCCGGGAACCGATAGCTGGCGGTATCGTCGTTCAAAACGTCGGACTCGATCTGGCTGGTAGGGGCAGCCTTGAGTTCCTGGGTGTTGTGCAGGGCCATGGGTTCTCCTGTGTGCCTGAGACTCGAAGTATAGAGTCTTTGGGCCGATCCACGTGAGAAACCATGATGAATTGGGCGTTCCGGATTCAGCGCAGAGAATGCGGGCAGTTTGCTGTTAGCGGAATAAAGCAGGGGGCGGAGTTCAGACTCCTCGTTTTCTCTGCTGCCGCGACTTCCCTCTTCGCGGCTGACCGGCCGAATGTCCCTTGCTTGACCCGTCCGAACGAGAAGCGACCTGTTTCGGCGATGCAACCGGCCGGCCGGCGTGCCTGTGCGCAACAGCGGGGTGAAGCATTGCGCCCACGCGCTGCTCGGCGACTCCGGGACCGTCAACGTACTTCGGGTCGAGCATGGCGATCACCGCCACGGCGCGGGTGCGATAGAGCCTGGCCCATTGGCTCTGCACCAGGGATTGCTGCACGTTCTTCCAGTAGTTCACGTCGGCGGCGAAGTCCGTCCGGACCAGGGACGCGGCGGTGGACTCGCCGGCCTCGAAGCGATTGTTGATCAGGTCGAGAAACTGGCTGAAGTGCTGCAGGTTGACGCCCATCTGGTAGACCAACTGGCTCAGCGCAATCTGCTGCGAACCCGTCAACTGATCGAAGTCGCGGCAATAGCCCCTGGCGTTGTAGATGGCCTGGATCGCGGCCACTCGAAGCAGCAGCATCGCTTCCCCATCGGTAATTTGCGGCGTGAGGGTCTTGATCTTTTTGCGAAAACCCTTCTTGGACCACGCCGCCTGGCGTTTTTGAAATTGGTCGAGCAGCGCATGCAGCCGGTCCGGATCCAAGCCCGCCGCCTGCCAAAGCTCAGCCGACGATGGTTCCAGGAAAGGATGAGGATTGGACTGGTCCGGCTGCGGGTGCTCGCGCGCCGGCAGATCGAGACTGAAACCGGCGCCAATCAGAGGATGGCCGGTCTTTGGATCTGGATATGCCGCCAGCACCCACCCCTCGTGCCTGCGATCGCGCAGGATTTCCATCAGGTCGCGCAGGTCGAACTTTACATCGGATTCCTTGAAGCTGAGTAGCTGCGTAACTGCGGGCGTCGGCGGCGCGGGCGCTGAATCGAGCTGGGGAGCAGTGGCGGTTGCGTCAGGCTGCGCCTGCTCCGGGTTGGGAGCGGTTGGAGCCGGCGGAGTTTGCCCGGCCGCCGACAGAGCCATCGCCGATACAAGAACTGCAATGCTCAACTGCTGCGTCGTGATGCTCATGTTTTGAGCGGCTCCCACACCTGCGGCTAGCTTCCACATTGAAGGAAATATCGGCACGGAGCAAGGCAAGAATAGCTGCCCGAATGCAAAGAGTAATCGGCAGAATCTTACTTATGGGCCATCCTGGGATTGGAATCCCATCGTCAATGAGCGGACGCAGCGGGCGATTACGGGTTGCCGCCGGGTCCGGAAACCTGCTGAGCCTGATGCTGGTAGCGCGCAAGGTTCGCCCGCAGCGCCGTGGCCAGTTCATCGTTCTGCTGCCGCACGGCCAGTTCAAGCGCATGCTGCGCCGTGGATACGGCCTTGGAATACTGTCCGGTCTCCGAGTACACGGACGCCAGCATTTGCAGAATCGCCGGCTCTTCTCCGTTCGACAGCCGGACCGCCTCTTCGAACTGCGGCAGAGCGTCAGCGAACCGGTTGCTGGCGGCAAGAGCACGTCCCAGGTTGAACCGGCACTCGACGCATCCCGGAGCCAGATCGACCGCCTTCTGCATCTCCGCGATCGCGTCATCGAGCTTTCCCATCCGCGCCAGAACCACGCCGAAAATGTTGTGGCCGTCAGAGGATTTGGGCGCAAGCTCGATCCCCTTGGTCAACTCATCGATAGCATCCTGGCGATGGCCGCCCTGGGAGCTGTCGTTATTCATCGAAAGGGCCTTCTGGTATTCCTCGATCGCCTCGGCGGTCTTCCCGGTTGCCGCCAGCGCGACGCCCATGTTGTTGTAGGGTCGCGAGTCGGTGGGGTCTTTGGCCGCGGCAACCTTCCAGGCCGGAACCGCCTCGGCGTATTTTTGAGTGTCCTGCAGTTGCTGAGCGGCGTCGAATTCACGGTAGAAATCGATTGCGGGTGTGTCGATGTGGTCTAGGCCCTCCGGGCCCAGGTTGACGAATTCGGGAATGTTCACGGCGCGGTTGGAGGCGGTAGCATTCTCCACAACCACCGGCGCACTGGCATTGCCCTGGTCGTCGATGTGCGTCAGGTAAAGGTGCGTGTAGAGCGATGGACTCTTGGACGAGAAGGCAAGCCAATGCCCGTTGGGGGAAAACGTGTGCCAGGAATTCATAACCGGCAGGTTCGATTGCAGAGGCCGCGCCTCGCCGCCTTCAAACGGAACAATGTAGAGCTTGCTGTCCGGGCGCATAAGCAGGCCATTCTTGCACTGGACGAAGACGATCCACTTGCCGTCCGGGGAGACCTTGGGAAAGTTGTTGCTCATCCCGTTCTCTGAGGCGCCGATAATTCTTTCCGCGGGTCCGCCCTCGCCGCCGTTGAACGGGATGCGG
>JBEKFD010000210.1:0-8257 GCA_050013495.1 Occallatibacter sp. | reverse complement strand
TTTGACTCTGCTCTGACACCACGCCTCGCCACTTCATCCATAGTTCTTCCCTGAGTTGCTTCATCCCTCAACAATGCTGCTTGGAAATGACCAAAACAAGATGGGCTTTACGTAACGCTCACGATATTGAAATCGACGGCGCGTTTGTCGGCAATACGCCTTCGACCATCGCCTTGGCTCCCGGCAGTCATCAAATTGCCGTCAAGAAGAAAGGCTTCACCGACTGGACCAAGACCCTCAACGTCACCGGCGGTGCGATCCACCTCAACGCAGAGCTGGAGCAGGAACCCGCAAAGTAGGGATATCCTATAATTTGGTTTCGCGAATCTGTCTCGGACGGAGAATCGGGATACGTCGCCCGGACATGGATCGACGAGCCCTTCATCCGCGAAGCCCCCGAGCTCCGGGGCATCCGCAGAATGAGCCTCCAATTTGCGCCAGCCTACTTTGCGTCAGCGAGTTTCTGTGCGAGTTTGCGTAACTCCGGCGAAGCGTCCATTTCTGCGACCGACTTGTGGGCCAGGTCCTCCACAGCGTAATGAATGATCTCTTTGAGGTCCGTCTTGTATGTGAAGCCATTACCCATGTGATTTTTCCCGGCCCCTTGCACTGTCTCTATCCAGACTGTACGGCCAGATTTATCCTTAGCTGTCCATTCCAACAAGACAGTCAGTTCGCGCGTGGAGAATGCGCCCATTGTCTTGGTTGCGCTCAAATCAACGAACCTTGGCACAAGGATCACTTGTGCCCCGGCAGCGTCTCCGGTCGTGGCAACGCTTGTCACACTGGAGAACCCCTGTTCCAGTGCGGATTTGAAGAGATCACATGCTGCCCTTCCCACTTCGAATGTTTCGTGATTCTTTTTTATCTTTGTGGCGCACAGGTCCGGATCAAGAACCACCGCCACATTCAGATCGAGCTTCTGCTCCGGCGGCGAGGCTGTCTGGCTGCGAGCAGTTAAAGAGAAACTCGTCAATATCACAGCGAGCGAGAGCGCCGAGGCGAGGATGGGAGAACGAGACGTAAGCATTACTACACTCCTAGAAGTTGAAATCAAGGCCGATTGGCTCGTCATCGCCGGATCTGGTGACGGAAATCTTAAGGAGGATTGGTTGACGAGGACCATTCTTTGGCACTGGAAGGTAAAGAAAACCAGATGTCGAAGCACCCGGCGAAAGAGTCTTGCTCTGCACCTCTTTCTTGAGAAGGTTCGTCTGAACCGATGCCTCGTCCTTGAGGAGCTTGAGACCGATGATAATTCCAATTGGAGAAATAGCCACGACACTTACGACCTCCACTGTCTCAGCTGTCTTGGAGGAGGCATTGGGGCCAGCACCTGGTGCAGCACCTACACCCATCTTGACGGCGGTTTTGTCAAAAAGGAAACTATCTTCGGCCGACTGGTTTTCAATCACAATGTAAACGGGGACGAACCCCTTCTGTTTTAGATCGGAACTGAAATAGTTCCTTTGATCCTTCAGATCCTCGACGGGCTGAATACCAACAACAAGACCTGACTTGTTGGCCTTGATCGGACACTCACCTGCCTTGCGTGGCGGATAATCCGCAAACTTCGATCCGGCAAACGCGGACTGCGCAAGCGAAAGAATAACGAAAGCGCTAATGATGCCATCGACTCTTGTTCGAGACATGGATGCACCCTCCTCGAAGCGATCTATATCGGCCTTGGCGCGCTCCATTTAAATTTGAGGCGCGTTTGACCCGGGCTGCACAGAGTACGGCATGTCATTCCGCCTAACAGCTACAAAACACAGAAGACAGCACCGAATTAAGGCGGATCGCCAGTTCTGCAATGGTTTGATTGAAGCCGCAATTGTACTTTGGTAATCGGTTAATGGGAAGAAGAATATATGCCAGCGTGATCCGGTTCAGAAAGGTATCCAAAAGGTTGTTGTTGGCCCAAGGGGGTTGGCCGCAGGATGACTGCCTGCAGGTGGTACCTTGATCTCTGACGGCCCATGCACAGACGTACACGCAGAACGCTCTGGATACTGGCCGCGGTCCTGGTCCTCCTGGCCGTGGCCGTGTTTCTCCGCTCCAAGGCTCCGCCAGAGGCCGCGCGGCTGCTGCCCGAGTCGGACGGCGTTCTTTACCTCAACCTCAAGCCTGTCCGGGCCTTTATGGACAAGAACATGAAGCCGCCCCAGCGCGTGCCCGAGTACCAGCAATTTGTTGACGCCACGGGCGTGGACTGGGAGCGCGACATAGACCAGGTGGCCATCGCCCTGCATCGCATGCCCGACCCCAAGGGCCCCAACGGCCCGGTGGCCTATTCCATGGTTCTGGTGGGCAACTTCACCGGCAAGCGCCTCAACACCTGGCTCGAAGCCCAGGCCACCTCGCAGGAGTCCTACGCGGGACATACTATCTACTCCATCAAATCTCAGGATCGTACGGTTCGCGTCACGCAGATCGGCTACGATTCGCTGGCCGTCTCCAACACCCCCACCTCCGAGCAGATTCATTCCATGCTCGACCGCCATCGCTCCGCCGCGTGGCCCTTCGCCAACTCCACGCTTCTGCTGCAGCACTACCACGACGTCCCGCTGCTGGCCTTTGCCTGGGGCGTGGGGCAGATCGGCCTGCCCTTTTCCGAGAGCGGCGCCATCCACATCTTCGGCCTCTCACTGCCCCTTGAAGACGACTCCACCATCGTGGCCAGCGTCACCCCTGCGCTGTCGCTGGGCGGCGCGCTCAATGTCAATGTGGAGGAAATTGCGGCTGCGGACGATGTGGCCGCCCGGCAGGCCGCCGGCCTTGCCACATTGGTGACCCTGGCGCGCGGATTCTCCGTCCCTCTTTCAGCCAACGCGGCAAATAATGGCTTGAAAGATCTGCTGCAGACGGCGGAAGTGAGCCAGAAACGCAACCGCGTGGTGGTGACTGCCAGACTTTCTCCTTCGATGATTGCCGCCCTGACCCAGGATAAGGGCTCTGCGGCGACGGGCGGGCAAGCGCCGCGCTGAATTGATTACCCTCGATTGGCAAGGGATTTATCCGGTAGGCCAGGGATTCATCCCTGGTCGTGCAGGCGACCAAAAACTGCATCCAAAACTGGTCCTGCGTCGTCCAAACAGGCATGGCGCTTTCCCCGGAGCGTGAGGGGATGGCGATTTTGTTCGAACTTCGGCGCTAATCCAATTCAACCCATGCGAGGTTCCATGAAACTTCCCCTGCTACCCTTTCCGGCGATCCGTTTGTTCAGGACAGCCGCGTTCTCCTGCTCTCTTCTGTTGCTGTCGAGCCTTGCGGCCCGCGCGGCCGACACACCTTCCGGGTCGCAACACCCCGTCCTCACCGGCCAAGCTGCCTTCACTGACGCTTTCCACGAGTCCCCCGGCATCCGCCGCCACTTGACCTGGGCCGACCTGCCCGCCCCGGCTCCTGAGCAATCTGTCGACAACGGTCCGACGATTGTTGCCCGCCCGGCAACTGCCTGGCCCATAGCCCCCAAGGGATTCAAAGTCGACCTCTACGCTACCGGCCTCGACAATCCCCGGCTGCTTCGCGTTGCGCCCAATGGGGACCTCTTTCTGGCGGAAAGCGAGACGGGAAAGATCAAGATCTTCCGCGGCGTAGGCAGCGACGGCAAGCCGCTGCAGACTTCGATCTTCGCCACCGGCCTGCATCAGCCGTTTGGCATCGCCTTCTACCCCAATGGCGCCAATCCGCAGTACGTCTTCGTCGGCGACACAGACGGCATCGTCCGCTTCCCCTACCGGAACGGCGACCTGCAAGCCCGCGGGCCGATGGAGAATATCGACGAATTGCCCGGCGGCGGCCGGCTGCGCGGCGGCGGCCACTGGACGCGCGACCTGATCTTCTCGCAGGATGGCGCCAAGCTGTTCGCGTCGGTCGGATCGCACTCGAACATCGACGACTCCGATACCCACCCTGAGGAGTTCCACCGCGCCGACGTGCTCGAGTTCACACCTACCGGCAAGTTCGTCAAGGTGTATGCATCGGGCTTGCGGAATTGCGTCGGCGAAGCCATCAACCCGACCACGGGGGAGCTGTGGTGCTCCACCAACGAGCGCGACGGCTTGGGCAACAACCTGGTTCCCGACTACGTAACCCACGTCGAGGAGGGCGGGTTCTACGGCTGGCCGTGGTTCTACTTCCACGGCCCCAACGGCGGCCTGCAGGACCCGCGTCATCCGGGCAAACATCCAGAGTTGCAAGCCAAGGTGATTACGCCGGATGTTTTAGTGAACCCGCACTTCGCCTCGCTGGAGATGTTCTTTTACACCGGCTCCGAGTTCCCGGCCGAGTACAAGGGCGACGGCTTTGCGGCCGAGCACGGCTCGTGGAACCGGGCGCAGCGTTCAGGCTACGAGGTGATACGGCTACCCATCAAGAACGGCCACGCGACAGGCGAGTATGAGGACTTCCTGACCGGATTTGTTCTCCCCGACGGCACGGTGTGGGGACGGCCAGTGGGCGTAGCGCAGGCCAGCGATGGGTCGCTGTTTGTGTCCGACGATGGGTCGAGATCCATCTGGCATGTGAGCTACACCGGCAAATAGCTCTGCGGCTGATTGGGGTTCGTGGTTTCCCGGCTATTCACGCAGACTCACTTGCACGGTCCTGAACACGCAGCCGAGATGGCCATGTTGGTAATAGTGTCCCATTCTTCCTGGTTGATGGCGGGCTGCGGGTACACGTCGATGAAGACCTTGTGGACCAGCACCATATCCTTGGCAGGCAGAATGGTGATGTACTGACCGGCCGTGCCGCGGGCCTCATATGCGCCCTGAAACGGCGTGATGTAGATGCCGCCAATGAACGGGCCGGCATCCCAGGCCCACCACATGAGACCGAATCCCCAGCGCTCAGGCGCGCCCTCCGAACGCAGGTAGGGCGGGTTCATCTCAATGAAGGGCGTGGTGTTCGATGCCGATCTGCCCACCCACTCGATGGGCACAAGCTGCTTGCCGGCCCAGTTCCCGCCGCGCAGCATGAGCAGGCCGATGCGCGCCATGTCGCGCGTGGAAAGATACATGGCGTACTCGGGATGCACCTGGCCATCGTGGGTAATCTTCTTCTGCGCGCTGCGGTCGAAGTCCTGCATCTGGAGAGGCAGAGCAAGGTCGGTTTCGAGCGCGTCGTAGATGTTTTTGCCGGTCAGCTTTTCAAAGGCGGTGCCGGCAGCGTTGAAGTCCCAGTCGTTGTAATGGAAGTACATGCCGGGAAGTTCCGAGCCGCGCTGCGGCTGCGCGGCTTGGATCAGGTCTTTGGTTGGAAGCACGCCTTCGGGCAGCAGATAAATGCCTGAACGGCCGGCGAGAAGCTGCTCGAGCGTGGCATTTTTCTCGCTGGGAAGGAACTGCCGGTCCGGCTCGGACAGACCAAGCTGCTCCACGGTCTTGTTCAAGTCGATGGTATTGTTGGCAACGTACTTCCCATACAGAATCGACAGGATGCTCTTGCGCACCGAGGCGACCTTGCTCACCTTTGCCGTGTCTCCATAGCTGAAGATCATGTGGCCGTGGACGAGGATCGTCATTCCCGTGGTGGGTCCGGCGGCCAGCCATGCGCGCAGGGCTTCGAGCTTGGCTGGGGAGTAGCCTTCCGACTCCGGCTTGACAAGCTGCCAGTCTTTGCCGGGAAAGTCGGGAGCGGACTGCGCGGCGGCGATCGTTGTTGCAAAGGCTGGGATCAAGGCCAATGCGAGGATCAAGGCCAATGCGGATTTAACGACGCGATCTCGCTTTGACTTCTGATTCGGATTCATGTTGTCGTCAACTCCTTGAACGATGAAATTTCAGCGCCATGCGCGGGGACGCCAGAACTTGCGGAGGCTCCACAGGCCGAAACGTGCCGTGAGGAAGAACAGCACCGGACCGCCCAGCAGGCCGATGGGCAACAGCCACCAGCCAAGAAGCTCATGCCCGGCGCCATCGCCGCCGGATTGGAAACCGAGCGACCATTGATGTTCCGTGAACTGGCCCCACAGCCCGGTGCCGTGGTAGTTGATCACCTTAAGCACGCCTAGGATGGAAAGCCCTCCGCCGAGGCCGAAGCCAATGACGGAGATGCAGAAGACGATCAGGCCCACCACGCTCAAGCCCGCCCAGCGCAGCAGGCTGTGCAGCAGGTAAGCCGGCGAGCGGGACATTTGCGCCCGCTTCAACAGTTCGTCAGTACGGTAGCGCTCGGCCAGTTCTTCAGGCGTGCCCAGCGCGGCCAGTGTGGCGGCGACTGCGTGGGAATCGGCTTCATCCTCGGTCTTGTCGAGAATGTGCATGCGGATCTCGGCGACGATGTCGTTCACGTCCTCGTCCATCAATTCGCGCAGTTGCTTGCGCAGAGCGGCCAGGTACACATCCACGCTCTTTTGCGATTCGGCAGAAAGGGTCATGGCTTCTCCTCCCCCGTTTTTTCGATCCCTGTCTTCGTGGTCTCTCTTTCCCCATTCGTTTCTTCGCTCAGCGGCGCCAGCAGGTCGTTCATGCTGGCGGAGAACCGCGCCCAGATGCGGCTCATTTCCACCGCCCGCTGCCGCCCCGCTGGTGTGAGCCGGTAGTACTTGCGCGGGTGCCCGAACTCTGACTCCACCCACTCCGACTCCACGAAGCCCAGCCCGCGCAGCCGGCTGAGCAGCGGGTAGACCGTACCCTCGACGACGATCATGTCGGAGTTGGTTTCCAGGTGCCGCAGGATCTCCAGGCCGTAGAGCCGGCCCGCCCAGAGGGCGGCAAGGATGGCCAGTTCCAGTGAGCCCTTGCGCAGCTGGATCTCCCATTTCTCCGAGCTTTCCGGTGTTGACGGCAGTGTTTCGTTCACAGCAACATACTATGCAGTGCATAGTATGTTGTCAACAACAAATTCCATTCTGACGAGCGTCGCCGATTCAGGACCCAAGGCCCGAATCCAACTGCCCAATCGATATGCCATGATTGAGACGCGAACTTTTCCCAGGGCAATCCACCCATTGAGGTCACATTGGCGACTATTCTGATTACCGGCACAAGCAAAGGCATTGGTCTGGCTACCGCGCTCACGCTGGCGCGCGCCGGGCACACCGTTTACGCAACCATGCGCAATGCCGACCGCGCGGCAGAACTTGCTGAGGAGGCAGCGAAGGAACTGCTGCCCATCCATTACTCGGTGATGGATGTTGACTCAGACGCATCGGTGGCGACTGCGATTGCCGCCATCCAGCAGGGCGCCGAACCTATCGACGTGCTGGTAAACAACGCCGGCGTGGAGCGTAACGGCTCCATCGAAGAGCTCTCGATGGACGATTTTCACGCGGTGATGGAGACGAACTATTTCGGTGCCATCCGCTGCGCGAAGGCGGTGATCCCGCAGATGCGCGAGCGGCGCAGCGGGTTGATCGTCAATATCACGTCGGTGGCCGGACGCGTGTCGACCTCGCCGCTGGGGCCGTACGCTGCATCAAAGTTTGCGCTGGAGGCGCTGAGCGAGGCCCTGGCGCAGGAGATGAAGACCTTCGGCGTGCGCGTGGCGATTGTCGAGCCGGGCATCATCGATACGCCGATGGCACACGGGATCGAGGAGCGATATGGTCCCGGTCGGTCATCGCTCTATCCGCAACGGGCGCGCATGGCGGCTTACTTCGCCGCAGCGCTGAAGACTCCGACGCCACCTTCGCTGGTGGCGGAGAAGATTCAGAGCATCATCGAGAGCGGGACGTGGCAGTTGCGTCATCCGGTCGGCCCCGGCGCCGAGCCGCTGCTTGAATCGCGCAAGGCGACCAGCGATGAGGACTATGTGGCGTTTCACGGCATGGCCGACGACGATGCCTGGTACGCGGCCATGGAGCAGCGGACGGGGATGGTGCTGCGGCCAAAGGGGTAAACCAATCACAGGGTTTCTCCCAGGTCTCAATTTCAAAACGTGCGGCACCCAAGCGTTCCTCTAATCAAATCACTTTTTCAGTCCCAACGCATCAACCACTTTCTCGTCCATCTTCGCGGGCTGGCCATCTTCCTTCCATACCACGCCGAAGCCGCCGCGATAGTCCCACATGGCCCAGCCGATGCCGTCGGCTTCAAATGCAGTGCGCACATCGCGAATCCAGTTCATGCGCGACAGCTCGTCGGAGTGTTCGCGGTAGACGCCGAACTCGTTGCAGATAAGCGGGGCGTTGTGCTCGCGCCCCCACGCCGCGGCTGCGTCGACCTGGTTTTTGATCCGATGCCCGTCCCAATGGTCGAGCCAGTAATGCTCCAGTGAATAGCGATTGGCGGGATCCGGTACCTGTTTCAGC
>JBEKFD010000209.1:0-8293 GCA_050013495.1 Occallatibacter sp. | reverse complement strand
GTCGACCGGCAGGGAGATGGACTCGGCAGCCGCGGTGTCAGCGCTGCTGTTGTAATAACTCATGCCATAAATGAACGGGTTGATGGCGTGGGTCGGGTTGCCTACGCCCACCGTCAGGGCCGGGCCGGCGGCCGTGGCCGGAGCCGAGAGGGTTACGGCGGCGCTGCCGGTCTGGGTGTTGTCCGCGGTGCTGGTGGCCGTAACCGTGACGGTGGCCGGAGCCGGGTAAGGAGTCGTGTAGAGTCCAGTCGCGCTGATAGTGCCCGGGCTCAGGCTGCTACCTGCGGGCGCAGCCACTGACCAGCTGACCGCCGTGCTGGCCGCGCCGTTCACCGTGGCCGAGAATTGCACTTGGGTTCCGATGGTTGCGGTCTCGGGATTGGGCGTTACCAATACGGTAGGCGCAACGTAGGTTGCCGTGACCGTGGTATTGGCGTTCAGCGTCACGTTGCAGGTAACGGTGCTGCTCAAAGTGCATCCCGTCCACGCGGAGAAGTTGTTGCCGCCGGCGGTTGAGGGCGCTTTCAGCGTAACCGCCGCACCCGCTGTGTAGGTACGCGTGAAGCTTGAGGTTCCGTTGCCCGAGCCGTTGTTGTCGGCGGGAGTGACCGTGATGGCGACACCGCTGGCCGGACTTGCCGAGTCAACTGTCAGTACGTAGGTGGTTGGCGGAGGCGGAGTCGTTGTGCTACTGCCGCCTCCGCCGCAGGCCGTCAACAGCAAACTCAGCCCGCCGGCTGTGAATATCGCGACATTCCAAACAAAGGTTTTCATGGACACTCGCTTACGATTATTGCGGCACCACCAACAGCGTCATCGATTGGGCCGGGAACGTGGTGATCAAGATGGTGCTGCCCGCTGCGGGCGCGCCCAAAGGGATATTCGGTTGCTTCACGATGGCGGCAAGATTGGCGTTCGAGTAAAGGTAAGACTCCGCCGGGCCGCTCGAATTTACATTGGCCAGCGAGAGCGATTCGGTCAAGTCGCCGTAGGTCTTGTTGATGACCATGATGGTGACTGCCTTGTCGGAGCTGCGCAGCGCTCCATAGATCGCCAGCGAACCCTCCGCGTCTGCTCCTGAAGCTATGCTCGTCGAAGAAAGCGCCATGTCTCCAAACGTAGAGTTATTGCCGTCGTAGTTACGGTACATGGCGAAAGCCATCATGCCTGGTATCTGTCCGGATGGATCGGAAGTCGGCCACATGGTGCCTACGTCGAGCCCTTCGCGGCCAAAGATGCCTAGAATGTCAGCCTGGGCAAGCGCGCCGTTGATCGATTCCATGCCGCCCCAGTTGTATTCGTCGATGGCCAGCTTGGTACCGGGATAGTCGGTCGCAACCCATTTCCTCATCATTGGAATCAGTTGCGGGGCCTGCGCGGGAGGCGCGCAGCTGCTGGTGAAATTCGCATCGGTGGTGTAGTTGGGCTGAACAAAATTGGGGTCGGTATACGTCGAATCCCATAAGGCGCGTGTGGAGTTTAACCGCGCCTGCTGCACGCCGGTATCGCCCGCGGCGGCAAAGGCGACGGATTTGCCGCTGCTTCCCGCCGGATAAGTGGCGGCAAAATAGGTGTGCAGGTCGAGGTAATCGAGCAAACGCATGCCGTAGGTTTTCTCGGCCTGAGCCATCTGCTGCAAATAGTACTCAATGAACGGAATGCCGTTGTGTGCCTTGCGATCGATGGGATTGCTCCACGGCTGGTAGCAGGGACCGCCGGAGCCCCATCCGGACTCGATGTCTTTCTTGGAGTAGAAATAGGCCCACCAGTAATCGGTCACTGGGCCGCTGACTTCGGCGGTCGGATCCTCGGTCTTGATAGCCAGTGCCGTGCCGATGCCCCCGTTAGTCAATTCGTCATAGGAGGAGGGGTTGGGATGCACGTCCTTTGACCCCGAGTCCCACCAGTTCGGCTCGTTGTCCAGGTCGTAGATGGCGACGCCTTTGCCACCGCCTCCGCTGGGATTTCCGGGGCCGAACTTGCTGACCAGAGTCGCAACCCATCCGCCGGCCCAAGTGCTGCCTGCCCAGGCCGCATTGACCGCGGCGACGGCAGGGGGCGTGGGCGGCGGCTCCGCGATGCTGGTCACCTTAGGATCGTTGCCGGTGACGTTGCACCCGCTGGCGTTGGTGCAGCTATTCACACCTTCCGCGTAGGTACCGTCGCCGCATCCGCTCGGCGAATACGATAGCTGGTTCGGATAGGTAGCCACCGGAAAGCTGCAAGACGTGTTGTCCTTCGCCACCCATCCCAGCACCGGCACTGTGCCCAGGGTCTTGATTCCGGCGCTGTTGTTGCTATTCACCAAGGTGTCGAATGCGTTCGTTCCCGACACCGCCAGCCATCCATCACCGCTGTTGCCCGTCGTGTTTTCAAAGTAATAGTCGGAGATGTCGTTGGTTACGTCCAGCTTGTAGTTGTAGCGCTCGGTGGAGTCTCCACCCCAGCGATCGATGGTAATGTTGGTCGGCGCCACGGCGGCGGCGTCTGCGGCGGTTCCGTCGAGCAGGTAGGCGTCCATTCCATAGATGTAAGGGCTGATGGCGTGCGTCGGGTTGCCCGCGTCCACCGTCAAGGTTGGGCCCGCGGCCGTAGCCGGCGGCGAAAGAGTGACGATGGTGCTGCCCACCACCGCGGGGAATTCAGTGCTGGTGGCTGAAACCGTTACGGTAGCCGGCGCCGGATAAGGCGTGGTGTAGAGCCCGGTCGTGCTCAGCGTGCCGGTGCTCAGTTGGCTGCCTGGAGGTCCAAGAATCGACCAGGAGACCCCGGTGCTGAAGCTGCCGGTGCCGGCCACCGTGGCCACGAACTGCACCTGGCTTCCGATGGTCGCGGTCGAGGGTGTAACGGTGATCGAAGTAACCGTTGGGCCCGTTGGCCCCGTTACCATGGAACTGCTTCCGCCGCCTCCGCATGCCGTCAACGCTACGCACAGGCAAGTTCCCAACCCCACCGCCGCATACCATCCCGGATTCTTCATAGAGCCCAAAATCCCCCAATCCTGGTAACGTTTCCACGAACAGAACTGTTGACCACGATCGCTTGAAGCCGGAACCAATATTACACCTTTGTTAGATGGGTTGAGAACGAATTGCCTTGCTGCCGGCAGCGGAGACGCCGAATCACACGGCTGTGCGGAAAGCAGCAGCAGAAAAGCCGCCCCATCGTGGTCTCCGGGCTACGAAGGTTAAGACCGTCGTGCTATTGACCGCTCCACCAGCCTGCGCATGTCCGGCTTCGCCGTCGGCTTTGCGCGCAACGGGCCGTACTCTTATCATTCCTTGATGGATGAACGCGAAACTGAATTGTCGAGGCTTGTCGATCAGCTCAACCGCTCTGCGACCATAGCCAAGGCCGGCGAGAAGAGATCGATCGACCAGCTTCTTGCAGTCGCCGTGCAGAGCAATGCCTCCGACCTCATCCTTGTTGCCGGCTCCCCGGCCACGCTGCGCGTCAATGGGGCGCTGGCGGCCGACTCAGGGCCGGCCCTCTCAGCCGAGAATATTCGCAACTTGCTGCTGCCCCTGCTGTCGCCCGCCCAGGTGGACGAATTGCAGCAAAGAAAGTGCGTCGACTTCTGTTTTGTGCGCGGAGCCACCGGTCGATTCCGCGCCAACTTCCATTTTCAGCGGGGAACGCTCGCCGCCTCCATCCGTCTTCTGCCGGCGCAGATTCCCACGCTCGAATCGCTGCACCTGCCTGCATCGCTCGGCCTGCTGGCAGATCGCCGCCAGGGCCTGGTGCTGCTCACCGGGGCAACAGGCAGCGGGAAAACCTCCACCATGGCCGCGTTGATCGACCGCATCAACGGGAGCCGTCGCGATCACATCATCACCATCGAGGACCCGGTCGAGTATCAGCATACCAATCGCAAATCGCTGGTGGAGCAGATCGAGCTCGGAACCGACACACTCAGCTTCGCGAACGCTGTTCGTGCTGTCTTGCGGCAAGACCCCGATGTGATTCTGGTGGGCGAAATGCGCGACAGCGACACAATGGCCGCGGCGTTGACAGCGGCTGAGACTGGCCACCTGGTCCTCACCTCATTGCACACCAACGATGCCGCGCAAACCGTCTCCCGCATTCTGGACACATTTCCATCCGGATACCAGTCGCAGATTCGCCAGCAGTTGTCTTTGGCGCTGTTGGCAGTGATTTCGCAGCAATTGTTGCCGGCCGCAAAAGAGGTAGGCCGTTACCCGGCGGTGGAGATCCTGGTTGCGTCCAGCGCCATCCGCAATCTGATTCGCCGCGGAGACGACCATCAACTGCGGGCCAACATCGAGACAGGCCGCGCCGAAGGCATGTTGACCATGGAACAGTCGCTGGCCGAGCTTGTGTGGGCGGGGCGAGTCTCGCGAGATACAGCCTTTGCCCACTGCAACCACCCTGAGGATTTGCGTCGTCACCTGAACAGCTAAGACGCGGGACCTTGCAGCGCGACCGTCGTCCGGGCAAGGGATGCGGAAAAGATCACGAAGTCTCACAACAGCAGATATAGTTGTCGGTAACCGAAATCCGAAAAACTAGATTCGGGCCTGAGGACCTATGACACCCGAACTGAGCCTGTTCTTCTTCAGTGCGGACTGCGCCGAACGCCAGGACGATCGTTATCGAATGCTGTTCGACGCCGCAAGATTTGCCGACCAGCACGGGTTCACCGCCGTGTGGACGCCGGAACGGCACTTTCAGCGATTTGGCGGGCTCTACGGTAGTCCCACCGTTACCGGAGCCGCGCTCGCGGTCATGACCAGCCGTATTGGCATCCGCGCGGGCAGCGTCGTTTTACCCCTGCAGAACCCGCTGCGCGTGGCCGAAGAGTGGGCCATGATCGATAACTTCTCCAACGGCCGGGTAGCCATCGCGGCCGCCTCCGGCTGGCATGTGAACGACTTTGTGCTTTCTCCCGGCGCTTACAATGACCGCTACGAAGACATGTTCCAGAAGGTCGAGCTGATCCGGAGGCTGTGGCGGGGAGAAAAGGTTTCGCTGGCGAATGGAGCAGGGATCGCAACCGAAGTTGGCATTCTGCCCGCGCCCATTCAAAAGGAGCTGCCCATCTGGCTCACCGGCCAGTCGGACGACACGTTTCTGCAGGCCGGAAAGCTTGGCTTCAACGTGCTCACGGCCAACTTCGCCCTTCGTCACGACCTGGCGGAGTTCGTCCGCAAGGTGAAGATCTATCGCGACGCGTTCCAGTCCTTTCATGGCCAACGGGGCCACGTCACGCTGATGGCGCACACCTTTGTCGGAGAGGATCGCGAGGCCATTCGCAGCGTTGCTCGTCCCGCGCTCACCAGCTATCTCAAGGTGAATCTCGAAATGCAGAGGGACAATTCCGCGGGCAAGAAAGAGGAAAAGGGTTTCTCGCAGCTGAACGATCGGGAAAGCGAGATCATGATCCGGACCCAGGTGAACAACGATCTGCTCAGCCCGTTGAGCTTCGTTGGAACGCTGGAACATTGCGCCGCGCAGGCCGAAAGTCTGTACACAAGTGGAGTGGATGAGATTGCCTGCCTGATCGACTTCGGCATCGGGTACGAGGACGTAATGGCCAGCCTGCGCCGCCTGGCTACGCTGCTGCCTACGTAGCCGTAGCGCTCCTACCTGCCCCGGCCGCGCACCGCCAGACTGCGAAAACACCAGCCATCACTGTGCACAAGCCGCGCAGAATGTTACAACAGTTGTGCATGCCCAAGCGCGCCAGACCCGGAACCGAGCCGCAGCCAGGACAGACCATCAGCCTGCGCACGCTCGGCGAATATCTGAATCTTTCTCCGGCCACCATTTCGCTGGTGCTGAACAACGCGCCCGGCGTCCGTTCCATCCCCCAGGAGACCCGCGACCGGGTGACCTCGGCTGCGGCCAAGTTCGACTACCGGCCCAGCTTTTACGCGCGCTCGCTGCGCAAGCGGCAAACCTTCTCCATCGGCGTGCTGGTGCCTGACCTGAACGACCACTATGTCACCCAGGTGCTTTCCGGCATGGAGGAACTGCTGATCGAGGAGGGCTACTTCTACCTCACCGCCAGCCATCGCCGCAAGCCCGACCTGATCGAGGAATACCCGCGTTTGCTGCTTGACCGCTGCGTGGAGGGGTTCGTCCTGATTGACACGGTGCTGGAGCACAGCCTGAAACTGCCCGTGGTGGCGGTGGCTGGGCATCGCAAGATCGAGGGCGTCACGAACGTGGTCCTCGATCAGCGCCGCGCCGCGGAACTGGCGCTGCGCCACTTGATCCAGTTAGGGCATCGCAGGATCGCCTTCATGCGCGGGGGCAGCCACAGTTCCGACGCCGATGACCGCTGGGAATGCCAAATGGCGGTGGCGCGGGAGTTGAAGCTGGACGTTCCCGCGGAGTTGATGGTTGACATCAAGGTGCGGGTTTCCACGCCGGAGATGGGCTTTGGTCCCGCTGTCGAGCTGCTGAATCGCGGCGTGGACTTTACCGCTCTGGTCTGCTACAACGACGTGTCCGCTTTTGGAGCCATCCGCGCTCTTATGGACCACGGACTGCACGTTCCCGAAGATGTGTCGGTGGTCGGATTCGACGACATTCAAAGCGCGGCCTTCCATAACCCGAGCCTGACCACCATCCGCCAGCCGCTTAATCAAATGGGCGCGGTGGCGGCGCGGATTCTGCTGCAGCGTATTCGCGGTCAGGCCACCTTTCCTGACGCGGTGCCGATTTTGCCGGAGCTGGTGATTCGCGAGTCGACCTGCCCGCCCGGCCCGCGGCGCGCACGGACCAAGCGCATCTAAGTTGCGGATGACGGAACCGGCCAAAAACAGGAGGGTGATTGCGTGATGCAGAGGTGGATGCTCATGTTCCTGGCCGCATGGATCGCGCTGCCCGTGTTTGCGGCGGGCCAGGTTACCGTGGATCAGCTGGAGACGACGATCGCCAAAGCCCACCGCAAGTCGGATGCGCACATAGCCAAACAAATCTCCTCGTTGGAACTCACCGAGCGGCTTAGCACCGTTCGATTAGCGCGATTGAATGCCGAGCTGGCCGGAGAAGAATCCCGGCTGGCTCTGATTGCGCTGGCTGATCGATCGGCATTCCTTGAGCTTCCCCCCTCCGAGATTCCCGCGATGGCTGCTCCCGATCTCGTTGCACAGGACGTCCTGCTCGCAAAAACCGCCAAATATGCAAAGGAGACCCTGTCCAAACTTCCGGACTTTTTCGCTACGCAGGAGACCATCCAGTTCTCTGGGGCCAATTCCAAGGATTCGAGCCTCGCAGCCGCCGACTCCTCCGGCCAGAAATTGCATCTGGTGTCCCGGTACACCGCGACGGTGCGTTTCCTCGGCGGCCAGGAAGAGATCGAGCGCGGCCGTCCCGAGACCAGGAGTATTCGACCCGGCGGAAAGCAGTTGGCTGTGCAGGGAGTCTTCGGCCCCATCCTTCGTGTAGTACTGAAGGATGCTCTTGCCAATCACCCCGTCTGGAGCCATTGGGAGCAGGGAACCGGCGCCCCCATCGCTGTCTTCCATTACGATGTGCCGGAGGATAAATCGCATTATGCGGTTGCGGGTTCAATCGACTCCGGAATCCTGCAGCCCATTACCGCCTATCGCGGGGAGATCGGGCTGGATCAGTCGAGTGGGGCCATTCTGCGCCTGACCCTGATTGCGGTTCCGCATGCAAACAGTCCAATTGCCCGAGGGGACCTGCTGGTGGAGTACGGCCCCGTAGAGATCGGCGGAAGGACCTACATCTGCCCGCGTCGCAGTGTCGCTATCTCCCTGGCGCGAGGCTCGGATCTGCTCCACGATGTTTACAAGTTCCCGCAGGCCGAACAACTGCCGTTTCAGCTCGAACTGAACGATGTTGCGTATGCTCAATATCACCTGTTTCATACGGAAATGCGTTTGCTTCCGGGAGAAACGGACGGGAATCCGGTATCGCCGCTCCCCAGTCCCGCGCCGAAGCCCTGACGGGTCCGCTCGGCTACCATGGAAGGGTCGCATTCCTGAATCTTCCCAACCCAGACGAAACGAGCCCGGTCGAAAGGGAACCTGGTCGAATAGGAGTTGGCACAATGCGGAAACTGGTGCTTCTGCTTTGGATGGCGGGATTGGCTGCGCCGGGTCTCGCGGCCAGACAGGTCTCCGTTGCGCAGTTAGAGCAGTTTGTCACTGCTCTCCGCGGCAAGCCGGACGCGCAGGCGGCGCAACAGATCTATGAGCTCGAACTGACCGAGCGCCTCAGTGCGGCGCGCCTGGGGCGCGAGCAGGCGGAGTTGCCGGGCACTCTGTCCAGGCAGGCACTGATCGCAGTTTCAGACGCC